>JBBSDW010000013.1:0-33987 GCA_038240295.1 Kapaibacterium sp. (SeqCode)
AAACCGGGCTCTTGCCGAACGATATGCCGCTCAATATCGAACAGGCGCTGCCGCCGTTCATTCGTGACTGATGCCGGTAAAAAGTCCGGCTAAATAAGTTTGTGAAGTAACAGAAGTATGGCGACACTTAGAGAGATCAAGAATCGGATCGTCGGGTTCAAATCGACAGCGAAGATCACGCAGGCGATGAAGATGGTCGCTGCTGCAAAACTTCGCCGCGCGCAGGATTCGATGAACTCTGCCCGTCCCTATGCAAAAGCACTCGATGGATTGCTTAAGGATCTGCTTCGCTCGGCTGAAGAAGAGACGGGCAAATCGCCATTGCTTTATGGCCGTCAGGATATTTCGCCGTCTGAACAGCGCGTGCTCATGATCATCGTCACGAGCGATCGCGGGCTTGCCGGCGCGTTCAACTCAGGTCTGATCCGCTTTGCCGAATCGCGTATCCGCGATGAGTACGAGCAGCATCTGAGCGGCAAGCGCCTCGATCTGTTGACAGTTGGTCGTCGAGGTACCGATTATTTCACGAAGCGGAATTTCCCGGTCGTCAACCGGTTCGTCGGAATTTTCACCAAGCTTGAATTCGCGACCGCGAAGGAGATCACACAATATGCGACCGAGCAATTCAATCAAGGCGCATACGACCGCGTCGAAATCCTCTTCAACGAATTCAAATCTGTCGTTGCGCAACGTCCGGTAGCCGAACGCGTACTTCCAGTACTCGATGAATCACAAATGAACGAAGGCGGTCCTGCCGAAACGAACATCGAGTATATCTACGAGCCCGAGCCAGCAGCCATTCTCGATGTGCTCGTTCCGAAACATCTCGAAACGATGGTCTGGAAGGCGCTGCTCGAATCGAACGCAGCGGAGCAGGGCGCCCGCATGACAGCGATGGACGCGGCAACGCGCAATGCGAGAGATCTCGTGTCGTCGTTGCAGCTCAAGTACAACAAAGCCCGTCAGGCAGCGATCACGAAAGAGATTTTGGAGATCGTCGGCGGCGCCGAAGCGCTCGCGAAATCTTAAGCTGACAAGGGCAGGCGCTACTGGCCGGGATGCGGGCCACGAAGGAGGCCCTGTTCGGGCAAGTTTGAAGTATGAGTTATGAAGTATGAAGGTGACAGCACGCATTCGTCTGTGTGTCGTGAAGCGCCTGCTTCGCGACCCGGGCTTTTTCGGATGAGGAAAACTTTGAGGATGGGTTCGGGTCACGAAGGGGGCCTTCGTGCCACACGGTCGGGATCTACTTTTGGACAACGATTCGGGAATTGCGCACCCTTAACTGTGTGCCATGAAGCGCCTGCTTCGCGACCCGGGCTTTTTCAGCTGCGGAAAGATGTGGGTGTGGGATCGGGTCACGAAGGAGGCCCTTCGTGCCACACGGTCGGGATCTACTTTTGGACAACGATTCGGAATTTGCGCACCCCTAACTGTGTGGCGTGAAGCGCTTCGCGTCTGGGTGTATTCTTAAGCGTGAAGAAGGTAAGCATTCTCGTTGGTACAACCCTTCGACCGGCAGTATGGAGGCAATCCTGCGCCACGCAGAGATCAATGAGAGACTGAGTCAGAAAATCCTCAAGTCGCTCTCAAATCCCGAAATCGCAACGAGAGATCATCAACCTCGAAGCCAAGCTAAGTGGGATCATCTGTCAATGGCGAAGGATGAAATGAAAGGGAGGATATGATCGGACTCGCGGCGGTTGAAGATAGGATCTTGAAAGCCTGTAATAAAGCGGGTCGCGACAGAAGTGAGGTCCTGCTACTCGCGGTTACCAAGACCATCTCCCTTGTCACTATGCAGGCTGCATACGATCTTGGCCTTCGAGACTTCGGCGAAAATCGCGTGCAGGAACTTGTGCGAAAGGCAGCCGAGCTTCCCGAAGATATTTGCTGGCACATGATCGGGCATCTGCAATCGAACAAGGCAAAGCAGATCGCCACATTCGTAGTGCTCATGCATGGTCTTGATTCGCTCGATACGGCGATCGAGCTTTCGAAACGCGCGCAAGTTGCCGGTCGCACGATTGACGTGCTCATCGAGGTCAACATCAGCGGGGAGCCCGAAAAGCATGGAATCGAGCCAGATGAATTGGATCGGTTTCTCGAAAGCTTGCTTGGTACAACCGAGAATCTTCGGCTTCGAGGTTTGATGGGAATAGCAACCTATGCTGATGATCCCGAGCGAGTGCGGCCACAGTTTGCGGGCCTGCGCATGCTCAGAGATTCAGTTCGAACAAAATACTCGCTGGCCGAATTTGATCAACTTTCGATGGGGATGTCCGGCGACTTCGAAGTCGCGATTGAAGAAGGCTCGACGATCGTCCGAATTGGGAGTGCACTCTTTGGAGCGCGAGCGTAATCTTTGGTGTTGCTCCATCTTCGAATGTTTGTTTTGATCTTGTCTTAAGAGTTTGTCATGCGACTTTCCGCCCTCGACGTTAAGAAAAAAGAATTCCAGCAGAAGATGCGCGGCTTCGATCCCGAAGAAGTCCAGCCATATCTTGCGCAGGTCTCCGAAGAGATCGAGCTGCTCATGAGCGAACGCCGCGAAGCAGACGAACGCCGTGCCGACATCGAACGCCAGCTTGCGCACTATCTCAACCTCGAACAAACCCTCGAACGGACACTCGTTGCAGCGCAATCGACCGCAGTCAAGATCGAGGAGCAAGCTAAAAAAGAAGCAGAACTCATACTTCGCGAAGCTGAACTGCTGCGTGACCGAAAGCTCAATGATATTCGCTTGGATTTGCAGCGCGCGGAGTCCGATCTGATTCGTGTGCGCTCGGAATACGAATCGACACTCGCACGACTTCGCAGCATACTCGAAGGTTTCGGCAAATTCCTGGAGTCTATTGACAACGACAAACTTGCAGGAGTAACGACCGAAACTTCCACGACGACCGGACCCGAAGCAGCGCGAGCGCTTGCCAATATCGGCTTCTAATCGCTGATCGATGGCAAAGCCCACCGTCAGCATTATCATCATCACGCGCAATCGGCATTCTTATCTAAAGGAATGCATCGACTCGTGCCTCACGCAAACCTATCCAAATATCGAGATTCTCATCGGTGACAACGGCTCGACCGATGAGACCGTGAAATACCTCCACGAACTAACCGCGAAGGATCAACGCGTCAGGACACTCCTCTACGAAAGGAATCTCGGCTCATGCGAAGGGCGCAACCGATTGCTTCAGGTCGCAAAAGGGGAGTACTGGTTCATCATCGATGATGATGCGTTCTTTACTTCGCCGGATGATCTCTCAAGATGCGTCGGCGAGTTCGCGAAGTATCCGAAGGCTGGAGCCATCGGCTTTACAGTTGTGAATGCGAAGTCGCTCGACACGCTAAACCTCTGGATGTATCAAGCAGAGCCAGAACGGGCGAGAAACCTGACGTTCCAGTCAGCCCAGTTCGCCAGCTGTGCTGTGTGTTTCAGAGCAGGTGCGATGAAGGACGCGGCCTTTGACGTCGGCGAATATTTCGTCAACAGCTTTTTTTACTCGTGGGACGAATTTCCGATCGCCTGGCGATTACTCGAAACAGGATGGCAGTGCTGGTATTCACCGGTTCTCGCGATCGGTCACTATGGCTCCGCAACGATCGACACTCCAACGGCGCATCGGGTCGGGCTCGATGCCAAAAGCGTCGGACAATTCGCGGGGCTCATCCTGCCATTTCCGAATGGCTGGTATCGGTATGTTCTCAGGCTTTCGGCGTGGATGGTGAAGCGCGCCGTGCGGACCGGTACGCTCGGTGCAGCCATCAAAGGATTTTTGCGCGGTATCCCTGCGTTCTTCAGCGAGCGCAAAAAACGATCGAAGGTACGACCCGAGATCGTTCGCCAATTTATCAAATTGGTCGAAGCCGAAAAACTGGTCGGCAAGCCTTAGACCATATCATCAGACTTCATGTTTCCTGAACTTCGAACGACCTCGGACGATCGTGCTTCCGTCTTTTCACCCGACGAACGAGAGCACATGGTGCTTCGCACGTGGAAAGAACACGACATTTTTGCGCGTTCTGTCAGCGAGCGTGATGCATCGAACACGTTCTCATTCTACGAAGGACCTCCGACGGTCAATGGTGTTCCCGGAATTCATCATGTGTTTTCGCGCACACTGAAGGACACGATCTGCCGCTATCAAACGATGCTCGGCAAACGGGTCGCGCGCAAAGCGGGATGGGACACGCACGGTCTGCCGGTCGAACTTGCGATCGAGAAGCAACTTGGCTTTCGCCATAAAGATCAGATCAAGGAATATGGCGTCGACAAGTTCAATGCGCTCTGCCGTCAATCGGTCTACGATCACATCGAGCGTGATGGCGGATGGAAAGAGATGACTTCGCGCATGGCCTACTGGGTCGACATGGAGCATCCGTACATCACCTGCACGAATGATTATATCGAATCGGTCTGGTGGGCGCTGAAGAAATTCTATGATGCGGGGAAGATCTATAAAGGCTTTAAGATCCAGCCCTACTGTCCAAGATGCGAGACTGCGTTAAGCTCGCATGAGGTCGCGCTTGGATATAAGCAGGCGAAAGATCCAAGCGTCTACGTGAAGTTCAAACGAAAGAACGTTGCTCAGGATGAATATTTTCTCGCATGGACCACGACGCCCTGGACGCTTATCTCGAACGTCGCACTTGCAGTTCATCCCGATGTTGAGTACGTGACAGTGATCAACAAGCGAAAGAATGGCGAAGAGCGACTCGTCCTTGCAAAAGCGTTGCTGAGCAAGCTTGACGGTGAGTATGAAGTCGTTGCCGAAGCAAAAGGCCGCGACCTCGAACATGCCGAGTACGAGCAGCTCTTTCGTTACATGCCAGTCGAGGGCAAAGCATTTTATGTCGTGCTCGGCGACTATGTGACGGTCGAAGACGGCACGGGCATCGTGCACACTGCGCCGGCATTCGGCGAAGAGGATTATAACGTTTCGTTAAAGTATGGGCTGCCACTCGTCAACGCAGTCGATAAGAGCGGGACGTTTATCGATGCCGTGACCGACTTTGCGGGCCAATTCGTAAAAGAAGCAGATCCAAATATCATGGATGCGTTGAAGAAGCGCGGCATGCTTTATCGCAAAGAGACGATCGAGCATACGTATCCATTCTGCTGGCGTTGTGAGACTCCACTGATCTATTACGCGCGCTCGTCGTGGTATATCCGTGTGACCGATTACAAAAAGCAGCTTTCCGAAACGAACAAGTCTATCAACTGGCATCCGCAAGAGATCCGTGATGGCCGTTTCGGCAACTGGCTCGAAGACCTCAAAGACTGGGGCATCTCTCGCGAGAGATTCTGGGGCACACCGTTACCGCTCTGGATCTGCGAGGTCTGCGAAGCGACACGCTGCATCGGAAGCTTTGATGAATTGAAATCAGCGGATCACACATCGGGTACAAGTGTCGCCGATGCAATGAGCAGCGGGAGCTTCGATCCACATAAGCCCTACGTCGATGAAGTAACACTTGCTTGCACATGCGGAGGAACGATGCGACGAATCCCTGATGTCATCGATGTCTGGTTCGATTCGGGCTCGATGCCGTTCGCGCAATTTCATTATCCATTCGAGAACAAGGAGCAATTCGAGGCGGCCTACCCGGCGCAGTATATTTCCGAGGGTATCGACCAAACACGCGGATGGTTCTACACGCTTCATGCGATCAATACATTCCTGTTCGGCAAACCACCTTATGAGAATGTGATCGTCAACGACATGCTGCTTGATAAGAACGGGCAGAAGATGTCAAAGTCGAAGGGAAATGTGCTGAATCCGTTCGAGATCCTCACCAAGTATGGCGCCGATGCAACGCGCTGGTACCTTGTGTCGAGTTCTGTGCCCTGGAAGCCAAAAGCGTTTAGCGAACAGGATCTCGCAGAACTCGAGCGAAAGTTCTTCGGTACGCTGATCAATACCTACGGCTTCTTCGCACTCTATGCGAATATTGATGAATTCGTTTACGATGGGTCTGTGCGTTCGAAGGAAACGTCGCGCCCCGAAGTCGATCGTTGGATCTTATCGAAGCTCAATTCACTCGTTCAGGAAACCCGAGCGAGCTTCGATGACTACGATCTGACGCGAGGAGCCCGCGCCATTCAGGACTTCGTAACCGAGCAGCTTTCGAACTGGTACATCCGCCGCAATCGCCGACGCTTCTGGAAAGGTGAGCGCAACGCCGATAAACAGGCCGCCTACGAGACGCTCTATGAATGCTTGATGACGATCGCAAAGCTGATGGCGCCCCTCGCTCCGTTCTTCAGTGACTGGCTCTATGCGGCGCTCCGTGATGGCGCAAACGATGCCAAGATCGACTCGGTGCATCTCGATCTTTATCCGAAAGTGGATGCGTCGGTCATCGACTCCGCGCTTGCATCACGAATGGAAAGCGCACAAGTTGCTTCTTCGCTCGTTCGACAAATGCGCGAGCGCGCTCGCATTCGTGTGCGGCAGCCGCTCGATCGCATTCTTATACCGGTCGCAAATAAGTGGCAGATTGAAGAACTGCGAAAAGTCGAAGAGATCATTCGCGACGAAGTGAACGTCAAGCGAGTGGAGTTCATCGAGTCGGGTGATTCCGATGTGATCAAACTAAAAGCGAAGGCGAATTTCAAGACGCTCGGCGCCCGCCTGGGCAAGCAGATGAAGTCGGCGGCACAAGCCGTGACGAAACTAACGCAGCAGGAGATCCGTCAATATCAGCAGCAGGGAAGTCTCGCCGTTGAGCTTGACGGCGAACAGGTAACGCTCGAGCGCGGCGACATCGACGTCATGGCTGAAGACATCGAAGGGTGGTTAGTGAGTTCGGAAGGAGCGCTGACGGTTGCGCTCGATACGCATCTTTCGGCGGAGCTTTTACAGGAAGGCCTCGCGCGCGAGTTCGTGAATCGCATCCAGAATCTTCGCAAGGATTCGGGCTTCGATGTGAGCGACCGGATCTCGATTGTAATGCGCTCGCACTCTGAAGTACTTAACGCAGCGGTTGGGACGTATATCGCCTATATTCAGGCCGAGACATTGGCGACCTCGATTGCACTTGAATCGGATGGTGAGATTATCGGCTCCGATGTCGAAATAGGCGATGAGAAAGCTATCGTCGAGCTACTTCGGATGCATGTGCCCGAACAAGGCTAATTTGGCCAAAAATATTTCACGTTAGCAGGCCAAAACTGCGAGCTTTTTCTAATGGCAGAGTGTTTTCGTGCGAACTCATAAAGCGGCGCGTCTCGTGCGTCACAAGTGGCAGGTCAATGGATCCTGACTACGGCATGATCAAGATGTTTTCGAGGCTATAGATACGAACCCCATGGCAAAATCGAAAAAGAAAGCTGCAGTGAAGTCGAAGCAGGCAGCCAAGCCGGCTAAGCCGACGAAGAAAGCGGCGAAGTCAGCTCCGAAAAAAGCGGCTCCGAAGAAATCAGTTGCGAAGTCAGTTGCGAAGTCAGCTTCGAAATCAGCTTCGAAATCAGCTTCAAAGAAGCCTGCAGCCCAGAAAGCAGCTTCCAAGAAGAAGCCGGTCGCAAACAGGACTGCAGCGAAGAAGTCTGATGCAAAGAAGCCAGCTGCAAAGAAGCCAGTTGCAAAGAAGCAGGTTGTAAGGAAGGCTGCACCCAACAAGACGGTTGCAAAAAAAGCGATCGCGAAAAAGGCGAGTGAAAAGCGGCCTCCTGCGAAGACGGCTCTTGCGAACAAGTCGAATTCGAAAGCCACCGCATCGAAATCCGCAGCGAAGCCAAAGACCGCTTCCAAGTCACAGGTGAAGAAACCAGCAACCTCATCGAGGGCATCAGCCACCGCGAGTAAAAAAACGAGTGCATCTGCAGCGACTGGCAAGACTATTGCTCAACCAAACACAGGCCAGCAGACAAATAAGTCAACTGCTTCCAATTCAACCACGTCCGGAAGATTGCCCAATTCCGGCGGCCAAGGTATCAATCATAAGATGTCGAACACGAATCAACAGCCACACGAATCCGCTGCCCCAAAGCGCGGTTCGAAGAATGCACCGCCAATGCGGCTCAGCGTCAATGATAACGACATGATCGCGTCGGCCACCGATCGCTACGGCCCGAAAGATCTCGCTGCATTTAAAAAACTTATCGAAGAACAGCGCGCCGAGGCGAGCGAAGAGTTTGATATTATCTCCGAGCAGATGATGGATACCTCCGGAGAGTTCGACGCCGATAATCAGGCCTACGCACTGCACACAGCCGAGCAGGGGACGGACGCAATGGAGCGCGAGAAAACATTTTTGCATGCGCAGCGCACGAGCGATTTTATCAAAAAGCTCGACGAAGCTATGGAGCGCATCGACCGAGGCACGTATGGCATTTGCGTCGTCTGCGGAAACCTGATCGAAAAGGAGCGCCTCGCCGCAGTGCCGATCACGCAGAAGCACGTTGACTGTAAGAATAAGACGCAGGCGAAGAAGCTGACTGCCGAGCCGGTATTTCGCGACATCGAAGAGCAGCCTGCCGATTAACTTCTGACGTACAGGTCCTCACGCGCGCATGGCAGTACTTTGGTTTTCTTTTGCGGTCGTTATTCTCGACCAACTGACGAAGTTTTACATCAAGGGTTCGCCCTGGTCGTGGCTTCCGTTCAAGGGGATGGCGTATGGCAGTTCGATTCCCGTCATCGGGGATCTGTTCAAGATCACTTACATCGAAAATCCGGGTATCGCGTTCGGTATTAATATTCCGAGCGCGAAAGTATTTTTCTCGGTCTTTTCCATCGTCGCTTCCGTTGCGATCATTATTTATCTCAAGCGTAATCTGACGAAGCTCACGTTCTGGGAGCGGCTGGCGCTTGCTTCGATACTGGGTGGCGCGGTTGGGAATTTGATTGACCGCGTGTTTTATGGTGTCTTCTACGGTACGGAAAAGCTTTTTTATGGCCGTGTTGTCGACTTTCTCGATGTAGGACTTCCGACGCATCGCTGGCCCGTTTTCAATGTTGCCGATTCCGCTGTATCCTGTGGTGTCGTGCTGTTGATCCTGCTCATGATGCAGAAGAAGCCGACGAAGGCGGACGCTGTGTCGTTCGAGCATCCTACAAATTCGCCGACGATCTCGATCCAGCCGCCCTCCGATCCGCAATATCCTGCGGAAACAAGCGACCATGCAATCGCATGACGAGGCATCACCTGAAACAGGTGATGCCATCGTCGAAGAGGAAGAAACGCCGTTCGATCCAACGGACGAATCCATTCCTCATCGCATCATTCGGATCGACGTAGCACCGGGCGAGCGTCCCGAGCGGATCGATCAATTTCTGACGAGAATGATCGCGAACACTTCGCGAACGAAGATCCACGAAGCGATCGAAGCGAGAGCGGTGCTGCTGAACGCCATACCACTGACAAAACCTTCGCACAAGATCAAAGGCGGCGACGCCATCGAAGTGCATGTGCCACGGCCGCCAAGAACGCGGGCACAAGCGGAGGATCTTCCACTCGATATCATTTTTGAGGACGATCATCTTCTGATCGTTAATAAGGCGGCCGGAATGGTCGTCCATCCGGCCGCAGGTACGCGCTCCGGCACGCTTGTCAACGCGTTGCTTCATCACATCGAGGATTTCCGCGCGAGCCATCCGACAGGCGATTCCGACCGTCCCGGAATTGTGCATCGGCTCGATAAAGATACTTCGGGCTTGATGGTGGTAGCGAAGAACGAAGCTGCTCATCGCAATCTCGCAAAGCAATTTTTCGCGCACACGGCGCAGCGCACGTATCAGGCGATCGTCTGGGGAAATCCGACGAGCGAGTTCGGGCGCATCGATACGCAGCAGGCCCGAAGTGAAAAAGATCGCAAGCGATTTGCCGTTGTGCTCGAAGGTGGCAAGCAGGCGATCACCGATTATTTTGTGATCGAGCAGTTCACGGGGTTTTCGCTCTTCGAGTTAAAACTGAAGACTGGCCGGACGCATCAGATCCGAGTGCACATGCAGCATTTAAATCACCCGATCTTTGGCGATGCTGTTTATGGCGGCAGGGCGCTCAATGTGATCCGTCATGATGTGCCGCGCTTCAAGGACTGGGTCGAGAATCTGCTGCATGTCTTGCCGCGTCAAGGGCTACATGCGCGGTCGCTCAGGATACATCATCCGGCAACAGGTGATATGATGGAGTGGACTGCGCCGATGCCGAACGATATGAAGACGGTACTTGAGAAAATGCGGCAAATGCGCGACAGGCTCTATGGCAGCGAAGGCGCGATGATGCTCTAAGACTTGCTCCGGCTACTTTCTCTTCGTAATGAACTCCCATTCTTTTTCGCTGACCGGCTGCACAGAAAGCCTTGATCCTTTTTGCAGCAACACCATCTTTTTCAATTCCTTCATCGACTTTACTTCGGCAAGCGTGATCGGCTCCTTGAATGCGCGTTTGAACTTCACCTGGACCGCAAACCAGATCGGATTTTCAGGAGTCGATTTAGGATCGTAGTGATGATCTTTTGGGTCCAGAGCCGTTTCGTCGAACTTCCCCGCACTCGCAATTTCGGCAATGCCAACGATCGCAGTAGGCTCAGCGCTCGAGTGGTAGATCAGCACGCCATCGCCGGGCTTCATATCGTCGCGCATCGTATTTCGCGCCTGATAATTCCGCACTCCCGTCCAGGCGGTCGTGCCCTCGTTTTCAAGATCGCTCAGCGAGTAACTTGTCGGTTCCGTTTTGAGAAGCCAGTAACGGCGTGATGCCATTGGTGGAAAACGCTATCAAACAGAAATGCGTAAAAAGGGAAATGCCACTGATCGAAGGCAGTTGCCCGAACAGTGGCTTTTGGAACAAGGTTTTGCACCTTCAGTTTTGCGACTAAAACACGGATCTTGGAAGGGAGTCCCGTCTCCAAGCACTCACGAGGGGCGCTTCAGGATTTAACACTCGGGATCCACTGAAGTAATACGCGAAACGGGCAAAAGTTACACACTTGCGGGGAAGAAATCTTCCGCTTGAGAAAAATAAAAGTTTGCGCCGTATTTTTGCCCCATGATCGACCCAACATTACTGAGTAAATACGAGCCCGTCATTGGGCTTGAGGTTCATGCGCAGCTCAACACGAAGTCGAAAGCATTTTGTGGCTGTATGACGACCTTTGGCGGCGTGCCGAACACGAACACATGTCCCATTTGTCTTGGGCATCCGGGCACGCTGCCGGTGCTCAACGAGAACCTGCTGCGCTACATCGTAAAGATGGGGCTCGCGACGAATTGCTCGATCCGGCATCGGTCCATCTTTGCGCGAAAGAATTACTTTTATCCCGATCTTCCGAAGGGGTACCAGATCTCGCAATACGAGACTCCGATCTGTCACGATGGGTGGGTCGAGATCGAAATGCCTTCAGGCCAACTCAAAAAGATCGGCATTACCCGCATCCACATGGAAGAAGACACCGGTCAGTCGATCCATGATTTTGGCGCCGAGACGCTGCTCGATCTGAATCGATGTGGTACGCCGCTCATTGAAATCGTCTCGGAGCCGGACATGCGCTCGAGCGAAGAAGCGTATCAGTATTTCATGGCGATCCGATCGATCGTGACCTATCTCGGGATCTCCGATGGCAATATGGAAGAAGCGTCGCTGCGATGCGATGCCAATGTTTCGGTCCGCCTCAAAGGCGCACCGGAATTCGGACAAAAGACGGAAGTGAAAAACATGAACTCCTTCCGCAACGTCCAGCGGGCGATCGAGGCGGAGATCGAACGGCAGGTCATGATCGTCGATGCCGGAGGCACGGTGCTGCATCAGACGATGATGTACGACGCAAACAAAGGCGTCACTCGGCCGATGCGCACCAAAGAGGATGCGCATGACTATCGCTATTTTCCGGAGCCCGATCTGCTGCCCGTCACGATCTCGGAGTCGTATCTCGATGAAGTTCGCGTCGAGATACCAGAATTGCAACATGCGCGCCGCGACCGTTTCGTTAGCCAATTTGAACTGCCGAGCTATGATGCCGGAGTTCTCACGGCCGATAAAACTACCGCAGATTATTACGAGCGCGTAATGACGAAGCTGCCGAGTGAAGCTTCGACAGCGAAGGCTGCCTCGAACTACATCATGGGCGATGTCATGCGCACGATGTCCGAGAAACATGTTCCGATCGATGACATCGGATTACAGCCCGATCATCTTGCAGAACTCATCGCGCTCATTGGCGACAAAACCATTTCGAATAAGATCGCCAAAGACCTCTTTGGCGAATTACTCAACTCAGAAAAATCACCGAAGCAAATAGTAGCCGAACGGGGACTTGTGCAGGTCACCGATACCGATTCCATTCGAACCAAAATTCGTGAAGTACTCGAGAAGAACTCGGACAACCTCGAAAAATATCGAGCAGGCAAAACAACGCTCTTCGGATTTTTTGTAGGGCAGACGATGAAAGTAATGCAAGGCAAGGCGAATCCCGAAGTCGTTAACGCAATCTTGAAAGAGGAGCTTGAACATGTCTGAAAAAACTCAGCGACAGAAATTCATTTGCGGCAACTGGAAAATGAACGGGACACTTGAGGAGACTCGCTCGCTCCTGCAAGGAATCCTGTCGCAGTGGAGCACGGAATATTTGGACGTCGAAGTTGCAGTTTGTCCTCCGTTCACTGCGATGATGGAAGCCTCGCGATTGCTGCAGGGCTCAGCGATCCAGATGGGCGCGCAGAACGCTTACTATGAAGATAAGGGTGCCTTCACCGGCGAGATCTCGCTCAGGATGATCAGTGAATTAGGCGCGAGTTACGTCATACTCGGTCATTCGGAACGTAGAATTCTTTTTGGCGAGAGCGACGACTTGATCAATAAGAAGATCGACCGATCGATCGCGACCGGTCTTATGCCGATCCTCTGTGTCGGAGAAACACTTGAAGAACGCGAACGCGGCGCCGCGGAGGCGATCATCACGAAGCAACTCGAAGAGTGTTTGACTGGGCTTACAATCAGGCAATTCTCGCGGGTCACGATCGCCTATGAACCTGTGTGGGCCATCGGGACGGGAAAAACCGCAACGTCGCAGCAAGCGCAGAAGGCGCACTCAGTCATACGCGAGCGAATCAACACGCTCTTTGGCCGAGAGTCGGGAAACAATGTCCGTGTGCTTTATGGCGGAAGCATGAAGCCAGAGAATGCGCTCGAATTACTTTCGCTGCCCGACGTCGATGGAGGCCTCATCGGTGGCGCTGCTCTGAAAGCCGATTCTTTTATGGCGATCGTCCAGGCTGCGGCGAACGTCAGTTCTCAACAACAAGCCTGAGCGACTCTGACTCGCCGCCAAGTGTTGCCCGCACAAAATAAACTCCCGCAGCTAATCCATTTCGCTCGATCGTGAGCGTTTTGTTCTTCACAATCTCGTGCACGTTAGCCGGAGAAAGATCGCGAACTTCTTTTCCAAGTATATCGAGAAGTTTGATCGATAGCGGTGCATTGCCATCGCTCGAATATTTTATCGTCGTCGATTCTTTGAACGGATTTGGCGAAGCGAGCCCGAGCGTTAAGTGTGCGATTGCTTTGGGCTGCTCTGCAACATTCGCAAGCACTCCCGCATACCAGATCCGATAAATAACTCCTGCAGCATCGTCGGAAACGTAGAGCGAGCCATCTGGACCTTCGATCACTTCCACCGACCGTCCCCATCGGATCCCATTCGCAAGCTGGAAGCCGGTCATAAAATCCTGCACGTGTGCATTGTGACCATCAGAATCTGCCCACATGACGGTCACTCGTGGCGGCGAGGGCGGCTGAGCATCCCAGCTGCCGTGATAAGACATGAAGACTGCATTGTGATATTTTTGCGGCAGTGCAGAGCCGCGATAAAAATGCAGTCCGAGCGGCGCCGAGTGTGCAAGCACTTCTGCAATTGGACCGCTTAACGATTCGATGTAGGACGTGTCGACCTGGAATGACGGGTCTGGATTCCGCATACGAAAGCCATAGGCGTACGGCCACCCATAGTTTGCACCATCGCACACAAGATAAACGCCTTCGGGCGGTACGCTATTGTGCAGCGCTGAGTTTGCACCAAACAGGTTATCCATTCCATTGACATTTACCCAAAGCGCGTTCGTACGTGGATCGAGATCCATCCCTACGGCATTCCGAAGCCCGCGAGCATACGTTCTTCCGCCGGTTGCATCATAGTTATACTCCATGATTTTCGCAAGCGAGTCGGTATTGTTGCAGTAATTACAGGACGAGCCAAACTGCATCAGAATTTTTTGGCGAACGGTGTCGAAGACAAACGTATGTGTGATGTGATCGCCCGTATTAAAGCCCGAAAGCAGCGTCGTGGTCGTGAGAGCCGATCTATCAGGCTTTGTTGCGGTTACAACCTCGAAGGTCTTCGAGGTTGAAAAATACATTTTGTTGTCGTGAAAGGCGAGTCCATGCGGGTCGGTCCGTCCCGTGAGAATGGTGATGGTTGAATCGGCGACGCCATTATGATCGTGGTCGGGTACTGCGTAAATACTTCCATTGTAGGACGTGGCATAGAGCACTCCTTCGGGTGAAAATGCGAGTCCCCGACACGTATTGATATTCGCAAAAATGCCGATCTTGAAATTACGTTGCAAGTGGATCAACTCTTTGCTTCCGCTCACCGTGATCGTAGTATCATATTGATCCGGAGCATCTTCATGCGTGAGCGTCGAGTGCGCCTGCTGCTGCAATATCCAGGAGCTCAGTTCGCAACCAGTTGGCTGGCCGCCCTCTTGCGTGTGCTGAGGTGTCTGTTGCGCGCGAGCGCAGGAAATGACTCCGCATAATGCGGCCATCAATAAAAAGGGGAGTGATACGCGACGAGCCATAGAGTTGCTGATGAGTTAGAGTCACACGCGTGGGACGCCACGACCTACTACAAACACTACGCCGAGTTGAATCCCACTGGATGTTTAGACGCTAAATCCTCGTTCGGCCAAACCCGTTGTGCCACGCATTCCCCGCAAAGCATCGCGGACTCCCCAGACGATCGCACGGGCGCCAACGGGATTACCCATGCTTCGAAGCGAGAAAAATCGGTAGCACAGGAAGATCGGATAGCAAGACCAGAATCGAAGACGCATGAAGCCGCGATAATGCCTTTTCGCGAAGATGAACGCATTACGCGTCTGCATGTACATGTAGAATGGCTTTTCCTTGCCGTGGTGTGCGCTTTTGAAGTTGTGATAGATCACGGACTCCGGTTCATACCATGAGGAAAAACCGTGTTCACGAGCGGTGTAGCACCAATCAGCTTCTTCCCAGTAGAGAAAGAGATCGTCGGAGAGTCCGCCGATCAATTTGACCAGCTCTCCACGCATCATGATCATGCAGCCGGAAGCATAAGGCACTTCGCGCGCAGTCTCGAATTTGCCGGTATCTTCTTCCAGAACACCGGAGTGATGAAAGCCCGTATGCCACTTCTGGAAACAGCCTGCGTACCAGATAATGTTGGATCTTCCATTCATCACATCGGGTCCGTAATAGATCTTGCCAGAGACAGCTCCGATCGTTGGATCGCTCTCAAGCCGTGATAGCAGGGGTTCGAGAAAGCCTGGCGTAACGATCGTATCGTTGTTGAGGAGAAGAATATGCTCGGCGCCCAACTCAAATGAAACGGCGATCCCAAGATTGTTGCCGCCGCTAAAGCCAAGATTCCCGATCGAAGCTTTGTGCGAAGCTTCTGGAAATTCTGTCGCGAGTGTTTCCGCCGAACCGTCGCTGCAGCCGTTATGCACAACGACGATCGCGACGTTCTGATAGGTGATCGATCGAAGACTTTTGAGGCAGGCCCGAGTGTCTTCTAACGCATTGAAATTTACAAGGACGATCCCGATCTTCGGATGTGTGCTATTCAAGTCGCTTTGCTTTACCTCCGGGTCGCTCACTCTCCGAGCATTGCGACAGCGCCGTTCGGCTTCCGATAGGCGTTCAGAAACGCCTTGAAGGAATCGCCGTCGGGTGTGTAGCCGGGGAAAGTATTGAGCGGCTTATCATTGGGCGATACGATCGCGTAGAAGGGGAGCGCGATCGTGTGGAAGCGTGTATCTTCCATCGCGCTGTTCGAATCGTTGAGCGGCGAGCCATCGTCGGTATAAAGACGTGCAAGCACGAAATCGCGAAACATATCCTTGACCTCTGGCTTGCTAAAAACGGTCGATTCCATCGCACGGCAATTCGTGCAGGTGTAACCGGTAAAGTCAATGAAGATATTCTTACCGGTATGTTTAGCTTCGACGAGTGCTGCTTGATAGCTTGGATACCACTCCTGAGATTCTGTGGAAGCGCCAGGCTGGATGCCGCTTGCCACACTCGCAGTCGAGATCATTCCAGCTTCCATCGGTGGAAGGAAAGCGTCGATCTTGCCGAGCGGACGGCTGTTGAGCCCGGTATAAAGATAGATCGCAAGCGATAAAAAAACGACAGCGATCATTGCGCGGATGGGTCCGACATGATCGATAGGCGTATCGTGCGCCATGCGAAAACGTCCGAGCAAATAGATCGTCGTCATTACCATTACCGCGATCCATGCAGCGAGCACGAGGTCACGCGAGAAAAATCCCCAGTGCCAGACAAGATCTACATTTGAGAGGAATTTCAGCGCGGCAGCCAGTTCTAAAAACCCCATCACCACTTTAACACTGTTCATCCAGCCGCCCGAGCGGGGCATGGATTTCAGCAAACTGGGGAAAATCGCGAGTAAAAAGAATGGCGATGCAAAGACGGTGGCATAGACGAGCATGCCGATGAGCGGGCGAGCGAAGGTGCCATTCGAGAACGTCACCATCAGGGTACTTACGAAGGGGACGGTGCAGGTAAAGCTCGCAAGCGAAAAGACAACTCCCATGATGAGCACCGAGAATACGCGGCTCTTGCTCGACTGCGCGACGGAATTGAGCCGCGTCAAGATCGATGCCGGCACACCCAGTTCGAAGAGTCCGAAAAGATTAAGAGCGAAAATGATGAAAACGCCGGCGATCGCCATATTTGCCCAGGGGCTCGCAGCAAATTTATTGATGGCGTCTTTCCCAAACAGTGCAGCCATCAAAAAGCCAATCAGTACAAACGTCAGGATGATGCCGGCCGCATATAGGCTCGCATCTTTGACCGCTTCTTTTTTCGAGCCCGCGTTGCGCTTTGTAAAAAACGAGATAGTGATCGGCACCATCGGATAGACGCAGGGCGTCAGGAGTGCCAGCAAACCGAAGCCCGCTGCCGCGAGAATAAATTTCCAGATCGGTGCGTGACCGATGTCGCCCTCTGCTTCGCGAGCGGGGGGAAGCGTTGATGGCGATTGCGATTTCGGTGCGCTGATTGCAGGCGCGGGCGCTGCCTTGTTCGATGAATCAGGCGACACGACCACGCCGACGGCTGAATCCTTCGGCGCCGTAACGACCGACAGCGCGAGCGCAGGCTGCCCCAAAAATGTCATCGGCACTGCATAACTTCGCGCCGGCAAACAGATGGATTCAGAGCAAGTCATGTAGCGCACAACAAGCCCGAAAGACTGCGCACCGGGCGACACCGCCTTGTTGATCTGTACGGAGACATACAAGTCAAAATCGTCGTAATAGGCTTTGGTGATTGCGCCAAAATTTGAGTCAAGCTTCGATACCAGCTTTCCAGCTTCTTTGATACCGGTTATCGTATAGCTCGATGCGATCTCGGAAGGAATTTCGACGGTGAGCGGACTCGGGCCCGCATCCGGCGACATCGTTGAACTATAAAGATGCCAACCCTGTGCATGGCGGACGTGCACCTTCGCTACAAAGATCTTACCCGGAAAATAGACTGCTTTTTTATCGAGCGTAACGGTGAAGATGCTTGAATCGGTAAGCAGCTTTGTATAGAGCGATGGCTTCTTGGCCGGTGAATTGCCAACCGATGCCGCTGGTCTCGTCATCACAAGCAGTGAGGCAAGGCCGAATAGACAGAGAACTGCAAGTCCGAAAACTCTTTTCATGCTTAAGCGAGTTGAGGAATGCCTGCCGGATTCGTTACGGAGCGAAATGATCGCAGGCGAATACCTTCGCGTATTAAACGGCCTCAACAATATGGCCGTTCCGGCTCGCCAGGCAGGATCACAAACAATTACCATTCAGGCATGACCACCCTACCCACCGACGACTTTAGCGAGCGGCTCAAACGGATCAAACTTTTCGTGCTCGATGTCGATGGTACCCTGACTGATGGGGGGATCTTCATTGATTCCGAAGGCCAGGAGTTCAAGCGATTCGATGCGCACGATGGTCATGGCATCAAACTGTTGATTCAGTCGAAGATCGATGTGGCCTTCCTGAGTGGACGAACGTGCAAGCCTGTCGAGATTCGTGCGAGAGATTTAGGCGTCAAAATCGTCTTGCAAGGTCATTTTGAAAAATCTGAGCCTCTGTTAAAACTTATGAAAGAACAGAGACTGGAAAAAGAGGAGGTCGCCATTATGGGAGACGATACGTCGGATCTTGGCATGGCGCGGGTCGCCGGTTTCTCGTTCGCACCAGCGAACGCGATCGACTCCGTTAGGTTTCACGTCGATCGCGTGACGAACCGCGCCGGTGGTTACGGTGCCGTACGCGAAGCCTGCGACTTGATCTTGCGAGCCAAGGGTCTTATGGGCGTCGACGACGACTTCGCTTCTTAGCGGTCGATCCATCGTGCAATCGGTAGAAGGTATTGCCCCCACGATTGACCGTTTCAAGATACGCCTTGTGATTTCCCTGGGCCCTGAGGTCGGCAAGATGCTCCTGTGCGGCGAGCCCTGACGACGTAAAAAAGCTTTTGCTTGTTGCAGCGCGGCGGCTGCGGGCTCGGTGCCGCGCCGGTTTAACGGTTTGTACGTTTGCGATGGGCGGCGGGAGTTTCGCAGTATCGATTGCAAGCGTCATCGGCGTCGTGTCCCTCGGCTGAATGACTTGCGCGGTATCAGCGACAGGACGGCTTGGTGCCTGTGCATGCTGCGTCTGCCAAAGATAAAACAAGCCAATGAGCGCGAGGATCAGGAGAATGATCAGGATCACGGTTACGGCCGATAGCGCATTGTCATTGCGGTGATCATCCGGACGAACGATCGTCGGCGGAACGACCACCGGTTGCGTCACGATGGGCGGCGCTATAACTACTGGCGCGACCGGTTCTGCGACGGAGGGTGCAATAGGCGGTGCGACCGATGCTGCGACGATCGGGGGTGTTAGCAGTACCGCGACCGGCTGTTCATGGACTGTGTGGATCGTTTGCGGTGCATTCACTACCGCGGGTCCGGCACTGCGTGGAATTTTCGTTCGCGAGCGTGTATCGCTGATGATCTCTTCCATCACTTCCGGCGAAACGCCGTAGCGCTCGGCAAGTTTGCGTGCGGTCGGGCTAATGGTCATCGGTTCAGTAAATTCGTTCATTATAGGGCTATCAAGAAACAGCGAACAACGCGTTAGAGCAAGAGCAGGGTGATCAAAATCGGAAACGCAGAGCCGCCCAAACACTTCGCGGAAGCTCTTCGTACCCGGTCCAATAGTCACTTGGGCTCCCGAGCACGTTATCCACGCGCAGCAATATAGCACTTCTGGAGCCAAGTTCATACTCGGCGACAAAGTTGATCGACGAGATCGAGCGATCTTTTCGTGCTAAAATATCGAATTCGACGGAAGGAAAAAAGCTCTCCGAAAGGTTTTGGAACCGATAGGCGAGGTGCATCTTGAGCAGCGGTTCGAATGGTACACCGTTGTCGGTGCCAATGGCGGTCATCGAACTGTATCGAAGATTGAAGGTAGCAACATCCTTCAGGAAAAAGAGCAAGTTACCTCCAGCCGAGATCGTCAGTCGGCGTGTCTCGGAAGATAACGTATAAAAGCTCGAATGCGTGGAGTCGAGCTTATGCTCGTAAAAGATGACATCGTTGTCGCGATCGACAAGTTCAACATCGGCATGAACCTCATCATCGGCGCTTAGGGTATAGCTCGTATATCCGCGAAGGGCGATCTTGTCCATTGCGGCGCGCCGGGAATCGAATGCCGATTGCTGCCACGGTATTGAGGTCGAAGCGTTCGAATCCTTTTCGAGATCAATACTCGCAGTTGTGGCGCTATAAAATGGATTGATCGCACTTAGTATCGCATAGTCGATCAGCTCTGCTCGCGGAAGAAACGATCCGCCGAGCTCCCATTGCGGATTGAGAAACAATCGCACAGTCGCCGATGGAAGCAAACGAATACCATGCGAGCCCGAGATATCGTTGCCCGACAACAAACTCACCCCACCCGTCCACGTTATCCCCGAAGCTCCGGCGTCTGAGATTCGCGCCGAGAGGGTAGCGGCCGATGGAGCAATGTTTGAAAATTGCTGCTTGAGTGCACTTTGAGTGACGCCACTACCCGCGCTGTTATAGTCGATGCTTCCGATCACGCCAAAATCTGAATGTGCAAATTGAGTTTGTCCCGCGAGTCTGATCCACGCATCGGCTTCAGAAAGCGCCTTCAGATCATCATTAAAAAAGTGCGCACCGGCAGCGAGATCGTATGTTGTTTTGCTCGAAAGCGACCCGGCAAATTGTGCAGAGAGCGAATGCAGCGCGAGTGTATGCTCAAGCGTTGAAATAGACGAAGAAGTATCGGCAAAAAGCCTGATGATCTTTCCCGAGGTCGAAGCATGAAAGGAGAGCAGATCATTTCGATCGGGGGCCGGGTCATCCGACAAGGAGCCAGCGAAGGACCCAGAAAGCTGCCAGTGCGCTCTCAACGGAATGTCGCCGAAATTTCTTAGATAATCGCCTGTCAGGTTGAGTCCCCAATTGCGATGAAAGGTGTGCGAATATCCGGCCGATAGCATCGGCAGCGAAGGCGTACCTGCGCCAAACTCAGCAAATCCTTCGCTTGCTCTACTCTCTCGAAGTGGAAGCGGGAGTGGATGTTCGTCGAAATAGGGGAGCGATTCGCGGCTGATCGGATTCATCGACGAAAGCACTGAGCTGTCGAATGGGACTGCGATCCGATACGGCTCTGTCATGATACTGAGTGGATACTCGAAATGCGGATGATCGCCTCCGGTATATTCCGGAAGTTCGGCGAGCATCGAATCGAGATGTGCTTTTTCCGCGCCACCAACTATCGTGTCTACTTGTGCTTCGGCCGAATCGCGCGTGAGCATGAGCAGCGAATCGCTCCTGTGCGATGTATCCCGAGAGAGAAGCGACTGCCGAACGCTCCCTTTGATCGTATCCCGATAGATGACTGCTTTCGATTTACTCCCACGCATCTTTGCAAGCTCTGCTTGCATCGACGGTGGGAAGGCGCGATTGATCGTCGGTTGCGTAACCTGTGCGATCGAAGGCCGAGCGGAAACGCTGACGAGCAAGAGAAGAAGAATAGCAACGATCCGTTTCATCGCTTGCCTCCTTTCTTCGACGCTTTTGTGGAAGCTTTCGATTTTTTTGCTGGCACGAGCGGCGCAAGCATTCGACTTGCGCGTTGGCGATCGTGTTCCGTAAGTGTGTGATCGTTAATGAGCGCATGCAACGCTCCGATCGCCTGCGGCTTCATCTTTAGCGCGATGGACGCTTCGGCGACTCCGAACAATCGCCTAACCTCCGATTCTTCGGCAAGTGGATATTTTGAATGGGCGAGCGCAAATTCCGATAACGCCGAGCGCCATGTGGTGTCGTGCAGGTATGTCTCCCCAAGCCGAACTACGGCTGCCCCGCCGAGCATGTCGGTTCGCGCATTCGCCACACGAACCAGGACAGCCTGCGCTTCGGACTTGCGGTTCAGATCTTCAAGAAGTTGCGCCGCCCGAACCTCGGCACGTGCGCCGGCACGCGTTTCAAGCGTATAGCGATCGGCAAGAAGATGAAGGATCGTTATGGCAGAATCCTTCTGATTGCGCTCTGCGAGATACTCCGCGTATTCGGCCAATGCTTTTGGTGCTGCATCGCTCGAGAAATAGTCGGGGCCAAATGCGTTCGAATATTCTTTGGATGCTTCCTCGGGCCTAAGTTCGGCGCAGCGAATGCGTGCAAGTTCGTAGTGTGCTTCGGCTGCGTTGGGGTTCGATCGGAACGCGTTGACGATCACGTTGTACTGCTCGATCGCTGCAGCTGTGTCGCCTGCGATGGCTTCGCTTCTTCCGAGATAAAGGCGTGCATCTGGCACATACCGATCGTTCGGATATTTCGCGACAAAATCGCGCATCGTCTCTGCCGATGCCTTCCACTGCGTGAGCCCGAATTCGAGAACCCCTTTTCGAAAGACGATACCTGGTACTTCTGCCGAACGAGGAGCACGTGCGATAAAGGTATCTGCGGCAGCAAGCGCCTGTGCGTATTTTTTCGATTTGATAAGCGCCTCCTGCATGTTGAAAAGGGCTGGGATCGCCTCTTCAGAGGCCGGATAGTTATCGAGAACACGCTGATATTCGGTGACTGCGCCTTCGAGAGCATTCCGTCCGAGCCGTTCATCGCCGGCGAGCAGCAGGCTCTTTGGGATAAGCGAGGATGTTTTCGAAACCTGAGGAATATGCTCGATGTCGTCCTCTGCTTTTGCTGGTTGATCGATCGCGTATGCAGCGAGTGCGCTATTGAAGTAGGCGCGATCGGCTAACTCCGAATTCGGAAATTTTCGGAGCATATAATGAAACACGTTTATCGCCGAGCGTGCACTATCCAGTCGCATTCGTACGAGGCCAAGCTGAAAAAGCGCGCGTGCGGTTCGGATGTTGTTGAACGCAGGCCGGTCGATCGCCTGATTGTATTGGTCGGCGGCGTTGTCATAATCTTTGAGCGCATAATAGGAATCACCTGCACGTGCCTGGGCGTCATAGGCATAGCGGGTGATCGAATCAAGCGCGATAACGCGTTCGAACGATCGCTCTGCGTTTACGAATTCATTCTTACGAAAGAGCGTCCAGGCGTATTGATACTCGGCGTCGATCATCCGGTTGCTACTCGGATATTCGTTGATCAATCGCGAAAGCTTCGTTTCGGCGCTGTCAAGTTCACCGGCGCGGAAGTAACTCCGGCCAAGCCAATAAAGCGCTTCTTCGGTTCTCCCGGCTGTCGATCGCGGCTCGAGGGCGAGGTACGTTGCAAGGTCGTGCTTTGCAAGCGGCCATTCGGCCAGCGCAACAAGCGAAAGGCCGCGCTCAAGATAGGCTGTCGCACGGAGTTGCGTTAAGCTGTCCGGCAGCCCTGCAAGGGCTTTTCGGAAATATCGCTCGGCTGCTTCGAATAGATTTTTACGATAAGTGATTTCGCCCATCAAGAGCGAACTGAAGGTACCGCTGAGCGATGTCTCTGAACTAAGCGGCTCGAGTATGGAACTTGCCTCGACGTAATTCTTCTGGATGAAGTCGAGCAATCCCAACTGATATTTTGCTCGCGAAGAATAAATGATGCTCTGATCCTGTATCAGCCCGACAAACAGATGCTCGGCTTCTTTGGGCTTATCGGCGCGCGCGAGCGCAACTCCCGCATAAAACCGTGAGCGTTCGGGAAAATCGTTATAGATAAAGAACGACGTGTCGAAGGTGTTGTGCTTCAGCAGCGACTGATCGAGCGTTACGACTCGTGCCGAATCGAATTCTTCATAGAAGGGGTCAGCAAAATGGCCCTGCTCGCGAAGCGTCAGGTTGGCTTCGCGACTGATGATCCGGCGTGATGTTGTATCTTGTTCAGCCAGTTGCACAAATTCTTCTGCCGCAAGTGCATAATGGGCTTGTTTGAATTCTGCCCAGGCACGTTCGAAGCGAAGTGCGTCGCGAATAAAATCGCGCTGACGTGCGACGAAATGCCGTTGAAGACTGTCGGGTGCTTGCTCAAGTGCAACGAGACCCGCATTGAGCACAAGCGATGCCGAGTCGTATTTGCCAAGTTCTGAAAGTGCGGTCCCGCGCAAAAGTGCGACCTCGCTCAAGAAATACAGCGAGACGATCTGCGTCTGTGGCTTCGATTCGCGACTGAGTTCTGAGCGGTGCGAAAGCGAGCCAAGCACGCGGTCTTCCTCGGTTATCTCGAGAGAAAGCTGCGCGACAAGAGGAGAGAGGTAATCGAGATCGCGGGCCGAAAGCTCAAGCCGGTGAGTGGTGATGGCATAAAGCGAATCGGTCGTTTGCAATTCGCTGAGCATTCCACGGGCATCGCCGAAGGCGCGTTTGAGTGCCGTAGTGCGAAGCGATGCAAGCAATTGCAACGGAGAGCCGGTCGTGGCGCGGACCTGGGCGAAGTCGCTGCTGGCGACGATAAAATTGCCAAGCCGCTCTTCGAGTTCAGCGCGGCGAAAGAGTGCGAGGGCCTGCATTCTCGGGTCACTTGCGTCTCGCGCGGCTTTGTCGTAACTTAGTTGAGCCTCAGGTAAAAATCCAAGTGCGCGTTCGCCCTCGGCACGCCAGAATTCAATCTCCGATTTAATATTCGGTGGAAGCGTCGACGCGATGGAAAGATCGCGAAGCCGGTCGAGGCCAGCCGAAACATCCTCGGCCCGAACCGGCACATGCGAATACGATTCGAGCGCGCTAAGAAGTGAGGCTTCGGCAAAGCCGCGTCCCTGCGGATTCGATGAATGCAGCATTCTGTCGTTGACCCATTGGGCCAGACGAGGGCGATGCGCACGAAACCCAGCAAGCGATGCAAAGAGATCAGCCGATCGAAACAGGCCTGCGGAAGAATAATTTGGAAGCGATTGAAATTCGAGATCGCTCAGTGCTCGGGCAGTTGCTGAAGGGTCGTCGTTAATTCGAAAAGGCGTGGTCGCGGTTTGAATAGCACCCTCGGATTCCGGATCAGAAAGCGCGGAGCGTGACTGCAGGACCGTCGCACGATCGTTTTGCAAACTTTGCGCGAGCACATAGTTATGCGCCGTACAAAGAAAGGCCACGCAAAGAGCAAAGCAAACGAAACGAGTTAAGCGCCGCAGAATGGACTTTAGGTTAAGTAGTGCAAACGAAACGTCGTGCAAATGACCACGATCAAAGCAATCGAACGCTGCAAAGTTACGAAAGAACCATTAGAGCAACGGGAGTAACTCCGAGAGCGCGTATAGAACTGCGGTGCTCTCTGGGATCTGTTCGGAATGTTTGGTGACGAGATAGGCGGTCTTCGTGCCAGCATGTTTTCCAGCGATGATATCGCTCACCGAATCGCCGACCATCCAGCTTTGCTCAAGATCAATATCCCATTTTTCGGCAGCCTCGAGGAGCATTGCGGGGGATGGCTTTCGACGAGGAGAATCATCGGACAAATCTATGCAGTAATAGATGTCGTCGAAGGAAACATCATGCGTCACGAGGAGATGCGTTTGTAACTTGCCATGCAGCGTGTGAAGTGCTTCCTCACTCATGATGCCTTTGCCAATACCGCGCTGATTCGTTACGATGATCGCGAGATATCCCTTGGATCTAACCGTCTGCAGGACGATGCCGAGTTCGGGCTCGATGACGAACTCCTCCCAATCGCGAACATACCCGCCTTTGATCCGCTCGTTGATGACCCCATCGCGGTCGAAGAAAACAGCTTTGTTCATTAACAGCTTTGTTCATTAACAGCTTTGTTCATCAAGAGTTAGTAGGCGTTCTCATCGCCTTTGAGCATCGTCGCGATCGTCATTCCAATAATATTGAGATCGAAAAGGAACGACCAGTTCTCGATATAATAAAGATCGTGATCGATGCGGCGCTCCATTTGTTCGGAACTGCGAGTTGCGCCACGATAGCCGTTGACCTGCGCCCAGCCGGTAAGCCCGGGCTTGACAAAATGGCGCACCATGTATTGCGAGATCGACTTGCGGTAATCCTCGGTGTGCTTGAGCATGTGCGGTCGTGGCCCTACGACCGACATATCGCCCTTCAGCACATTCCAGAATTGTGGAAGTTCATCGAAGTTTGTGCGACGGAGGATTCGGCCGACCCAGGTGAGTCGTGGATCGTCCGGCACGGCCTGCAGCGAATCGGAAACCTCGCGTGGCTGATCGCGCATCGTCCGAAATTTATAGCAGATAAAACTTGTGCCGTCTTCGCCCGTGCGCCATTGCTTAAAAAGAATTGGCCCGCGAGAGCTGAGTTTGATAAGGAGCGCACTGAGTAACAAGACGGGCGGAAAAACAAATAGCAGGACAAAAATGCTGAAGCAAATATCGAATGCGCGCTTGACAAACTTACTCGTCGGAAGATCGAGCGGTGCCTCACGCATTCGCACGAGAGAGAATTCGCCGATCTGCTCGATCACCCGTTTGCCTTCGAATGCAGCGTAGTCGTTTGGTATCACATTGACGCGGATGCAGCGATTTTCACATTCGGTGACAAGATCGCCGATCGTCTCCTCGGTTGCTTTTGGAAGTGCGATCACCACTTCGTCGATCTCGTGTTCTTCTGTGATCCGTTCGAGGTCGATAAGTTTTCCGAGTAACTGCTCGCGGTAGCGAAAGTTTACGCCGTTATCATCGAGGAATCCGACCACCTCATATCCATAGCCAGGATTATTGCGTACAGTATTATAGAAACGCTGCGCTGCACGACCTGCCCCGATGATGAGGATATTTCGCTTGTTGATGCCCTGCGTTCGTGCATAAGCAAGCGAGGAGCGAAGCGCGATGCGAAAGACGATCGTCGAGAGTGTGGCAGCGCTGAAGAAATAGATCAGGAACTGCCGCGAGTAATAATTGTAGCCGCCCTGCGCAACGATAAAAACAAGGATCGCCGTCGCAAGGAATCCGAGCGCCTTCAGAAGGTCGCGAAGTTCTTCGTAACGAGGATGTCCGCGCCTGCCGACATACAGCTGCATAAAGAGCGCAATGAAGACCCATGCCGCCGAGAGATAAAGCTCCAGTTCGCCGTAGATCGAAACAGGAATTCCGCCGATGATCTTGTGGCCCGAAAAGAGGATCGTATCGAAGCGAGCAGTAAATGCGAACTGGTAGGAGGCATTGATCAGGAGGATATCGGCGAGAAGGAACAGCACACGAAAGAGTGTGATGTGCCGTCTCAAAAATCCGCTCAGATCGTGTTCGTTCATGCTCCGATTGCTGACTTCTTTTTGCCGATCAGATGACGTACGATCTGATCGAGTTTCTCAAAAACGTGCTCCCAAGAGTAGCGCTGTTCGATCAGATGCCTCGCACTCGCGGCGATGCGCATCCGTTTTTCTTCATCGCGCAACAGCGCGATCGCTGCCGCAGCAAACTCTGCATCGCTTTCACGAACAAGAGCGTGCTTCTCGTTTACAACACCCTCGATGCCAGAGGCGCCGACCGCACTTGTAACGACCGGCGTACCGATTGCCATCGCCTCTAAAAGCTTGTTCTGGATCCCCGCACCAACGTCCTGCGGATGCACAAATACTGACGCTCGTCGAAGATATGGCTTGACATCCGGCACGTTCGCCTCAAGCGTTGCACCGTTCGTGCGAGCGATCGTTGACGCAAGCGCACTCGATGGATCCTTCCCCACGATCGTAAGCCGGGCATCTGGAACCGCCTTTCTTATAAGAGGAAAGATTCGCTCGATGAGTCTTGTCGCCATCACAACATTATGATAGACACCAAGATGGCCCGCAAACACAACTTCCATGGCTCGCGGTGCCAAAGAAAATCCGAATTCCGCAAGATCAACTCCATTTGAAAGGATCGCGGTCGGTATGGAAGCGTCGGCCTCGCGAATTCGCGATTCATCTTCGCGAGCCACAAACGTTACAAGATCGAAGCCCTGCGACATTACCCTCGGCTCAAACTTCCGAAGCTTTAGTGCATCGATCTTTCGCACGACATATTGGGGCGAGAGTGCAAAGCGTTCGCTCGCTCGCTCCTGAAGAATGATTCGCGCGTCCTCGGCGATTAGCAACTTTGGCGTCTTCGTCCAAGCCGTCACGCATTCTGCAGTTCGAAGAAAAAACGAGATCACAAGATCATACTGATTTTTCGTCAGTGCTTCATCTACGGCCTGCCGCATTTCCGGTGCTCGGTAATACGCAAACTCGATAGGACGTTTCGTTGCAAGTGACTGAATGATGCGCAAGGCAGCACGCATTTTATTGAATGGCACCGATCGAATACTACGCACGGCTGCAAGTCCAGGCGGATCCTTGGAGGCCGTCCCAGCCTCATCGAGTGAGATTACATCGACATCCGCCCACGAAGCGAGATGCCGCAGCAGATGATACGCTTTGACCCTGTCACCACCGATCGGCGGATAAGGAAAGCGATGCGAAAGAAAAAGGATGCGCGGCCGGTGTTCGGCTCGTCCGAACGACCGTGCAATCTGGATGGTATCGATCTCTTCGATGATCTCTTGCGACAACAACAACATCAACGATGGCTCTTGAATCTAAATGTCAACCGACAAATAAAAGAACCGTGGGAATAAAAAAGGTAACGGGTACAAATTTGTGCCCCCGAACAGCGAACAGGCGGTTAAACTGGCTTTCAAGGCTTGATTCGCTTGATTCGCGCGATATCAACAAGGCAAATGCAATCAAGAAAGAGCCGTGAAAAAGGGGCACAAATTTTTGCCCCACCTTTGAGAAAGCCCTTTTACGCCGCAGCGAGTTCTTGTCCTGCCTCAGCGAACAGGATCGGATTGGCCTCCATAAACCGCTCCGCGTCGATCGCCGCCATGCAGCCGGAGCCTGCCGAAGTGACCGCCTGGCGATAAACGTGATCCTGACAATCGCCGCAGGCAAAGACACCAGGAATATTCGTATACGACGAATGTCCCTCGGTCTGAATATAGCCCGTCTCGTTCATATCGAGCTTGCCTTTGAAAAGTCCAGTGTTAGGTGCATGACCGATCGCGACGAAAATCCCATCGGTCATCACTTCTTCCATCGTGCCGTCGATCGTGTTTCGAAGGATAGCCCCCGTCACCGTCTTCCGATTCTTTTCATCGGTCTTACCGAGCACTTCGGTAATCTCACGGTGAGTGCTCCAGTGGATCTTCCGGTTTTTCTTCGCGCGATCGTACATGATCTTCGAAGCCCGAAATTCATCGCGGCGATGCACAACCGTTACTTTATTTGCAAAGCGGGTCAGATACGTCGCTTCTTCCATTGCGGTATCTCCACCGCCAACGATGAGCACTTCCTGATTTTTAAAAAAGAATCCATCGCAGGTTGCGCATGCGCTCACGCCGTAGCCCATGTAAAGCGGCTCGGAGGGAATGTTGAGCAGCTTTGCGTGCGCACCAGTTGCGACGATAAGCGTTTCCGTGTAATGCGTAGTGCCGCTCGCAGTAACAGCGAAGGGACGCTGGGCAAGATCGACTTTCGACACAGTCTCAAACCTGCAATGTGCGCCAAAGCGCTGCGCCTGCTTACGAAAGATCTCCATCATTTCGGGGCCTTGCACACCGTCGATAAATCCAGGATAATTTTCGACTTCGGTTGTGATCGTAAGCTGACCACCCGGCTGCTCGCCTTCGAAGACGATCGGTTTCAGACCTGCGCGCGCTGTGTAAAGTGCGGCAGTGAGTCCCGCCGGACCCGAGCCGATAATAATGACTTGATGGACATCCTTCCGGGAATGCCCGCTTTGAATTTGACTCTGCTCTTCTGGCTGCTGTTGCAGCAATTGTGACTCATGCGAATTCATTGACTACAGATCCAGATTAGGCGTACAGGTCGAGATTGTTGGATTCCTACTAGTTGGCCGATAACAACACTTTTGCATTCCTCTTCAGTCCCGCGAGCTTTGTTCGTTTGACAGACGACTTTCGAAATTGCTTAGAGAAATCTTCCGGTGTCAGCGCTTCGATGGAAGTAGCTGTCAGCATTTGGTTTTCAGGCCTTGCTGCAAAGCGGACTTCGTTCGTTGGCTGCTCGAAGCGATTCCAGGGGCAGACATCCTGACAAATATCGCAGCCATAAAGCCAATTTTCAAAATGATCGCCAAGTGCGTTCGGGATTTCGTGTTCCGGCTTCAGTTCTATCGTGAGATATGAAATGCACTTTCGAGCATCGACGACATAGGGCTGAACGATCGCATCTGTCGGACATGCTTCAAGGCATTTCGTGCATGTGCCACAAAGATCCTCAGCTGGAGCATCGGTGATAAGCTCAAGATTCAAAAAGATCTCCGCAAGAAACACCCACGATCCAAGTTCGCGCGTGATCACATTCGAATGTTTACCGATCCACCCGACTCCGGCGCGCTCGGCAACAGCTTTTTCCATGACAGGACCGGTATCGACATAGTAGCGCCCCTCGGCCTCCGGCGCAATGAGCTTAATTTGTCGAAGTACTTCCGCGAGCATCCCTGGAATGATTTCGTGATAATCGGTGCCCCATGCGTAGCGCGATATTTTTAGGTGTTCCTCGTCGTGCGCAGTTGGGGTAAAATAATTTAGCGCGAGCGAGAGAATGCTTTTTGCGCCGGGAAGGATCTCCTTCGGATCCAGCCGCTTCTCCTGATTGCGCTGCATGTAGCTCATATAGCCTTGCATTCCGGCATTGAGCCACTCGGTCAGGTGATCGCTCGCTTGACGAAAGGGATCCGCAGAGGTAATGCCTGCTTTAGAAAATCCGGCTTCGAGCGCGATCTGCTTAATGCGTTCGCTGAGTTCATACGCGTTCATTTGGCTTCAACCTTTCACTGCGCCCGCAGTTAGACCGGCGATGATCTTTCGCTGAAAGATCGCAAAGAGGATCAACACTGGGATCGCACTCATGCCAGCGCCCGCCATAAGATGCCCCCAGTCGATCGACTGTTTGCCCTGATAAAACGCAAGGCCCACAGGCAGTGTCCGCATCGATGCAGTGTTGACAAACAGAAACGGAAACAGAAACGAATTCCAGGCAGTCAGAAACTGATAGATAAAGAGCACGACCAGCATCGGCTTTGCAAGCGGGAAAACGATCGAGCGCAACACGAGCCACGTCGAAGCGCCATCGATCGTTGCGGCTTCTTCAAGTTCTTTCGGTAATTCTTCAATGAATTGCCGCATCAAAAATATTCCGAACGGCGTAACGACGAATGGGACGATCAGCGCGAGATAGCTATTCATCCATCCAAAAACTACGATCTCGCGATAAAGCGAGATCATAACGACATGCGGCGGCACCATGAGAATCGCGAGTACGGATCCGAAGACAAGTTTCTTGAATGGGAATCTCCGGCGCGCGAATGCATAGGCCACGATCACTGAGAGATAGGAGCTAACGATCGCGATGATCGTGCTGACGAGCACGGAGTTCAGAAAATAAATGCCGAATGAATCGCTGCTGAGCGCTTCGCTGTAATTTTTAAGCGTGAAATGCCCTGAGAGTAATTCAGGCAGCGTAACATCTCCCGGTGGATTATCCGAGAGCGAAAGAAGCAGCATCCAAACGATAGGGAAGAACATCGTGATCGCTCCGAGCCAGAGGATCACATGTTGCGGAAAATGCCGGTTGCGCTTCATCTATCTATAAAGCCCTTCACGCTCGATATATTCCCGAACCGGTTCAGGCACGAGATAACGAACCGACTTCCCTTCGCGCACACGAGCACGAATCTCTGTACTCGAAATATCGATCAACGGCAGCTCCAGCAGCTTTACGTTCTCGGGCAGATCGGCTGCGTCATCACGATCTGGACCTCGCGCAACCACGATCAGTGTTGCGAGCTGAGCGATCTCCTTGTAGCGATGCCACGTATCGAACGTCGCGAAATTATCGTAGCCGATGATGAGCGACAATACCTTCATAGGTGATCTGAGCGCCAAAAGCGTATCGAACGTGTACGAAGGACCGCTTCGAACAAGCTCGATATCGGATACGTCAAACGAGGCGTTATCCTGAGTCGCCAGCTCTGTCATTGCAAGGCGGTGATAGGACTCACTGATAGACTGACCCGCTTTGTGCGGCGGGAGGGCGGCCGGCACGAACAGCACCTCATCGAGCACGCAAGCTTCCCGCACCTTCTCTGCCGCGATCAAATGCCCGAGATGGGGCGGATCGAACGTGCCTCCGAAGATCCCGATCCTCTTCATGCTGCTATGACTGCTTGTTGCTATGACTTTTTGTTGCTATGACTTCAGAATTCGAAACTCTGTGCGGCGATTTTTCTGACGACCTTCGTCGGTGCTATTATCGGCTACCGGTTGCGTCATACCATAACCTTTGGCACGCAGACGCCTTGCAGTGATGCCGTGTCCAACAAGATACGTTTTAACTGCTTCCGCTCGCGATTGCGACAAGCGCATATTGAAATCGGCGGTGCCGACGGAATCGGTGTGGCCCGAGATCTCGATCCTGATCTTAGGATTCTGTTTCAGGAAGCGAATAAGATTATTTAGCTCCGGGATCGACTCCGGCTGCAATGTCGCCTTGTTGAAATCGAAGAAGAGATTATTCAGCGCGATCGGCGCAGAGGTGGTATCGATGGTGTGATCCGTCGGATGATTGCCGTTGCTCACATGCTTATTCGTCGTGTCGATCGGATGGTCGATGGTGTCGATGGGTTCTTCCGTCGTGTCGATCGTAGCAAAAATGCTGTCGACGCGAATAAGCGCTACGTTAAAGACGACTTCTTTGTAGGAGATCGTATCCGGCACCGTGTAGTTTTGTGAAAAGAAGGTATAGTGCGGTGCCGATGCAGTGACTGCAAACGAACGTCCGGTGCCAAGCGTCAGAAAATATTTGCCGGTGACAGCATTCGTATGATACACCGCGACGAGCGTATTCGTTTTGAGATCGGTCACCTCGATATTTGCCGCGAGCGATTTGAGCGTCTTGCTATCATAAACGCGTCCCGCTACAACCGTGATGGGCCCAGGTTGAAATCGCTTTGGCAGCGTAACCTGATAAATATCGAGATCGCCCTTCGGGTTCGAGCGCTGCGAACTATAATACATCAGCGTTCCGCGTGCGGGGATCGTCATGAACACATCATCGCCCTCGGTATTGATCGGCGAGCCAAGATTGACCGGCACCGACCAGGTGCCATCGTCAAGTTTGCGCGTGATAAATAGATCGTGATTGCCGAAGCCCGGATGACCGTTCGAAGAAAAATAAAGCGTTTTGCCATCGGCCGCAATAAAAGGGGAGCGCTCCGAAAATCGGGTGTTGACCTGCTCACCGAGATTCGCCGGTTTGCCCCACGTACCGTCCGTCCCTTTATAGACGACCCAGATATCTTCGGAGCCATCGATCGAACCCGGGCGGCGGCTTGAGAAATACATCGTATGACCATCGGGTGTCAAACTCGGCTGCGCATCCCACTGCGCCGAGTTCACAAGCGAACCCAAATTCTGTGGACGCGAAAAATTATCACCCGCCAACTCTGATATATAAAGATCGCACTCACCAAATCCATCGGGACGCCGGCAGAGCGAATAATAAAGCGACTGACCATCTGCCGTAACCGAGGCAGCGCCTTCGTCGTCGGCCGAATTGATCGGAAGCGGGAGCGCCGCAGGTTTGCCCCAGTTGCCGGAAGTGTCTTTATGGACTACGAAAAGATCGTCGCCGTAATCACTCGTCTCGGCGTATTGCGTTCTGTTGGTCGAAGGCTGGCGCGAGGTGAAGTAGAGCGTCTCGCCATCGGCCGTTACCGAGGGACCAAATTCATCGTACTTCGAATTGACATTCGGAGAAATGCCAGTCGGGTTGCTCGTGTCTTTTGGTTTCGCGCGTTCGGCGATGCATCCAAGATTAAACTGGATCCACCAATCTGCATCGTTCATCGCGAGCGTATCCGATTTCGAAACCGCGTGCATGCGGCGCACGAATTCCTTAAAATTTATCACCGCACTATCATGCTTCGTCACCGAGCGGTAGGAGAGCCCGAGATTATAGAACGAGTACACGTCGGATGCGGAATCGAGTTTGATCGCGCGCGTATAGAACTGGATCGCGAGCGGGTAATTGTGCAGCTTCTGGTACATCGCTGCGATGCGCTCGACGGGATATGGATATTTGGGATCATTCGCGATCGCGGCGTTGTATTCGTACAACGCTTGCGAAAGCTGATTTTGCTGCTCGAACTCATATCCCGCGCGCGCATGCTTTAGCGACTCCGCATTATGCTGGGCGAACGAAGATCTAAAACTTAAAATACACGACAAGAA
>JBBSDW010000014.1:0-33838 GCA_038240295.1 Kapaibacterium sp. (SeqCode)
ATCAGCGAGTCATCGGGATACTGATAAATGCCGTCGCTCCCAAAGCCGGTACGACCTCGATAGACCGCAAGATAGGAGCCCGTCAAGTACATCTCTGCGACATAGTCAAGAACGCCATCGTGATCGTAATCGACCGCACCAATTGGAAAGCGTCCTGGAGAATCGTGCATTGTTAACCATGCACCGCCAGCACTGTCAAAATATGGGGACCCGGCGATGCCTCGATGAAACTTCAGATCGTTGTCGATAATGTCGCCTACTCCATCTCCAGTAAAATCTCCATATTGAATCGCTTCTCCCGCAAGGTGAGGTCTACCGACCGTGTCAAAAAGCCAAGGTCCCCCATTGCGCAGCGCGCTATACCCTGCCCCCGTGTTGTAGGCTATGTCGAAATCTTCCCAGCCATCAGAATCTTGTCGCCGACAATTCAAATTCGTGTAAATACCCTCATAAGGGCTCGTAGTTACGGCAAGCGTATCCATCCTCGCGGTAAAATCGATCACCTTCGGATCGGCTGCCGATTGGGCGCCGACAGTCCCAGCGAGAATTAAGCTCGCCAGCACCAGCAGTAAGGTAAATAAAAATTGATTCGTCATTGCCATACGAATATATCTCCAAAAGCCGGCGCATGTGCTCTGGTGTATATGTGCACGATTCGCTACCTTATTCTCATTTTGAGAGTAAGACTAAGAAAATCACAGGAGAAAACGTCAGAAGGCTCCGACGTGCTGCCAACCTCAGCCAAGAGCGCTTGTCCGAGATCAGCGATCTTCATCCTTCTTCCATCGGAAGGCTTGAACGAGGCGTGCTAAACATCACGCTTGACACTCTTGAACAAATTGCTCTCGCACTCAATGTAACTCCTGACGAACTCTTGCAAAACGATACCTTCCCGTCGAATGACAAACAGGTATCAGTGATGTAGCACTAATGATAACGGCGGCGGCATTCACAATCACAACCTAAGAACCTTCCCTTGGTCAAAGGTTACAGTGGGGATGGATTTGTGACCCTCTTTCCGTTGCGGAGTATGCTCTGGAAGCCAGTAAAACCATGAGGGAGCATTGCAGCGCGGATTGCACGATCGCGATCGAAGGTGTGGCCTCGGCAGGACTCGAACCTGCGACACCCAGTTTAGGAAACTGATGTTCTATCCAACTGAACTACGAGGCCTTTGGAAACGAAGGGCCTCATGATCGAGGCCTCAGTTCAGAACCACTTCCCTACTACATCAAATCCGATCACAAGCAGGATCGAGAGCATGATGAGACTGAAGAATCCGAAGAGCGCGCTCTGACGAACAAAGTTATCGAACGACTTCCCGTATTCGCGAGCAGGCTTCGTCGAGATCTTCACAGGTCCGGTCACTTCGCACTGACAGCTCAACCGCTGTTTCGGGAAATACTTGATGAGATGGAGCTTTTCGATCTTTGTCGGTGCGGATACGCCGTCGGCAGGCGTCACTTCAACGCGGCACGTCGTGCAGAGCCCGAGTCCGCGGCAGTTCAAAACTTTTGCGAGATCGGAATAAAGCGGGATGTTATTGTCAAGACACAGTTCGCGGAGGTTCGCACCGATCGGTGTGATGAGCGTCACGTCGGCTTCGAGAAACGTCACGGGGGCATAACCCGCAGGCACGACCATTTCCGCATCGCCTGCGTGGCCGGTACGCTCTTTCAGTATCTGCTGATACTCTTCGTCGGTCGCACTTGCGCCCTTGTCTTTGAAATACTGCGCATATTCTTTCGAGACGTGCTGATCGTCATGGTCGGTCCGTTGTGGCTTCGGAAGTGGCGTTGGGGTGCTCCCCTTCTCGCCAAACAGCCAGCGCTCGATGCCGCTGACCTGCATGTGTTCTTCGTGCGCGTCTAAGCTCGATTTGCCATTATGCTCGTTCGACACTGATCTCTCCTTTTTTGATAATATCTCAGCACTCTCAACAGGCTTTCCCTTAACGATCTTCCGAGAAGCTTTAAACAACTCAGCAAATATACAAAGCGTTGCGCTATGGCTCGTTCAGCCGTTTTGTCAGGACGATCCGATTGCGCCTGCCCTCTCTCGAATATTCGACCGAATCGACGAGCGTATGCACCAGATAGACTCCCAAACCGCCTCGCTGCATTGCACCGACTCGTGCTCGGATCGAATCGCTTTTGGGCGTTGCTTCCGGAGTGAACGCCATTGGTGATTCGTAATCGAGCGTGCAGATGAGCGCTTCGCCCACATCATCAATTACGCAGGTGCAGGTGATCGCATGTGGCATCCCGCGCACCGCATGTTCGATAATGTTTGTCGCAGCTTCATCGACCGCAAGTGATAGCTGATCGATGGCGGCTGCCGATAGCCCGCAACGCTTCGACTCGCTTCGTACAAATTCTCGCAACGTAATAAGCATACCAAACTCCGGCGGCACCGAGAGTGTCGCCGAATGTCCGGATGCGTTGCGCGACTTAGGCATCGAGAATTAGCTGAACTGCTGAATAGCTTCCCGAACTGTCGGGACAATCTGAAACACTACCGGGAATCCGAGCAAGTCGAGCACGTGAAAGATCTTCTCGGGCAATGCTGCGAGCTTCATATCGCCCGAATGCGCGCGGACTTCTTCGATCAAGCCCATGAGCACTCCGAGGCCTGCGCTCGAAATATATTCGAGATTGTGAAAATCGAGGATAAGCTTGGAGCGCTTTTCTTCGCGGACGATCCGTTCGAGAAAGTGTTCGAAATCAGGTGCTGTGTGTGCGTCGAGCTCGCCCGCCAGCTCGATGAGTGTGATTCCGGGCTCGCCCGTTTCGACTTCGCGCACTGAAAATCGAGCCGGTGATTCAGTTGCCATGTTGGGTCCTTTGTGAGTTGAGCATGTTGGTACTTATTGTAAACTTGGTTCGCCGGTGACTCTGATCACGACAAGCGTTGCATCGTCGCCATAACTTTGGGACGCTGAAAATATCGTTAGTTCTTTAAGCACGCCGTCGGTGATCTGATTTGTGGATTCGCTCATGCGAAGTGCCGTTACGATCTCGGCCAGCCGGGTATAACCGAAATCTTCGCCAGCTTCATTACGCGTATCGGTGATACCATCGCTAAAGAGCACGATGAGATCACCCACCCCAACCTCGATCTCGCGTTCTTCGAGCACTTGATTGAAGATCGTCTGCGGCATAATACCGACCGCCATCCCCTTCGGCTGCAGGATCTCATAGACGCCACCGACTCGAACGATGAGGAGCGGCGTGTGACCGGCCCGGCAATAGCGAACTCCGGACTTATTCAGGTTTACCAATCCGAGCGTCACGAACGAACGGCGCATCGAAGATTGCGCGGGCAAATTTCTGAGGAGCGCATTGTTTGCGCCTTGCAAAAGATCCGGCATCGTTTGCATGAGCGGCGCCATGCCCTGCACGACCCCCTTCGTTTCTGCCATATACATCGAAGCCGAAATTCCCTTGCCCGAGACATCGCCGATCACGATTACCATCGAGCCATCGAAGAGAACAGTGCTGTCATAAAAATCTCCGCCGACATCATAAGCCGGGATGCTGAAAGCGGAAATTTCGAATCCATCGACATCCGGAAATTTTTCGGGGATCAAACTCTTCTGCATCGCTCGCGCTGCGCGAAGCTCGCCATCGAATTTTTGTTTTTCGATAGAATCGGCGAGAAGACGTGCAGTTTCAAGTGCGAGTGAAGCAACGTCGCTAAATGCACTGAGTACTGTCAGATCATCGTCGTCGAAGCCATCTTCCTTCCGTTTGCCGACATAGAGTCCTCCGCGAACTTCGTTCTTTCGCAGCAGCGGCACAGCGACGAGCGAATGCAATGCGGTTACGATCGAAGTGCTGCTCGCGATCGCTGCAAGTTCACGATTGTTACGGCGCTTGCGCAACACAAAAGCTTTCCGAGTTTTTTCAAGTTCTTCGCGCGGCGAAATGATCGCCTGACTTTCCGGAAAGTGCTCCGAGGTTGCCATGATCTTTTCCGCACTGTCGAAGTCGATTCCGATTTGCGAACGCACCATCACCTCGCCGTCCTGTTCTCGGCCGGGTGCGAAGGTGTTCGAGCGAAGCTCGAGCCACGCGCAGTCCGAACCTGTTGCCTCTCGCGCCAACGTGGTGATCTGCTCGGCGAGCCGTGGAAGGTCGAGCAGCAGTTCGCTTGAAAGAACGTCGGAGCTAAAACGAGTGAGCTTGACGAGCGACTTTACCTCGGCCGATTTACGCTCGACAAGATCGGTCGAGGAAAGCGAAAACAGCGTGCTGAAAAAGACAAAGACGAAATAGATCGCAACCGTCCCAAAGAGCGCGCTCGAAGCACCATGCCAGTAGATCGCATAACCGGCGAAGAGATCGCTGGTGAGCGAATTTCCATCGTAGGCGATGGCAAGCGCTGCGGCGAATACGACATTCGCAAGACTAAACCATATCAACCTCCGCTTGCCGGCACGCGGAATATGCGGAACCCAGGGCACACGATAGCCAAGCAGGATCGCTGCGAGCGCTACAGATAGTCCGAGCACGGAGAGAATTGCGAGACCCGCAGGATCGCTGGGAATGACGCCAGCTTGAATGAGGAAATAGAGCAAGGCGTAAATTCCGGCTGCAACCGCCCAGCCCATAAATCGTCGGCGAGCGAATTGGGTTTGTTGCCGCACAAATGAGAGTTGCCAAAACGAAAGCGTCACAGCGACCATCACCGAAAGCCAGACGGCACCCATGAAGTCAATCGAGATGACTGTCGGGAAGGTCTGAGGCGTGTTCTGCTTACTTAGCGATAGCCGAAAAAGCAGTGGCAGGAATGCAAGGGCAAAACCCGAAACGCTCACGACGATGAAGCGCTTGGCCAGAACCACAGGCCACAACACCGCTTCCTCGTGATCACCAGCACGGGCGATCATCGACTGTCGAAAAAAAAGCGTGTACGCGCCGCGCAATAACCAACTCAGCGCAACGCCCTGCAGGATTGCGCGAAAGAGCTCGAACGACACACCTTGCAATGCCCTATATCCATGCGCGATCAGATCCGCAGCAAGCAAGGCTGCCAGGATCAAGACCCCAAGCACAATATAAAAGACAGCGCGAGTTCTCATTTGTGCAAAGTTACGGGATTAGGGGGCGGGTGTCGGGTCTCCGGTGTCGGGTGCCGGGTGTCGGGTGTCGGGTGCCGGGTGTCGGGCACAGGGAGCATGAAAGCACGCGCATGATCATAACCAGGAAACCATCCTCAAAACATTCATGGTGATTCGGCAATCCAAAGCCTCATCTGAAGCGCTCTTCTCGAGCGATAGACGCGGTTGAATCGATCTTCGCCACCAATACCCTCAGACACCGGAAACCCGGCACCTGATACCCGACATCCGATACTGGTACCCGACACCGGACACCGGACAAGTGCTTTTTTGGGCACCATTTCCCTCGAACTTTCGTTTATTGATGTTGGCTTCTTTCATCTGGACCCGCGTACAATATGCCGTGGTTAGTCTGCTGATGGCTGACAAAGTTCATTACTCCCTGTTCAGGAGCTCGTCTGGCGATTGCGCCCAAAAAGGATGGTATTCTTTCCGCAAAGGTGCGCCAACGATGAATAAAGTTTATACACACGAAACCAATCAACGAAAAAACGGCTGATATTGGCCCTTTTTCATTCTGGACCGAAGATGGTCTAATTCCTGCTGTAGGCAACCTTAAATGAATTGCTCAAAGCCAAATACCATGAAACGAACGAAATTTGCTCTCGTAGCTCTCCTGTTAACAGCACCCATAATTCCGAACTTTGCGCAGGCGCAGACTACTATCTCTCCGATCTTTTCGATCGGTCCTGCTTTCTTCATCGGAACCCCTCCCGAAGGTAGAGAATCGAATATCCGGCTCGGGTACAATCTCGGCCTGCAGTATCAGATCGCAGGATCCAACGCGATGGGTTTTACTCTTGGCCTCGCCTACGATGACCGTGCAACGAAATTCGCGAACACAGACGACGCGTCGAAATCGACGATCACCGATTTTCATTACATCACGCTCTTGCCTGGTATTTACTGGCACGACCTGACCTTAGGTCTCGGCATCGGGCTGCCGCTCGGCGCCGCCGTCAGCGAAAATCTATCGACTAACTTTACCGACTTGAACAAATCGGACATCAACACCTTGTTTGAGATCCGAGTAGGAGCAGCTATTCCGGTACTTGTCGATAACAATGGCGCGGGATTTTCGCTACTGCTCACAGGAACGGTGCCGATACTTGACGCGCTCAGCACCCCCCATTATTCAACATCCGCCGGATTGCCGAGCTCGCTTGGCAATGGCAGGGTCGCGACGCTGCGCGCCGGTATCAGTTATGCGTTTGGATTATAGATGGAAACTGACTCGAGGGTCTATCAGGCTGGCGCATGCAATTTAGATGCGCCGGGCGTTAACGCTCGACAACGGCTCGCGTGGATCTCTACCATCGCGGGTGTAGCGGTCGTCGTCACATTGTTCATTCTGCACGCCCCACCAACGGGTCGTTTCCTTGCCGCGGCTTTTTTTGCCTTTGCTGCCGTTCTCAATTTTAGACAGGCGAGTGAGCATTTCTGCGTCGTCAATGGAGCGTTAGGGATGTCAGAGGTGAATGGGAAAAAATCGAAGATCGCCAATGAATTTCGAACCGTCGATCGTGAAAAGGCGATCCGCGATATTCTCATCGCCGGCGCAGTTGGCGTCGTGATCGGTTCCGTCGGATTCCTTCCTGTCTGATCATTTTCCCGTTTGATCATTGATGGCAAAGCTAACGGATCTAAGCGCCCTCGGAGGATTTTTAACCGAAGAAGAGCGTCAGACGATCGCGAACGAGCATGCGGAAAAGGCAAAGAATCGAAGCGTTGGTGAGGGCCAATCAGTGCTCGTTACACTCGATAAAAGCGGACGTCGGGGAAAGATCGTGACGGTGATCGAGGGATTCGTCAGGTCGCCGCTCAGTCTCGACGATCTTGCTGCGAGATTGCGAAAGGAATGCGGGACAGGAGGCACCGTCCGCGAAAACACGATCGAACTTCAAGGCGATCACATCAAGCGGCTTATTCCATCGCTGGAAAAGCTCGGTTTTGAAGTGAGGACAAAGTAGCTCGCTGCGAGATCACACTTTGTTCTTGCGCTTATTCCACGGCGCACCTGGTACGTCCTTGTAACAAAGATAGACGATTCCCGCAGCACCCACAACCATCATCGTGAAAAAAATCGGCATCGCTTTAGTGTTTTGTTTTATTCATTCAAGTAATTCTTCTATGCAAACATAACCCCTTTGGGAGCTGTTAGGCTCGTTTACCGGCACCGGCCGCCAAAGTTCATCCGACGTTCATGTTCAAAAGTCTTCCGCCGCTGACACGATCTCTGATCGTAGCGCTCGTGGTTATGCTGCTGCTTTCGTTGATAACGCAGTCAAGATCCTCAAGCCTCACCGCGCTCGAAGGCAACTATGCAATCGCCCATTTTCAGTTCTGGCGGTTGCTCACGTATCCATTTGCTTCGATCACAGTCTTTCCTGTTCTTGCGACATGTATGCTGATCTTTTTTTTCGGAGCTGAGCTTGAGAAGATCGTCCATACAACGACGCTCGCTATCTTCTTAGCGATCGGCGTACTTGCCTGCGGACTCATTATTGCGCTGGCGGATCCCTCTGCAGTAGTTGTGGCGCCCGGATTTCTGTCGATGTTCGTGCTTGCTGGCTTTACCTATCTATGGCCAAAACGTGAGGTCTCGATCTTCGGCGTTGTTCAGATACGTGTTTGGGTGATAGCGGTGATTCTGTTTTTCTTAGCGATCATTCCGATGGATTCGATGCACATGAACCTCAGTTGGGCAAATCTCTTCCCGCCGTTCTTCGCCGCACTTTCTGCCGCAGTTTTATTTCACATCAAATTCCGGCAGTATGCCGTGGGGCGCGGCGTACTTAAATCGGTCGACAACATCTTACCCGCGCGAAGGGCTGCGGAGTCGCGGTCCGTTGAAGTGGAGATCGACGCGATCCTTGATAAGATCAGTACAAAGGGAATGGACAGCCTTTCAAAACAGGAGCGTGAATTCCTGATCCGAAACACGAGCAAATGATCTCAGGGATGGGAGAGGCGTTTGACCAGTAGATAGAGGAACGCAGCGCCGACCGCTGCGAAGAGCATTGTGAGCAAACGAAAAACCCACATCCACATTGCGATCTTGCTGCCATCGGGTCCGATCTCCGCCGCTTGATCCTGTAGATAGATGCTTTCGAAATAGGTAAAAAGCGCTCCTGTAAAAAGAAGAATGATCGCAGCAATGAGCGGTACGTACTGTTTGAGCATGGTTCTCTTAACACGATCGGTGATGATTCAATTGCGTTCTTTTTATCGGGGAATAGGGAACAGCGAACTGGGAACGGAGGGAGTTTGAGAGTGTGAAGATCGGTACGGTGCCAAACGATCGAAGTGCTCATGCACCCTTAACGGACGCGATGAGCACTTCGGATTTGAACGTTGAAAATTTGATCAGCGAAGTGCAGCCATTTTCAGCATCGGACCGCTGAATGCACCGTTGATCATGAGGCGTGCATAGTACACTCCGGCCCCTGGCGCCCTAAAACTAACTGTGTGATCGCCTGACGAAACCGGACCAAGAACACTTCTCGACACTTCACGACCAACAATATCCGAAATGACGACGATCGCAGTGCCGGGCCTGTCGAGATGAACGTTGATATTCGTTCGCATCCCAGCCGTGAACGGGTTCGGATAATTCGCGAGTGCGGCAACTTTAGGCGCGATATATTGACCAACTCCGAGTGCGCCAAAATTTTCATAAAGGGTGATCGCATCGAGATAAAATCCGTGCGAACCGACTTTTGTACCGGCTCCGGTTGTGGTGAGTTCAAGATACGTGTACATGGTGTCGGGGACCGTGATCGTGGCGACCCCAGGCTCCACGATGAACTCTCGAGACTCGGCCGTCAGCGCTCCGCTTGCATCCACCGCGAAAAAGCGAAGTGAAAGCGCGGACGAATCTTTGTTCGGATCTTTTGCGCCGTAAATGACCAACCGGGCTTTCGGAAGGATCGGAAGCCAGCGGTGCTTCGCAGTGTCGCGGCTGAAGCCCATATCAAGCGTGCTTGCACTCGTCGAATCCATCGGTGCATAGCGAAGGTCCGGCGGTCCCTCGGCATTATGCGCGTAGGGCTCGCCAAGCGTCCCATAGATCAGGCCGTTCGCGCTGTCATTCGTCACCCATTGCGAACTCGCATTGCCTGCGAAACTGGTTACGAAGCAAGCGACCAAAAGAAGAAGTAACGTTGGTTTCATGATGCGAAAAAATTGTATACGGTTTTCAGCGAGATGCAACAATTGTGGGGAAGCGTTCGTGCAACGTGCGCCATTGTTTCGGGATATCTTCACTTACGAGTTTAACATCCGCCAGAACCGGCATAAAGTTCGTGTCGCCGTTCCATCGGGGGACGATATGCCAGTGCAGATGGTCGTCGATGCCAGCACCTGCGCTACGCCCGAGATTCATACCAATGTTAAAGCCATCCGGTTTGACCATTCCCGTCAGCGCAACATGCGAGGCCTCGAGCAATCGCTGACACTCCCGTGATTCCGATTCGGTTAGCTTTGCGAATTCGTTCGTGTGACGTTTTGGTAGGACAAGCAAATGTCCGCTGTTGTAGGGGTAGCGGTTCATGATCACAAACGCTTCATTCCCGCGAAAGACCAATAGTGTCTCGCTATCTTCCGTAGCGGTCAGCGCATCGCAAAAGACGCACCGCTTTTCCGCAGGTTCATTCTTGAAGCCAGCGATGTACTGACTACGCCATGGTGAGAAGAGCGTATCCATGCACTTGCTACGTAATCGCGGTTGCTGGGTTACTCGCCCGGCGTTTCTTCGTCCGGCGCTTTATCGATTCGGTACCGAAGAGTCCCTGAGGCCGCGCGATCATGAGGATGATCAGCAAGAGCGAATAAACGATCATGCGGTACTGATCGATCTCGCGAAGCGCTTCAGGAAGGATGGTCAGTACGATGGCGGCGATGATCACGCCAGGCGTCGAACCCATACCGCCGAGGATCACCATGACAACGATCTCGATCGACTTCAGGAAGGTAAAACTATCTGGGTTGATATACTGGATGAAATGACCGAAGAGGCCTCCGCCGATGCCGGCACAAAAAGCTCCGATCACGAACGCCCGCACTTTGAACTTCGTGGTGTTTACGCCCATCGCTTCTGCGGCAACTTCATCGTCGCGAACCGCAAGGAATCCCCGGCCATAGGTCGAATTTATAAGATTTTCGATCACCCAAACGACTACGACCGCAACGCCAAATGTCCACGCAAATGTTGTAAGCTTTGGCACTGTGAATCCTCGGGCGCCTCCAACATAATCGACACCGCCGATCTTGAAATCGACATTCTGGATGATCACTCGAATGATCTCATTAAAACCGAGCGTGACGATCGCAAGGTAATCCCCTTTTAGTCTCAGACTTGGATAGCCGACTGCGAGTCCCGCAAGCGCTGCGATAAATCCCGAGATGAGCAGCGAGACGAGAAGCACGACCGAACCCATCGCGCCATCGGTGCCGAAGCCGTGCGTCGTCAGATAGGTCGATACGATCGCCGCCGAATAGGCGCCCACGCCCATGAAGCCTGCATGACCGAGCGAGAACTGGCCCGTGAAGCCGTTGATCAAATTGAGGCTCGTCGCGAGAATAATGTTGAACCCGATATACATCAGGATCTGCAGGTAATAGTGATTGAGAAATCCTATTCCCTGCGAGGCCGCAAAGACGAATGCAAGAGCGATCAGGAGTACGTAGTTCGAGCGCACTGTGGTGATCTGGTTAAACTTTTTCGATCTCTTTCTTGCCGAGCAATCCGCTCGGCTTGAAGATCAGGATGCCGATCAGGATCGCGAAGACGATGGCATCGCGATAGGTCGATAAGAACGTACCCGCAGCGAACGTCTCGACAATCCCAATGATAAATCCGCCAAGCGCTGCACCCGGTATATTTCCGATACCGCCAAGCACCGCCGCCACGAAAGCTTTTAAGCCCGGCATGATGCCCATGAGCGGATCGATACTCGGATATTGCGAAGCATACAGGATACCACCTGCGGCGGCGAGCGCACTGCCGACCGCGAAGGTGAACGTGATCACGAGCGATATGTTGATCCCCATGAGGCTCGCTGCCTGCTGATTGTAGCTCACAGCACGCATCGCGGTTCCGATCCTTGTTCGCATCACGACGAACCTAAGCACAAACATGAGCATCAGCGACACACCGATCACAACGACCTGAACCACATTGAGCGTAAGAAGCGTCGACTGAATGATCGGTCGTGACGAGATGATCGAAGGGAAGCCTTTTGGATCGGGACCGAATACTGCTGGATGCTGACCGACATATTCGAGAAACAGCGAAACACCGATCGCTGTGATCAGTACGGTGAGCTTCGGCCGATTGCGGAGTGGTCGATAGGCGAGGAATTCGATCGCCGCACCGAGCACCGCACAAATCGTCATTGAAATTAGGAACACGAGTATCGCCGCCGGTACCGTTCCGATGGGCGCGATACTGGAAACCCACGTCGCTGCATAATAACCCATGAACGCACCCACCATGAACACGTCGCCGTGCGCAAAATTGATGAAGCGAAGCACGCCATAGATCATGGTATAGCCGAGCGCGATCAATGCGTAGATCGCGCCGAGCGAAATGCCGTTGACAAGTTGCTGAAGGATCTGATTCATTGGATCAGTCCATGATCTCCGAGCGAATTTCTGCGCTCAAGCTTCACTTGGTTGCCGGAGGCGTTGGCGGAGCCGGTGCGGTCGCAGGAGTGCTTCCCTTTGCGGGTGCGCTTGCATTCGCACTCGTTGCAGGAGCCATCGTTGTCTTGCCGGAAGGATCGAATGGGGTCAGCGCTTCACCATTTGCACCAATGCGTTGTGCGAAGTGGAATTTCCCATCGACGATTCGAAGGATCGTAAGCGGCTTCGAAGCATTGCGGTCCTTGTCGAGCGTGATCATTCCGGTGACGCCGGGGAAATTTTTCGTTTGTGCGATTGCGTCGCGAAGTTTCACGTGGTCCGTCGATCCGGCTCGCTTGATCGCATCGACAAGAATGCGGGCCGCGTCATAACCAAGCGCAGCCATTGCGTCCGGCATTTTCCCGTCGTATTTCTTCTGATATTTTTTCACGAAATCCTGTACGACAGGGTCGGGATCTTCGGTAGCGAAGTGATTCGAAAAAAACGTGTTGTTGAATGCCGCTTCGTTGCCTTTCGTAAGTTCTGGCGAATCCCAGCCGTCACCGCCGATGATCGGACAGGTGATCCCAAGTTCGCGGGCCTGTCGAACGATAAGGCCAACTTCGTTATAATATCCTGGCACAAAGATCACATCCGGGTTGAAGCTACGGATGGAGGTAAGCTGCGCATGAAAATCTTTGTCGCCGGTCGTGTAAGACTGATCACTTACCGTTTTGCCGCCGGCCGCCTCAAATGTTTCACGGAAAGATTTACTCAATCCAACCGAGTAATCCGATTTCATATCTTCGAGTACAGCAGCCCGCCGCTTCCCAAGTGAGGTCAGAGCGAAGCGCGCCATCGACTGACCTTGATAGGAGTCGATAAAACAGATACGAAAAATATAATCGCCGATCTTGGTAACATCTTCATTCGTAGACGCCGGCGAGATCATCGGAATCTGTGAAGATTGTGCGATCGGTCCGCCCGCCTTCGAGCGGCCGGAGGCAACTTCGCCGAGCAGTGCAACAACCTGATCACGATCGATAAGTTTGCGGACAGCCGCTGCCGCATCCTGAAGATCAGAATGATCGTCCTCCGTGATCAAATTGATCTTTTTGCTCAACACACCACCACCGCTATTGATCTCGTCGATCGCAAGTACTGCGCCCGAATGGACCGATTGCCCGAACGTCGCGGTGTTGCCTGTCATCGAAGCAAACTCTCCGACCGGGATCGTATCACCCGTTGGAGCGCTCGACTTATTGCACGACCCCAGTGCAAGGAGTCCCGCTACGAGTCCAGTGATGAGAAATTTTGTGCGCAATTCAGAAAATGCCGAACGAACTAACGTACGATTCATTGATCCAAAAAGATAAAGAGCAACGCTCAAAGGGGTCCTGCGCGCCAACTTCAACGGCAGGCCATGAGAAAACATGCGCCGGTGCGCGAAAGACTAAGGATAAATATACGGACTTCGCTGTGGGAACAAACGCAACGGAGGTTTTTTCCGATGATAACGCGAAGATCAGTTTGCTACTTCTATGGCCGTGGCAGAGGCGAGATGCGTCGCGGCGTTCGGCGAACCCCGCAAGCTGAAGGACGCGCTGCGAATCAGCGCATTCCCAATGCTGCCAGTTTTTTTGAATAGCTCGAGCCTGGATATTCGTTTCTCAGCCGTTCGTACCAGAGATTTGCCGCCTGCCGGTTTCCGAGATTGTTATTAGCGAGTGAGAGTTTGTAAAAAGCCATGGACCGTTTGTATTCAGGCCCCGAATTCGTGACATACTCGAAATAAGGCAACGACTCGGCGTAGCGCTGCATCGCGAAATACGATTCGCCCATCCAGTAATATGCGTTCGGCACCATTTCCGGCGGGCGGCCTGAAACGACCGTCTGAGAAAATGAACCGATCGCCTGATCGTACTGTCCGCCATTAAAAGCTGCAAGCCCTGCCTGATACGCTTCGTAATCGCTGCCGTTTGGGCGTGGTACGTAGTTCGCTCCCCATGGCGTGCGTTGTGACTGTTCGTCGGTGGCAACCGGAGTTTGATCGAGTGCTTGATCGGAATTCATCGCAGCGACGCGCGCAATGGCGCTATCGGTGCGCGAAAGCACTTGTTTGGCTGTTGTCCCTTGTGCGGTTGCCTGCTGTGCGGCGGGCGTTCTTGCAGGGGTCCGCGAGCGACTTGCGCGAGGCTTGCAGGAAACAGACGCTAAACCTGCGATCAGCAGGATAGCCATCGTGAAGGCGTATCGTTTCATCGTGAGCATTGCCTCCATTAGTAAATGTTGAATTTGATCCCAAGCGAGATTGAAACATTCGAAGCTGAGCGCTGCGACTGATTCATGAAAAGAAGACTCTTGTCATCCGTAGTATTCACGGTTGAAACCGAGCCGTCCGAACTCTTGGTGATCACGGATGAATAAACGTAGTTGGACATTTCGGTCAAGCGGATCTCTCCAAAGAGATCGAAAAAGCTGTTGCCATCGTCAGGCGAATAAGCAAGTGGGAATTCGAAGCCCATCGCGCCGTAAAGCCCGAAGGGCAAAGGCGGCGACATTTTGCGCGTGAAGTTTTGATTTGGATTGACTGAATTCGTAACATTCTCTTCATAGAGCGCTACCAGATACACCCCACCGCCTGCACCAATATAGATCGATGGCATTCCCGCGCCAAAGCTCGATCGTGCATTAAGGCCGAGCGTGACGGGCACGTAAGCCGTCGAACGCGTCGTCGTCTGCAAGATCCCGCCCGGAAGCGCATCAACGGTTGTACCGCCAGTTGATGGCAGGTATCCCGTGGCGGCCTCAAGTTCGAGCGCAACAACCGGTGTCTTGCTATAGCCGACATCGAACGAATCGGTGTTCATCACTTCGATCGGAATGATCGGCAGATCGAGGGCGAGATTCATCTTCGCGCCTTCACCGGTGCTCCAATAAATTGGGGAGCCTCCGTTATAGCCATAGAGCTGCCGCGAGCGGCCGATTCCCCAGCCGGCACTTAGCTTTACGCTGAAGATCGTCGGCAGTCCCTCAAGCGGAGCATCGAGCGTTTCATCCTGCGCAAAAAGATTTGCTGGTGCAAGCGCGATCCCGCTCACCAATAGAAACAAAGCACACAGGGCAGTAGAAAGAGTTTTTTTCATAGCGCGGTTATCGCGGCGTGTTATTATTGAAGTCGTTTTAATCTGCCCTCGACGCGTGAGCGGTATTCGGTTTCGGGATATTGCGCGAGCAGCCGCCCGTAGGCAGCTTTCGCGGCGTCCTTGTTGCCAAGTTTTTCATACGATTCTCCGATCTTGAACTGCGAATCGTCTGCTTTGGGCGATGTTGCGTATCCATCTACGACAGACTGGAAGCTCGCGACGGCATCGGTATACCTGCTGAGCGCATACTGCGATTCGCCGCGCCAGTAAAGATAGTTGGGCGAATAGGGCGAGGCCGCGTCATCGCGCGAGAGTTCATCGAAGGCGTTCATTGCCTCCTCGTATCGCGCTTCGTTAAAAAGCTGTAGTGCACGAGCGTATCGCTCAGGGCTCGTACTTCCACCGGTTCCAGAGCTTGGCAATGGGGTGCCCGGCGGAATTCCTCCACTCGGAGGGGCGCTGAATGTTTTTGCGGACGACGGCACCATCGAAGGCTGCGTTTGAGGCGGCATAGGCGGTGACATCGAAGGCAGACGGTACCCGCTCGAGCTTTGAACGCGTTGCTGTTCGATCAGACTGCGAAGACGCGCAACTTCGATTTCAAGATTCTTGATCCGCATGCGGTCGACGGCAAGCGCGGTCGACATCGTGTCGATCAGATCGACGAGATGCGACTGCACGATCAGCAACGAGTCTGTCGATTTTCCACCGGCTGCGTTATTTCGCGCGGCGGCGGCGGCTGTGGTGCGGCGCGTCTGCTGCGATGGCCGGCAGCCGACGCCAAACAAAATGATCAAGAGAGCCAGCGCAAAAAACTGCGTTCGCTTCCACGATCGAGATTTATATGCTGCACGGAGCGAGAACAACAAGCTGTTCGACATCACAATGGATCGAGCATTCAAGAGCGATTTGAGCACGCGGGTACTGGTTGAGCCACGATTGGCGCCCAGCGACCTCCTATCAGATTGCGAAATATACTAAACTTCTCGGCGATTCAAGCGTGTTTGGGGTCAAGAATATGGAAAATGATCGTCTATCATGCAAGAAAGGTCGCGATTTCGCTTATTTGCGGTATCTTTGCAGTGAATTCAAGTGGCTCGGGAGTGTCTAAAGCAACGCATGCGTCCAAATCAACGTACTATTCGTGCATCAAGCCGTTTTGAAGGCGTCGGCCTTCATACGGGGAATGCGAGCACGATCGAGTTTCATCCAGCGCCCGAGAACTACGGAATTCGCTTTGTCCGAAAAGATATCGACGGCTCTCCAGAAATACCTGCGCTTGTAGATTTTGTTACAGATATCTCGCGAGGCACTACGCTCACGAACGATGGAGCGAGCGTTCATACGGTCGAACATGTGCTCGCTTCAGTCGTGGGTCTTGAGATCGACAATGTACGCATTGAACTAACGGCCAACGAACCTCCGATCGGAGATGGCAGCGCCGAGCCCTATGTCTCAACATTGATTGCAGCCGGATTTGAAGAGCAATCGGCAGCACGAATGTATCTCGTGATCGATGAAGCGATCAGCTACTCGAACGAAGCGAAGGGCGTCGAGATGGTAGCGTTGCCGCTCGCTGATGATTACCGAATGACCGTGATGGTGGATTATCACAATCCAGCGCTCGGGAGTCAGCACACGGGTCTTTTCTCGCTTCAAAAAGAATTCGTTACCGAGTTCGCACCGGCACGAACGTTCTGCTTTTTGCATGAGGTCGAGATGCTGCGCGAACATGGACTCATCAAAGGCGGCAATCTCGATAACGCGATCGTCATCGTGGATCGCGATCTCGACGAAGCAGAGTTGCTTCGCATGAGCACGAAACTTGGCATCACCGGATCGGTCATTCTCGGTACGAACGGCGTCTTGAACAATCGTCAGCTTCGCTTCAAGAATGAGCCTGCTCGTCATAAGCTGCTTGACCTTCTGGGCGATCTTGCGCTTGTCGGTGCGCCGATGCAATCGCAAATCTTAGCCGCTCGTCCGGGACACGCTTCAAACGTTGAATTCGCTCGCAAGCTTCGAAAGCTCTTCGCAAAAAAGTCGATGCTTAAAAAATATACGACGACTTCGACCAAGAATGTCATCTTCGATATTGAGGCGATCGAGCGCATCATGCCCCACCGCTATCCGATGCTTCTCATCGATCGGATCATCGAGATGGATCTCGATGCAGGCGCTCGCCGGATCGTTGGGCTTAAAAATGTGACGTACAACGAGCCCTTCTTCATGGGACATTTCCCGCAAAAGCCGGTAATGCCCGGTGTCCTCATTCTCGAAGCGATGGCGCAGGCCGGAGGAATGCTGCTGCTTAATTCGGTCGAAGATCCCGAGAAGAAATTGATCTTTTTCATGTCGATCGACAAGGCGAAATTTCGGAAGCCTGTCGTACCCGGCGATCAATTGATCTTTGAACTCAAGATGATGCGCGAACGAGGCAAGACATTTCAGATGTCAGGCACAGCGACCGTCGACGGTCAGCTGGTTTCCGAGGCGGAATTCATGGCAGCGATCGTCGATAAAGAGCCCGGTTGATCATGCCAACAATTCATCCTACAGCGATTATCGACCCGCGTGCGGTGCTTGCCGACGACGTGGAGATTGGACCCTACGTGATCATCGAAGACGATGTTGAGATCGACGAGGGTTGCGTGATCCAGCATCACGCATTCATCGGACATGGCGCAAGGCTCGGCAAACGATGCAAAGTCCATCATGCAGCCGTGGTTTCGAATGTTCCACAGGATCTCAAGTTCAAAGGTTCGGAGAAGACCTATGTAATCGTTGGCGACGATACGACGATTCGGGAATTTGCAACGCTTCACCGCGCCACTGAACATAATTTCGAGACCAACGCCGGCACGCTCGACGGCACAACGCGCATCGGAAAGTCCTGTCTGGTTATGGCCTATGCGCACGTCGCGCACGATTGCCTGATCGGCGATGAGGTGATCCTATCGAACATGGTCCAGATGGCGGGACACGTGAGCATCGAGTCATTCGCGATTATCGGTGGAGGATGTTTGATCCATCAGTTCTCATTGATCGGCACAATGGCAATGGTGGGCGGTGGTTCACAGATCCGCAAGGATATCCCTCCGTTCGCGCTCATCGGCGGCGAAACATTGCGCTTTAGCGGTATCAACAAGATCGGTCTGCAACGCCGAGGAAAATCTCCGGAAACGATCGCGGCCATTAAATCGGCCTACGCAACGATCTATACCTCAGGACTCAATTTCAGCGACGGCATCAAGCAATTAATTGCGGAGGGCCTGGCTTCCATCCCAGAGGTCAATCAGATCATCGAATTCATTCAGGGATCCAAACGAGGCATTGTCGGCAACTGAAGGCTTCCTGCTTATTAGAGGATGACTCTCTGCGCGTTGCTTCCAATGATCACCATTTGCTTACCGATCGCTTCAGGAACGTCCCTCCATGATGCAGCGCGAACGACGCGGCCTGACAAGCGTTCAGCCTGATTCAACGGATAGTCTCCAAAAAGTATCGGGTACATCCCCGCTGCGGCGTACTCTTCCACATACGTGAGGCGATCGTCGATGATGTTCCGAGCGCCGATCTCTTTGCAGATCACGTGTTTTGGTGTTCGGTCGATCTGGTAACTCGCGAGGATGACGTCGGTAAATATTCCTGGAAAATGAAGTTCGAGATATTCACGCGTAATAGCTTCGAGCGAACGAAGCCGCGCGGTGACAACAATCAAATCATACGATTTCTTTAGCTCTGTGAGTATCGGCAGAGCATCGTCAAACGGCGGATGATCTCGACCAGCTGGTTCGATGGCGAATCGATTTGCAAACGTGTTACCGTCGCTTCGCGTGCAGCCGAAGACTTCCGCAAGCATGACTTGCGGTGCAGTCTGATACGGCAAATGGTGAAGGCCCAATTGTTCGGCGACCCACTCGCGAAGCGGGTGCGTCCATGGGCGAAGCGTATCATCAAGATCGACGGCGATCAGCGGTCTGCTCATTTAACAAAAATCCCGATCAAAAAAAAGAGGCCTTCGCATTCCTGCGAAGGCCTCTCGAACTGAGAAGTAAGGATCTTACTTCGAAAGCGTCATCTTGCGTGTTGCAGAGAACTGGCCGCTTGTGATCTTGTACATGTAGGTACCAGAAGGCAGCGTGCTCTGATCATCGCCCTTTGCATCAAAGAAGATGTTCGAGGTGCCTGCGTTTGCATCGCCGTTATAGAGCGTGCGAACGACCTGTCCGAGCATGTTATAAACGACCAGCTGTGTCGGTCCACCAACCGGCAGCGTAAAGCTGATCATGGTCGAAGGATTGAACGGGTTCGGATAGTTCTGCTCGAGTGCGTAGTTGGTCGGCTGTGCGATCGCAACTTCAACTGTGTTCGAGACATGCTGTGCACCATTCAGATCGCGCTGAATGATACGGTAGTTGTAGACACCTGGCTTGACACCGCGGTCGGTGAACGAGTACCCCGTTGTCTGGGTGCTGTTCGTAACCGTGCTGCGGACATCGCCAACGTGGTTCCACTGGGCATTTGCATCGGCCTTCGGCTGACGCTCGACCTCGAAGCCCTGGTTGTCGACTTCCTTGGCAGTTGCCCAGGTCAGCAACGCATTGCCGTTCTGGTTGATACCATGGATGTAGAGCAACTCGACCGGCAGTAGAACGCTGCGGCTGACGAGCGGACGGATCATTGGAGTGTAGCTACCGCCCCAGATCTCATATCCGTAGTTAACGCTGGTTCTCCATGCGAGCGGATTGCCAGCAGGACCCATCGTCGGCCACCAGCCATTCGAAGGAGTCCATCCCGACCAACCACCTGATCCAGCCGTGACTTCAAGAGCCCACACGCAAGATACATCGCCGTTGTTGATCGTTGAGGAAGCCTGCGAACCAAGCGGATCATTATAGATCGGCGGAATCTGAGGTGTGAATGCATCCGCAACGCGAATGATACCACCACCCTTCGACAAGTTACCACCGACCATCATATTGTTGAGACCAAGCTGGCTAACCGAGATCCAGTACACACCCTTCGTAGCGCCGGCATCGGCACCACCTGGAAGGATCTGCGGCTTCGGGAAGTAGTATGGCCAGAACTGGTTAAAGAATCCACCCTGACGAACATCGGTAAATGTTGCGATCGTGTCACCAGGAGTGCAGCTGCTTGGGTCACCGCTGAGCAGCGAGATACGAATCGGCTCGTTCGCCTGGTTAGCATCCGAGAAATATACTCGTACGCCATAGACCGTATCCTTTGTGACCAAGCGGAATTTTGTAGCGAAGCTACCATTGTTACCCTGGAAGCCGACGCCCTGACCGACTTCGTTGACGACCTGCGGCCAGTCGTTACCTGCGCCCTGCGCTGGAGACAAGCCTGCGTTGTCGTAAGCAAACTCCTGCGTAAGACCACCTGCTTCTTCAACATTAAGTGTAAAGAGCGTGTAGGTAGTGTTGTCCTCCTCGTAGGAATCATAGCCAGGCTGAGCCAGCCATGCATTGACCTGATACTCACCCTGGTGCCCAGCGTTCTGTGCATTCCAGTTCGGCATCTGGATGGTGGTGTCCGTGCCACCGACGATCGACGTTACCGTCGTGGTCTGGTAGTACTTCGTTTCGCCATCGACGTTGCTAATGATCTGAACGCGTACTGGGAATGCCACAGCGACATCAGTCGAGTTGTTGGCAATGTGTACATAGATCGGAAGCGACACAGCCTGTGACGCAGGAATCTTCGTATACGGATTGACAACGCGTACCCACATGATCTCGATCTCTGGCTTGCGCGGAACCTGAACGGAGAGGTTATCTACGTACCAGTCATCGTTATCGTCTGTCGGCGGCGGAAGTGCGCTACCATCAAACTTCGCTTTCAAACGAAGACGGAAGCGGAATTTATTGTTGAAATAGTCGGTGGCTGGCAACGAATTTTCAAGGCGCACGAACATGCGCTTGAACTCGAAGTCATGGCCTCCGTCGATAGATGCAATGCTTGTCCAACCGCTGGTGGAAGGATTACAGGCAGGCTCCAGTGGATTCTTGAATTCAAGTGTCAACGAATCGCCTCTGCGAATGACGTTGCCGAGAATATTGAGAACCGTGTGTTCCGGTCCGTACATGACATCGGCATCCCAAAGCCACGGATAGGTCGTTCTGCCGGTACGCTCGTAGTCAAATGCGAGTCCAGCTTTCGTCTGTCCCTGGAGATTAAGAGGAAAACTGACCAGCGTATCGCCGACGCCGCTTCCCTGATAACTATTGCCATCGATATCCTGACGATCAAGCCGGATTACGGGAGACGCATACTGATGCGGTCCGAAGCCAACCACATTGTCGCGTGGCGGAGGCGGATCGAACGTGGCGTCTTCACCATTGACAACCTGAGCGCCGATCGAGATCCACTTCTGCTGATCCGGGATATCACCCGAAGTTGTTACGCTATAATTATTCGAACCATCGTTGAATGGAAGCGTCTGGGTGCGGACACCGAAGACACGGATACAGGTCGTATCATCGAACGGCCATACGTCGCCAATATAATTATCGTTGGTATCAAAGGATGTCGCAATAGCGCAAGCCTTGAATGTACCAAGCTGATTCAGGATATTCGGATTGGTTGCGTAGGGAGTGAAATCAAGCACCTGGCGCTGTTCGCCTGGAGCCATGTTCAGCAAATTCGAAGTACGTCCATAGACAGCAATACCTGTAACGACATTGCGGATCTGGAAGCGAACTTTGAAACTCTGCACCACAGAGTCAACATTCTTGAACGTTGCCTTCGGCGTCATTGAAGTGCCAAGGCAGATTTCGTAATTACGCGGCGGGAAATCGACCGTGATCGCACGAACAACGTTGTGCCAGCGCTTGAACTTGAGCGCCCACTGACCCGACTGACGGAAGTTCTTGTTGCAATTCGGGCAACCTGGATTGACAGCGTCCCAACGATTCTTATAAAGAACCGATGTTGCCTGCGTACCAGTCTCATTCGTCAAACCGATGGAGACGTTATTCTGGAACAAGCGCCAAGCCAGGATCGGCGGGAAGCTATTGATAGCACCCGAGAACGGTCCGTAATTGATCTGTACGCTCGAATCCTGGCGCGTGATAACGATCTGGAATTTCTTGATGTAAATCCTGTCGGCGCCACTGCTTGTCGTGCTTGCAGGCGAGAAGCTATTTGGGCTACCCGGACGCAGACGGAAATTGTAGAAATTGATCATCATCGTATCGAGCGACGGGCTCGTACGAACGTATACGCGCGAAGAATCGCCCGTTGCTCTGATGTCGAGATCTGCCCACATGGCAGCGATCATCGCATGGGGTGCGTTGGCGATCCCTGTGGCAGACGTCAGATCCTGAGCACTGCGGCTCTGATACTTCGTTTGCTGATCGCTACGGAATCCAACGAGACCGTTCGAACCGATATAGAGGCTGTCGTAATTTCCGTTATAGAAATTGAACGTGAAGCCAATGGGGATCGGGCCAGCGACAGAATTGTCAGCTGTATCGGCACCAGCCGGGTTCATCAGATTCGCCGGATCCAGGAAATAATAGCCTGGACGGTAAAACTGACGCATACCGGAGCCGATTCGAGTCCAGGTTGTAGGCTGGAAACTGGTATCGACGAAGAAATAATTAGGACGCCACGGCAGCGGAGCATTATCATCCGAATCGACTACGTAATAGCCGGTCGAAAGAACGTTTGGCTCGCCGCGACGGTCGCCGGACTGGGCCTTCACATTACCCGCTTTGTAAAGCAGGAGTGCGGCCAAGACCAACAAGGACATGCTTAGTACACGTCTCATCATCGTTGCAGGTTTAATAAAGTGGAAACAACTGTGAATACTAACACTAATGAGTTTTAACACACACTCGTTTTTGGATCGAAGGCCTAAAAGGCCCGAAGATCCGGTCAACCAACTCTCAACTAAGGAAGCAAATACAACCGAAGTGCTTCCGATGAGCCGATACATAGCGGCTCACCCAAATCGCTCAAAATAAGCCAAAAAGACCGTAAATGGTGAGCCTTTCGATCCCGTCAGCGGCCTTCAGAGACTCAACTGCCAACGTTTTTTCTGTCCTGGCATCAATTGCCCGGTCATAAAGATACGAAAAAATCCACGACTCGCACTCAAAAAGACCTACGAGATGGTAAAAGGTTACAGCCTCAAGCAAAAAAAAATCCGAGCTCAATCGACAAGCATGAATTGCTTGCCAGCAAGCTGGCGAACCACACTCTTGAATTCAAGCTGAAGAAGGTGTACGAGCATATCCTGAACTTCAATCTCGGCGCGCTCGGAAAGCACATCGATCTGCAGCGGCTCCGCAGCCGATTCCAACACCGAGACGATCTTATTCTCGAACAACGATAGATCGGTGCGAATGGGCCGTTGCTTAGCCCGAATTGGCCGATCCCGAACGATCCATCCCATATCGAGCAGAAGGTCACTCGCCGAACGAACAAGCTTTGCGCGGCTTTCGCGGATAAGCATGTTCGTACCGGCACTCATCGATCTACCTAAATCCCCGGGAACAGCAAATACTTCACGGTTTTGATCGAGTGCGAGCGAGGCCGTGATCATCGAGCCCCCTTTTTCATCGCTTTCGATAACGAGCACTCCGTGAGATAGACCACTGACGATACGATTTCGCCAGGGAAAATTCTTGGCGTCCGGTGGGGCACCGAGTGGTAACTCGGAGACAACGACGCCTGAACCGTTTTCGACCAATTCCTGAGCGAACTGCTTATTGTTGGCCGGATAGATAATATCGATGCCCGAGCCGAGCACGGCGACCGTCTTGCCGCATGCCTCAACAGCAGCCCGGTGAGCGATCGTATCGACCCCTCGAGCAAAGCCGCTAACGATCGTCACCCGCTCGCGCACAAGTTCTTCCGAAAAGGTATGCGCGACCCGTTTGCCATAGTCGGTCACTTTTCTACTACCAATGACGGCAACGGCGCGTTCGGGTGCAAGTAGATTCGCATCGCCCTGAACGTAGAGCAATGCCGGCGGATCATAGATCGATCGGAGCTGCTCGGGATAGAGATCGTCGAAAAAGGTGACGATCTGCTGATCGTCTCGAAGCGAGGCAATCTGGCGATCAGCCATTTCGAGGCTTGCTTCGCGTTGTTCGACGAGGGTGACGGCAGTCGTTGCACCTACGGCAGGAACTCGCGCGAGGTCGCTGGCGGAGGCTCGAAATGCTCGTTCGGTTTCGCGAAAATATTCGCGAATGTTGATCAGCCGCCGCGCGCCGACGCCGGTGGCAAAATAGAGGGCGAGATAATATCGCAGTTCCGATTCCCGCATCAGGATCGATCGATAAAAGTTATTTACCTAAAAAGAGAGGCTTACGTTTTTCCAGGAAGGCGGTGGTCCCTTCATGGAAATCGGCAGTTGTTGTCAATGACCCGAAATGACCTGCCTCTCGATCGAGACCTTCTTCAAGCGTTTCATCGATCCCGGCGAATACACATTCGAGAGCGGCCTGAATAGCAAGCGGAGCTTTTTCTGCGATCTGTACACCGATCGCACGAGCGGTCGTTAGCAATTCTGACGCAGGCACTACTCGAGAGACCAGACCCTGGGCGAAAGCTTCCGAAGCGTTTATCATTCGGCCTGTTAAAATCAGATCGGCTGCGAGCGTTCTTCCAACGACGCGTGTCAGTCGCTGCGTACCGCCATATCCTGGAATGATACCGAGATTGACCTCCGGCTGACCAAATTTTGCAGGTTCAGCACAAATACGAATGTGACAGGCCAGCGCAAGTTCGCAACCACCGCCAAGAGCGAACCCATTGATCGCCGCGATAAAGGGTTTGGTTGAGGATTCGATCATGTTGAAGACATCCTGACCCTTCTCTGCAAACTCTCGTCCGTTCTCACGGTCATTGAGAGCTGCCAATTCCGATATGTCGGCGCCTGCGACAAAAGCCTTCTCACCCGAGCCCGTGACGATTATCGCACGAACGTCATCCAATGCGATGAGAATGGTGAGAATCTGGCGAAGGTCGTCAAAGACTTTCGCACTCAATGCATTAAGCTTATCCGGGCGGTTGATTACGATCTCGGCTACATGATCGCTAACGGTTACGAGGAGCGTCTCATAACTTTGACTCGCTTGATTTGTCGACATCGAATGTGATTCCAAATAAGTGCGAAGGGAAATTATGCGTGCGCTTATGCGGGGGCTTCGTGCTCGGCTACCAACTCTTCGAGGCGTTTGACTCGTTCGGCCAATTCAGGCAACGACCGGATCACGCCTTCAAGTCGTAAGGCATCGCGGTGATTCTTTGCCGGGCTGCCGAAGTACGTACCGGCTTTGACGAGCGATTTGGAAACACCTGACTGAGCACCCACGATCACATTCGAGACCGTTTGAATATGCCCGACGATCCCGACCTGCCCCGCAATAATATTTTGCGAACCGAGCGTCGTTGATCCGCTGATACCAGCCTGCGCTGCGATCACCGTGTTTTCGCCAACCTCGACATTGTGTGCGATCTGAATAAGATTATCAAGTTTCGCGCCTTTTCTGATGCGCGTTTCGGCAACGGTTGCTCTGTCGATGGTAGTGTTAGCGCCGATCTCCACGCGGTCTTCGATCACAACGCGTCCGACCTGCGGGATCTTTTTGTACGATCCATCGCCCATCGGTACATACCCGAAGCCGTCGAAACCGATGATCGAACCCGCACCGATCACGACATCGTCACCGATTACAATGTGATCATAGATAACAGCGTTCGGGTGAATCACTGTTCGGTTGCCGATCGTGGTGTTCGGACCGATATAAACACCTGGAAATATCTGAGAGTCTTCGCCGATTGATACGCCTTCGGAAATCGTCGAATGGGGGCCCACACGGACGGAGTTCGCAAGTTTGGCTGATTCGTGAATCGCTGCACGTTTGTCGATTCCCGCTTCGAGCAGGGGTGATCGCTCGCCGAAGATCTCGAGGGTTTTCGCAAATGCTTCGTAAGGACTCCTGACCCTTATGAGGGCAGGAAGTTTGAGTTCGAAGGCTTGCGGCAAAGTCAGGTATTCGCTGACGATAACTGCAGTGGCCTTCGTCGTCAGGAGATAACGCTCATAGTGAGGGTTGCCAATGAAGCTTACTCCGCCGGCGTTTCCATCTTCGATCGCCATCGGATGGGTTAGCTCCTCAGTGCCAGTCGCATTATCGATCGCAACCGCATCCAACCGTGTCGCCAGTTCTTTGATATTCATTTTTGTCTCAGCAATTTGATGAGTTAATGCACTGGAGGCGTGACCGGCGGAACACCTCCGTTCGGTACGATGGGCTGCTGCTTCGAAGGATCGGTTGGTGAATTGGGCATATTCGGTTTTCCGGGCTGAGAGTTCGGATTCTGTCCGTTCATCGCCGGTTGCTCGTTGAGTGGCGGCTGACCATTTGCTGGAGGCGTTCTCTGCCCATTCGGGTTGCTGATAAGCGGTTGCGTTAATGCGTCGGTGTCGAGATTGAGTTTGTGGGCGACAACAAGTGTGATGTCATATTTTGCGTTCGCATAGAGCATCGTAACGTCGCGGGCACTGCGATCGATCACGTAATCATAGTTACCCTCGCGAGCGACTTCTTCGATCGCTTTGCTCAGCTTGTCGTACGCCGGCTTCATTAATTGTGCCTGCTGACTGTAGAGCTCGCCATTGGTGCCATATTTCTCCTGCTTGAAATCGTCAAGTTTTTTTCGGAGATTTTGGAGGTCGACTTCGAAGGCGGTGCGCTCGGCATCGGTCATGATAAGTTTTCGGCGTTCGAATTCCTGCGATTTCCGATTGTACTCGTTCTGAATATCATCCGCATCATGGGTCCATTGCCCGACGAGCTGGCTTAATCGAGTCTCGGCATCGACAGCTTCAGGCATACGCTTCAAAATTTTCGCAGCATCGATATAGGCCGTCTTGGTTTGTGCAACACTTTCGCCAACACCCATTCCCGCGAGCGGCAGAAGCAGAAGAAGCCAGAGGAACAGTTTACGTATCATGATGGGTCGATAATGAATGGCTCGCTGTGGCTGACATTGGTATAAAGAGAAAGCGCGCCGTTACTATAAACGAACGCGCTTTCCAAAAATGCCCGCAAGTTGCACCTCCGGTGCTGGAACCGGAGCGGAACAACCGCTAACTTACTTACCTGATTTGAGGTAGTCGGTCAGCTTCTGCGTGATATCGATCGCGCCATCGGAATTGAGGACGCTGTTCTTATCCAGAACGAGTACGTACTTATCTTTCTTGACGATCGCAGAGATCGCAAGTTTGACCTTGTCGAAGATCGGCTGAAGAATTGTCTGCTGGTCGTGGGCAAGTTCGCCATCCTGGCCGAACTTTGAATCGCGAAACTTGATCATCTGGTCTTGCATGCCAGCTAATTCCTGATTTGCAGCGTCCTTGCGCTCAGGCGTCATCGTGTCGAGCACTTTCTTATAAGTATCGGCCTTGCTCTGCATGGCAACCTGCATCATCTGGAGTGAATCCTGCCAGGACTTCTGAATTGCCTGAATGCGCGCGTTCGCTGTCTGCGTCTCCGGCATTGAACTCAGGACTTCGCGTGAATCGATCACTGCGATCTTTTGTGCATGTGCGGTAATGTTCAAGGCCATCATCATCGCCAAAACTGCAAGCGCACGAACGGTCAATTGTTTCATAGAATGTTTTGCTTCCTTCTCAACTAAGTAAATCCAGGTGTCAAAAACAGGGTGGCGACCCCTCCTTTAGAGGTCAGCACCGTAAAAGTGTGGCGGCTCGTAAAAAATTCCGACTTCGTCTGGATGCCCTGACTTTAGAATCCCTTCCCAAACTGGAAATGGGTGTGCCATCCGCTCGGCGCACCAAAGGCATGGATGCTGTCAAAGCCATAGCCAAAGTCGATACCGATCAAGCCAACGGCCGGAACCTGCACACGTGCACCTACGCCCAAGGCACGCTTGAGGGTGAACGGATCGGAGTGCGAGAAATCGGTCCAGACATTTCCAGCCTCGGCAAAGCCAAGCAGGTAAAATGGAATGGGCTCGAGCGAGATCACAAAACGAAGTTCGGCGACATAGCGCATATAGGCAAGGCCTCCTTCGACAAGGGTGCTTCCACCTAACTGGTTGATCCCGATCGAGGCATCGTCGTATCCGCGAAGCGCGATCGTATAGAAGCCGGTTGCAAGCCCGGAGCCGCCCATTGTAAAGCGCTCGGTTGGCGGAACGTAGGGATGATTTCCAACGCCTCCAAGTTGTCCGACATCGGCAGTTGTCGCGAGTACAAGTTTATTTGAGCCGCCATAGGCCAGCAGTGGCGTGTAGAAACGCATGAAGAGTCCGTTCTTAAAGTAGTTCGCCGGTTCGTTCGGCGAGACACTTGGAATCGGTAAATAACCAATTCGACTCAATAATGTGAATTCCGAACCGGTCGTCGGAAACACAGGATTATCAGTCGAGACGCGCGAGATGCTTTGTTCGAAGCTGATTTCGTCGTGGATTCCTGCGGTATAAATTCCGCCTCCATTGGTAATATCGGAGTGCTGCCCGAGCAGTGTCCATTTGATGCTAAAAAAGTCGTCGGGGAATTTGAGACGGCGGCCAAGCGTGAGCGTAGCTCCCGTGCGATCGACGGTATATTGATATGCGTAGTGGACGCTGTAAATACTCGCGCCAAGCAGCGTGGGATGCTGGAAGAGCCACGGCTCCGTAAAACTCAGCGAAATATTTCGATACGATTGCTGGCCGAACTCTGCCGTCACCGACAGCACCTGCCCTCCACCACCATGCAGTGGATCGGACATGTCAAAATTATTGAACGAGACACCGACCGAGCCCGTCAGTCCCAGCGAACCGCCATATCCGACCGACGCATTGAATGTATCGCTCGAGCGTTCTTCGACATTGTAGCTCACATCGACATCGGTCGCATCTGGCTGCATTTTCACATCGGGTGTCAGCTTTTCCTGATTAAAATAATTTAGCTGGGCGATCTGACGGATCGACCGAATGATCGCTGCGCGGCTGAACACGTCGCCAGGACGTGTAAAAAGCTCTCGACGAACTACAAATTCTTTCGTCTTCGTATTTCCCTGTACGTCGACAAACCGGAAGAAGTGCTGCTTGCCTTCCTGGATCCGAAGCGTCAGGTCGATCGAATCTGCGGCAACGACCGATTCCTCTTTCGTAATATTAACGACGTAGCCTCGATCGTAATAAAGCGAGCCGACATCATTAAAGTCGGGCGTCGGTCCGCGCATGTTCTGATCGAACTTCTCGATGTTGTAAATATCTCCTTTATGGAAGCCAAGATGGTCGCGAACGTCCTGCGCCGTGAAAACCTCGTTACCGACGATCGCGATGTTCCGCACCTTATACTGCGGACCCTCGTATACGTGAATGAGAATATTGAGATCATTGACATTCGAAACCCAGATCGAATCGCCGAGCACCGTCGCATCGCGATAACCATGCGACTGATAGTAGGCGACGAGATGCTTGAGATCTTCATCGAATTTCTTGCTGTCAAAGCTTCCGCTCGTAAAGAGCTTGTACCAGCGCTTTTCATGTGTCTCTTCGAGCGCCCCACGAAGGTCGGCTGAGGGCACTTTGATATTGCCCGTAAAGTCGATATGCCGGACCGTCACCTCAGAGCCTTCATTGATCGTAAGGAGAAGATCGCTGTTATTCGAATCAAGGGTTGAACGAACCTGACTCAGCTGAACGTCGGCGAAGTGATATCCTTCTTTTTCGTAGAGCGCTTTTACGCGGCGCTTTGCCTCATCCAGCTCCCACGGACGAAGAAACTGATACTGATGGACCGCGAGTGCTTTTTCAATCTCGGCGTTCTTGATCTCTTTGTTACCCGTGATCGTCACCACATTCATACGGGGGAACTGTGTGACTTTGATCGTCAAAAAGATGCCGATCGTACCATCGGTCTGTTGAATTTCCTTCTCGACGACGATCTGCACATCGGAATAAATGCTTTCATTCCAAAGCTGCTGAACGGCACGGCGAGTTTCGTCGCTTGGATAGGTGATCTTTTCTCCTTTATAGAGTCCTGCCTGACCGATGATCGTCTCACCCGAGCCGGTGGTATTGCCCTCGACAGAAATGCCGAGGATCGTATACTGTTGCTCAGCAGGAGGTTTTGCCGAGAGCGGCGAAGATCCCCCGGAAGTGGCCTGCGCCTGCGACTGGCGCGTAACAAACAAGAGTGAAACAACGGCCAGCGTCGTTAGAAACCAAAGGCGCATCAGAAAGAAAATTCGGTGATCGGTGCGTAAAAGAACTGCTCTACGGTGCAAGATGCCGGTAAGAAGCCGGTACGGAAGCCGTATTCGCCCACTCAGATACGGCATTGCAGGGCAAAGAGTTGCGCTTCCCCGCTTAATTTTTAGTCAGAAAGCCAAAATGAGGATTTCGAGATTCGGCCGCCGGGCAGCGTCTGGCTTCTTTCTGAACTTCCGGCCAGGCAGACTCGCGCCCTAAGGAAGTGCCGTTACCGGTACGTGTTCGATCTTGATCTGCTGGAGTTTATGCCGGGTTTTTCGCGTGACCGTGAATTTAAGCGCGTTCGCCTGCGCGGAGTCCCCAATATTTGGAATGCGTCCGGCGATCTTCTGCACGTAACCTGAGATCGTCTGATATTCGGCACTCTCCTCGAGCATGCCGAATTTCTCACCATACTTCTCATTGAATTCCGAGACATTCATCGTTGCGATCACATACAGTACGTCACCGATCTCGATCACATCACGTTCCTCGAGACTATCGGATTCATCGCGTATTTCGCCGACAAGTTCTTCGAGCAGGTCCTCGAGCGTCACGATCCCTTCGGTGCCACCATGCTCGCTGACGACAACCGCCATGTGATTGCTCGTTCGCTGGAATTCGACGAGCAACGAAGAAATGCGCTGCGTTTCGCTCACGACGATCGCAGGCTTTACCGCACGCAGCAGTACCGAAATAAATTCTTTGCTTGCCTGCTGGCTTGGTGCGCTTAGCCGCTCGAGTTGCGCAATATCGCCAAGTAACCGCTTGACATTGAGAATTCCGGTGATCGCGTCGATCGAGTCGGAAAAGACCGGCAGCCGGGAAAAACCTTCATGTTCGATGATCCGCATGATCTCGCGCGGTTCTGCATCGAGATCGATCGCTATCACGTTTGAACGATGCACCATTACTTCACGAACGGTCGTCTCACGGAATCCGAAGAGCGACTGGATCATGTCGGATTCTTCTTCGTTGACGGCGCCGGAGAGTTCGGATTCCATGATCATCGTACGAAGCTCTTCACGCGTGTGCCCTTCCGAGCCGCCAACCTGAGGAATGCCAAGAATTTTTAACGCGGCACCGACAAGCATATTGAGAAACCAGATGAGCGGTCTGAAGGCTCGGTAAAAGAACATGAGCGGTCTGGCAATGCGAAGCGCGACCTTACGCTCGGAAGTGATCGCAAGCGATTTCGGGATCTGTTCGCCGATGACGATATGAAAGGAAGTAAGGATGATGAATCCGACAGCAAAGCTGATCGAAAAAACCACCGTCGGACTCGCTGGAATCAATTGAAACGCCGGAAGCAGCAAGCGCGCCATGAGTGGTTCGCCGATCCATCCTAAACCAAGACTCGAAAGGGTGATGCCGACCTGGGTGGCGCTGAGATAGGATTGAAGCCGCGAGAGAATATCGCGCGCCGCACGCGCATCGTCGTCGCCTGCTTTGGCTGCAGCCTCGATCTGCGTTTTGCGCAGACGTACCATCGCGAACTCTGCCGCGACGAAAAAGCCGTTGAAAGAAATCAGTAATAACGTAATGAAAAGCTGTAGCGCTGTTCCCATAGCTAATGACAAGTCGAGGCGAAGAGGACTCTGATTGCGATCCGCCCCGGATTTGTCGGTATTCCTCCGGTTGTTATCCTAAAATGAATGATGTAATCCTCCATGCAAGTATACAGCCAAAATTGGAACGTCGAAGGGAGAAGGTATCTTTGCACCATGATCTTAACCGATAAACAGATTTTAGAAGCGATCGACGAAGGTGCGATCGTGATTTCGCCTTACGATCGAGTTCATCTCGGTTCAAATAGCTATGATGTGCATCTGGGAGCAGCACTGGCACTCTACAAAAATGCCATGCTCGACGCCCGTGAGCATAACGAGATCGATCATTTCACCATACCAGAGGAAGGCTTCGTGCTCCATCCGGAGTTGCTTTATCTCGGAGTGACGATGGAATATACCGAGACACATCGGCATGTACCATTCCTTGAGGGCAAGTCGAGCGTCGGACGCCTCGGGATCGATATTCATGCGACAGCGGGAAAAGGGGATGTCGGCTTTTCAAATACGTGGACGCTTGAGATATCGGTCAAACAGCCAGTCCGCATTTATGCGGGAATGCCGATCGGCCAGCTTATTTATTTCGAAGTTGGCGGGGAGTGCCTTGTCCCGTATAATCTCAAAGAGAACGCAAAGTACAATTCACGCACGACGCGGCCGGTCGAGTCGATGATGTTCAAGAACTGGGATAAGCAGGCGAACGGCTGGAAGTAGCGTTGACGAGGGTGAAGTAGTGGGTAAATTTTTATCGTCCGTAGATCACTCCGAGTGCTTCGATCGAGAGCCATTCGGGATCTGGCGGATTTGCATCGGCATCGAAGCGTATTTTCATTCGCTCCGGAGCCGGCCCAATCATCCAGTAATCGCAGCAACCCTCGTGTTTTTTTGTTAGTCCGATCGCATCAAAGGCTTCGCTCAGCCGGCGCTTTGTTTGCACCCCGGCCGTGAGTATGAGCCAGTCGATACGATTGCGATCGATCATATCGGGGTCATGCACCGAGAGATCTCCATCCATAAAAATCAGATCGAGCGGACCACCTCCTGCTATTCCGAAGGCTGAATGATTAGTGTCGTCACTGGGATAAAATGTTGGCCCAAGCCTGTCACTATCAAGTATAAGTATACTTCGAAGTGCGGACGTATAAGGCGTCCTGAATACAACAGCGGAGTAATAGGATGATAGCTGGCTAAATTGACTGTCGTTCGGATCGAAGGCCGTGTGGTGCCTGATCTCGATTCGGGTCAGGTGATTGAGGACCACTGTATCAACAGGGTTGAGAGAATGCAGCACGTCGAAACGAACGTCGAAACCATTCAAAACAAAGGCGCGAGCGACCGAGTCTATCCTGGTCGTTTCAAGAACAAGATGATCGAGCGCGATACTGTTCGTACCGATCGATTGGGCCAGGAGCCTGGCGGGAACAGGAACGAACAAAGTGCAAGCAAGCCAAGGGGCAACGCGTGCAATGATTCGATTTCGGAGTAATGGCTTCGACATGATCCCTCGATAATGATCCTTCGATGATACTCACTTGCGAAGATTGAGGCATTGATCAAACTTCGAAACACACGAAGGGTTCGACCGCACGATCCGCTACCAGAATGTGGGTTGCCTTTCTCAAGAAAATTTAGAGGGGCACCTTTCGGTGGTTTTTGACCGTTCGCAACTCAACGTTACTTCTCAGGAGGCTGGTGTCGGTAACTCACCCTGACGAAAAAGTCCTCCGCATTGAACACTTCTAATCTATAGGGCACGTACTTATGCGTATGCAGGCTAAAGGGAAAGAACTCATTCCCGGCACCGAAGAACCATCGATTCGTATCGCTACCCCTCTTTCGAGATTGCAGGTATCGTTTATCCAGGAAGCCCTTCGCGAAACAGGCTGGAAATATTCGGACAAGTTCTTTGGCAATGCAACCTCCTCGAGCGTTCGCCCTACTTTCAAAATGGTGATCTATCAGGCAAAGATCGGCCTCAAGCGCGCCGAAGTACTTGAAAAGCTCGAAGGCGCGGTCGGTACCGTGAAGCTCGAGAACAAGTAAGCAGCGCATAATCTTCGCAACTTCATCATGAACCTTCCGCGTCATGCGGAAGGTTGGACTCACCCATGTCAGTGACTGAGTCC
>JBBSDW010000015.1:0-33784 GCA_038240295.1 Kapaibacterium sp. (SeqCode)
CATTCGTAAGCTGAAAGTGGGGGACTAAACCGTAATCGGGATGTTGCTCGGTGGGTGTGCGAAGCTCCTGCTCCCTCATCCAGCTATTAAGCGCGAAAATACCGGCAGCAAGGAGAGCAACACCAAGCACGGTCCAGAGCAACCATTGGGTGCGATTAGGCGTGCGTTGAATGACGGGAGGCTCGTTGTCGGTGGTCGTGTTAAGTGGCGGCTGCATAGTGTGACGGTAAGCAATTCGCGAAAACTAACACTCACCAGACGTAAATGAGTGCGTACAGCGAGAGCCAGATCACGGTTTCCAGATAAATAAACATTGCAAGATGCGGAATGCTGTTCGCAGATCTTGTATACGTACGCCAACTTGAAACCCGCCGGATCATCCGTATCACAAAGATGGAGCCCCCAAGAATATGGACCATGAAAATTCCCATGATGATCAGATAGATGCCGCCGAAAATGGTCATGATGTCGAGACCTGCTTTCAGAAGATTCGTCCACTCGGTCGCATTCACGGCAAAAAAGAGTGCAAGCATCACGAGTGTGCCGGCAAGCGAAAGCCTCATCGCCTTCAAAGCATTTTTATGATGCGAACGAACACTCACGCCCATGCCGGCTGCGGCGAGGATCATCAACGGACATGTCCAGATCATAAGCGCCGGTGAGATCGCTGGCGAGCCAGGCGGAGGCCATGAAAGGGAGCCGCCACGCAGCACGAAATAGCCACCAAGCAAACCGACATACAGCATCACATCCGCTCCGAGCAGGAGCAGGAATGCAAAGCGACCGTTATTGATCATTTCGCCGCCCGTGTGCGTCGAATCTCGAAGACCGGCTCGTTCGTATTCGATCTCGCGCATAGTTTATTGTTGGACTGCTTTGAACCAGATGATATAGGCAATCGAGCCTGAGATCAAAAAAATGATCGTAGACCAGAGGATGATGCCAAGCACCTTATTTTTTGATCGGATCGAAAACTCACGAAGCGTGGAATCCATCGCGTATTACATTTTATCGATTACCATAAGAGCGAGCAGCACCGGCAGATAAATGATCGACGCAAACAGCAACCGCTTCGCGGAGCCATTCGTCCGCTGAAACGCCGTCTGCAGACCGCTCGCAGCAAAGCCGAGCCCAAGGATGAGCGCTCCCCAGAAATAGACCCAACCCGTGAGTCCAAGCATCGTCGGCAAAAGGCTGATCGGGATAAGTCCGAGTGTATAAACGACCACCTGATGCGCAGCTTTCAGGCCTTCAGGATCGATGACCGTGAGCATAGGAAATCCAGCGCGCGCGTAATCTTTCCTGTACATCCAGGCGATCGCAAGAAAATGAGGGATCTGCCAAAAAAAGAGAATTGCAAAAAGCACCCAGCCGCGAATATCGATCGAGCCAGTAACCGCAACCCAGCCGATCAGGATCGGTATTGCCCCTGGGAATGCACCGATGATCGTCGAGAGCGATGTCTTTTTCTTAAGCGGGGTATAAACGAACAAATATCCGACAAGAGTCGCGATGGCAAGTAGTGCGGCAAGGCTTCCGACAAATGCCTGCATCATCACAACGCCCGCTATCGAAGTGACAACTCCGAAGATCAGTCCCGCCGAAACAGGAACGCGGCCCGAGGGAAGCGGACGCTTCTCGGTGCGGTGCATCTGCGAATCGGGCACAACCTCGATGACCTGATTGAGCGCACCGCCGCCGCAGGTGACGAGCGCCGTTGCGATCATCGTCTTGATGAAGAACGAAATATCGAATTTGCCGCTCGAAGCAAGCCAGAACGCCGCTGCCGTCGTGATAAGCGCGTAGAAGCCGATGCCAGGCTTGGAGAGATCATAAAAATCCCTAGCGTACTGACGCCAGTTAAAAGGTGCTGAAAGTTCAGCGGGAATTGCTTGTTCCATGAATTGGGTAATTCAACTACTCGTCGATGGTAATGTCGCTGATCTTCTTTTATCCAGCAGACGCACGTTGCTGGCTTTCGGCGCCAAACGTTTGTGCGCCAACAGACTTATTACGAGCATCGTGCACAGTAACAATGTTCCTCCCGATACGTGCAATGTCGTTGGCGTGACAGCTTTTGCGCTCAGAATCGTTATCGCGCCAAGTGTGATCTGCGTGACAAGAACAAACACCGCAAAGATGCCAGGACGGGTCAGCATCGGCTCCGAGCGATAGTCCCTTAAGATAATTGTGACAGTCGTCAAAACAAACCCGGAGGCAACGAGCGCACCGAGCCTATGTGCAAAATTGAGCGCAACTCCGGATGACGTGAAATCGGGTATAAGTTTGCCACTCGCTAAGGGGAAGGTGGAGATCGCAAGTCCTGCGTTTTCGTGCCGCATAATTGCACCGAGCATGATCTGAAACGCAACAACACCGACAGTCCATGCCGCAAGCTTGCGTAGATCAATCGTGCTTGATTGCGAAACCGGCTTGATCAATGGCCAAGCCTTCGAAGTAAAGAGCACGATCGTAACCGTCAAACAACATACCCCTTGCGCGAGCATCGAATGGCCAGTAGAGATCGAAGTGGGTAACAGATATTTCACAGTCAGTCCACCGAGATATCCCTGAATGCAAACGCCCACAAACGCGATCCATCCAAGCCATTTCAGTTGCTTACTTACCTTCGAAAGTTGGAGCCAGATCGCCTCGGCAGTAATGAATGCTCCGACGAGCGTGGCGAGCACACGATGGCTGTGCTCGTAAAAAATATTGCCGACCCATTTCGAATAAGGGAAGCTCAGCATGAACTCGCCATAGGTCGTCGGCCAATCGGGGACGGAGAGACCGGCTTCATGCGACTTCACCAGTCCGCCAACGAAGATCAGAAAAAAAGTCGTGACGGCAGTAAGCAATGCAAAACGGTGGAGCCATTTGTAATGGTCTCCACCGTTTGCTGAAAGATCAACTTTCGATTGACTATCCATGAGCGGCGGCGGCCTTCATCTGTTCAGCGCGCTCGAGCCAACCTTCCGGCGGTTCGTTCTGCGGCCAGAAATCTTCATGATGACCAGGCGCGCTGTATTCATAAGGTCCGCGAAAAACATGAGGAGTTTCTGCGAAATTCCCGTGACCTGGCGGCGAGGGCACTGTCCATTCGAGTGTGTTGGAACGCCATGGATTCATACCGGCTTTCTCGCCCTTGAACATGCTCCAGAACAGGTTGAAGAGAAAGAGAAGCGTCGATGCGCCAAGCACGAATGCCGAGACCGACATAAAGGCGTTGAGACCCTGGAAATGACTTAAATGCGGATACTGCGTGTAATCATAGATTCGGCGCATCATGCCGCCGATGCCCAAAATATGCATCGGGAAGAACACTCCATTAAAACTGATGAACACGGTCCAGAAGTGGATCTTGCCCATTGTTTCATTCATCATTCTGCCGAACATCTTCGGAAACCAGAAATAAATTCCGGCGAAGATCGAGAAGATCGAACCACCGAAGAGTACATAGTGAATATGCCCGACGATGAAGTAGGTATCGTGAATGAAAATATCAACCGGCGTTGAAGCCATGAAAATACCCGAGAGTCCGCCGATGACGAACATGGCAACGAATCCGACGGCAAAAAGGAAAGGCGTCGTGAACTTGAAATTACCTCCGTAAAGCGTCCCGAGCCAGTTGAACGTCTTGATCGCCGACGGCACCGCTATGAGCATCGTCGAGATCATGAAGGTCGTACCGAGCAGCGGATTCATACCCGACTGGAACATGTGATGACCCCAGACAAAAAATCCGAGCACCGCGATACCGCAGATCGAAAAGACCATCGCCTTGTATCCGAAGATCGGCTTGCGCGCGAAGTTCGAGAGAATGTCGGACGAAATTCCCATCGCCGGCAGGATCATGATATAGACTTCGGGATGTCCGAAGAACCAGAAGAGATGCTGCCAGAGTAATACCTGACCGCCGCCGGTGCGCCCAACAAGCGGTTGACCTGCGATCATGATCGATGCAGGAATAAAGAAGCTCGTGTGAACCGTGCGATCAAAAAGTAATAACACGAGAGCTGCTGTGAGCACAGGGATCGCAAGCAGCAGGAGAATAGCGGTTACAAAAATTGCCCAGATCGAAAGCGGCAACCTGAAGAAGCTCATACCCGGGCAGCGCATGTTCACGATCGTCGTGATATAATTCACGGCACCCATGAGCGATGCAACGCCTGAGACGAGAAGACTGATGACCCAGAGATTTTGCCCGACGTTCGCACCTCCCAGTTGTTCCGAAAGATCCGATAGCGGGGTATAATTCGTCCAGCCTCCACCAGCTGCGCCTCCTTTGAAGAAGAAGCTCGAGAACATCAGGCCGCCGGCTACCAGTGCAAACCAGAAGGAGAGCATGTTGATCTTCGGGAAGGCCATATCGCCTGCGCCGATCTTAAGCGGGATAAGATAATTCGCGAACGTACCCATGAGGAAGGGCATCACCGCAAAAAAGATCATGAACGTCGCATGCATCGTAAACGCCGATGCGTAGAATTCGGGATCGAGCGTATAACCGATCTTCGTCACCGAGATCGCAGATGCGGGGAGGATATGACTAAGGAATGCGTAGAACGCATTGATGAGCGCGGGCCGCGCAACCGTCGAATCGGGCCAGCCAAGCTGAAGCCTGACGATCATCGCAAGTCCTCCTCCTATCAACAAGAAAAAGAGACTGGAGAACATGAACTGGATACCGATGACTTTATGATCTTGCGAGAAGACGTACTTCTGGAAAAATCCAAGCTCATGATGCCCATGTGCGTCGTGAGCGGCATGCGCTCCCGATTTCTTTCTTACTACCGCCGGTGCTACAAGCGTTGCCATAGAGAAGAGATTCGCGTGTTTAAACTTGTACGATAACTAATGTTAGTGAGCTGCTGCCGATTGCTGGGTCGAATCGGGTGCGATGGTTGTGACGGGCACAACGGGTGCCGGGGCCTGCGATTTCATCCAGCGTGCGAGTGAATCACCGGAGATGATCGAGACGGTCCCTTTCATGTGATAATGACCGTAGCCGCAAAGTTCGGCACAGGCTATCTCGTACTGGGCGATCTTCGTCGGGACGATCCAAACCGCTGTAGGCATGCCCGGAACAGCATCCTGCTTGATCCGGAATTCAGGCACGAAAAAGCTATGGATCACATCCTGACCTTCGAGCTTGATCTGTACCGGTTTATTGACCTCGAGATAAAGCTGGTTGACGGTTTGAATATCGTCGGCGGTACCGAATTTCTTATCGGGCCCTGGATAGGTGATATCCCACTCGAACTGACGCGGCTTGATGGAGATTGTTGTGGCATCTTTCGGGAATTTGTTCGGATCGCGAATCTCGGACCAGAGCGAATTGCTAAAGACGGCCAGGATCACGAGGATCACAGCCGGGATGGCTGTCCACGTGATTTCGAGCGTGTTATTTCCGTGCGTATAGGTGGCCTTGCGACCGGGTTTGTACCGATACTTGAACAGGAAATAGACAAGACCGCCTTCAACGATCAGGAACACAACGAACGTGATCCAGAAGATCACGACATAAATATTGTCGATCTGGCCAGCGTAGGTTGAGGACTTGGATGGAAACCAGGCTGCGGGATTCCACCAGTCCGTCGGATAATGATAACGAGGCGGGACGGCCTGCGCCAGCACGTGCTGGGGCAATGATAAAAGAAACGCAGGCAGAATCCAGACAAAACGGGACAATCGTCGTAGGTTCACGTATTCCTCCAACAGTTGGTCAACTGACAGGCGATCAAAACAACTTTTTCTTACGGGACAAAGAGAAGGTGGTCACTCGTTTGGAATGACCACCTTGAAGAGAAACTTACTGAGGCTTCAGCGAGAAGTCAACAGTCTTGGTGTCTTTGGCTGCAACAGTGACCTTCTGGTCCTGTGTTACACCGGCTGCATCCATCTTAGTGGATTCATGCCAGCATTCGACGGTGTAGCTGCCTGCTGGGACGCCAGGGATCGAATACTTACCATCTGCACCGGTCACTGCGAAGAATGGATGCGGAAGCACGCCAGCATACGAATTCATCCAGCCATGGACGTCGCACTTGATCGGCATCATGATTTCCTGCTTTGTCATCTTGTGCTCTTTGGCAGGCGTTCCTGGCGGCTGGCCTTCGTTGAAGGCTTCGTTTGCAGTTGCAGCGGCGTGTACGTTATGCAATGTCTGGTCCTCATTCTCGACCTTCATCGTCTGACCGACCATAATGCCAAACACGTGCGGCTCGTACATACAACCTTTTTGAGCAAGCGTGACTGCCGTTGCGGGTGGTGCATAGCTCTTTCCGCCGAGTCCATCTTTTACAAAAACGAACGTGTTTGAAAGACCGCCGCCGCTGTTTACCCAATGATCGTCGGAGACGGGAGTGCTGTGCGCCTTGCCGCAATAAGCATCGCCGCCCATGTTGATCATCTTCGATGCAGGAGCCGGGCCGTCGAGCTTTACGGTGCCATTGATGGTTGCCCCGTTGACCAGGTCAACAGTTGCACTCGACGCAGCTGGCGTATTGTCCCCGCCGCTGCCGTTATCCTCGTCATCCGGATCCTTCTTGCCGCCGCAGCCGATAAGGCCGACGACAAGGGTAAGGCTTAACAAGTAGCCGAGCTGACGTAACGATGGATGAATGGTCATTGCTTCTTAAAGTTTTTGGAATTCATGCGCCGAAGTTTTCTTTAGCGCCTTCTACAAATTTTCAGTGCAAAGATAAGGATATTTTCGCCGAAGGAAAGCGATCGCGGTTTTTTGAGTGCAGATATTTTTCTTTTTCACTGCCGCAACTGCGAGCAATCATCGCTTGTGACAGCGAAGGAATGCAACGAAGTAACCTATCGGAGTAGGTAATCGCTCGACCCAAAAAGATTGCTTTGCCTCGGGCTCCGCTTCGCTGTGACCGAAGCTCGCAATGATCTTGACAATCGTGAGCCAGCATGGAATAAATACCCCCGGCCATTCGTTGACTCGCTCGATGAAAATCCCGACTCTTAGTGAAGCCGAGCAAGTGACACGAAAGATCGCGCTCGGGCATTATGAGAATTTCCCCGTTGGCTCGATCCTCGTACCGAAAAAGTCCCGTCAGCACTTTTACAATCTCTACGCCTTTATGCGAACGGCCGACGACTTCGCGGACGACGAAGGTAGATCGGTCGAAGAGCGGCTTCGCCTGTTATCTGATTGGCGCAACAAGCTCGAAGATACATTTAGCGGTGGCGCACCCACACATCCGATTTTCATTGCGCTGAAGCAGTCGATCGAAGCATGCGCGCTCACGATCGGGCCGTTCAGCCGGTTGCTCGAGGCCTTCACCTTCGACGTCTATGATCAGGCAAAGTTCAACAGCGAGGATGATCTCGCGTGGTACACCGCCCGCTCGGCCGCGCCGGTTGGGGAGTTGGTGCTTGCACTCTTTGGCTATCGCGATGAAGAACGAATAAAACTTTCGAACGATATTTGTTCTGCGTTGCAGCTGATTAATTTTATCCAGGACGCGAAGGAAGATCTCGAACGCTCGCGCTGCTATTTCCCAAGCGCCGATATGTCTCTGTCTGCACAAGACGATCCGGCAAGAGCTATGCTGAATGACGCAGTCCTGTTTAGGAGGATCGTGGCGCTGCAACTTACGCGCGCACGCACTTTGCTTAAAGCAGGAGAGCGACTCCCCACGATTATCGAAGGAAGATTGCGATTTGAACTGCGGGCGATCATTATCGAAGCGAACATGATGATCGCGAAGATTGAGAAGGCTGGCTTCGATACGCTCGCAGTCCGTCCTGATATATCGAAAGTCGAGCATGCCCTCGCGCTTTTACAATCGCTCGCTCTGAGGAAAAAAACTTTTTCTTGACAACGCCCTAAAAATTGCGTATGTTTGCACCGTTCATAACGATTTGTGTTAAACAGGCCACATTCGGCCATTATTCGTAAGTTTCGTTTCTCCGCACACTTGCTACTACGTTGAAGTCTTGACGAAATTGGGGTAAATTTTTGTGACCCCGAAATCGTGTTACCTTTTTCCGCTTCATCGGTCTTATCCCTAACAAGCGGGCAACAGTTGCCCATTGTAGTGTGTCACGAACGTAGTAGTAGCAGCTTTAAGCAATCATTGATACTGATTTCGATCTCGTAGTAATACGGGCAACTTCGATGTTTGGATAATCCATATCCGAATGTTCAATTTGTTACCCCTTGCTTCGATCCGTGTGATTGAGTATGAATGAAAAAAAGCTCAAAGGCTATGTCACTATCTTCACAAGCAGTCTCGTCTCGGTCAGTATCTTCTAAAGCAGCGCTTTCTTCGGCGGTCGCTGCCCAGTCAGTCGCTTCTCGTTATTCGACCGCAACCGATCTCCCAAACTTTTCGGGCTATCATGCCCCTAAACGACCGGTCACTAGGCGGCCCGATATTAAAAATCCACTCGGCGATCTCATTAGCGATGAGCTGTTCGAACAGCTCTCACGCTGGGACCTCATCAATGAAAAAGCACTGCGCGATTTCATCATCCGGCGTACCTACCAAAAACTACGCGAAGAATTTCGCTGCTCGCGCGCCGACGCCATCGAACTCGTACAGGAGAACTATCCCTACCTTCAAGGCGACACGATCCGCAAGATCATTTATAAGATCAACCCGGCGGCAGGAAGAAAGTCGTTGCTGTGACGTGAACGAATGCGAGATTCGTCTGCGGTGCGAATCAATTGGAAAAAAGTCAAGCTAAAACTCACGCTGCGTTTGGGGAAGGGTTGTTGACCTTGATGCCTTGCGAGAACGTTGATTACATACCAACCGGCGCCGTGTTTTTTGAGAAACGACTCGAGTTTTTGATTGCTGCCTATTTGGCGATCACTAACCTTGAAAACTTCATTCCTGCTGCCGAACTGAGTTGCACCCAGTAGGTGCCGGGAGGATTTCCCGCAGTCGAAAGGGAAGTGCGGTAGTCGCCATTTTTCACGAACTGGTCGAGGATGGTTGCGATGATTCTTCCAAGTATATCTTTGACTACAATGACCACATGCCCGCTTTTTCCAATGGAGAACGGAACCGTGACTTCACCCGATCTTGCAGGATTTGGAAAAACGTCACCCAAGGCGAGCTGGGAGCGGTTTGATTCAGCGACTGCTCTGAGTTCGCTTTTCGGTCCTTCGAGGATCTCGAAATCATCGACGCCGGCTTCTACGATGGCACCGACGTTATCGGAGGCAACAAATCGTACAAGCGTGTTTGCAGATGGAACGACGTAGTTGGCGACCGGTAGTATAAATGCCGTCCAGCCAGATGCGGTCTGACTGGTATTTTGAACGATACGCCAATGCGTGCCGCCGTCACTCGAAATAGAGGTCGCCCATTTGGGTAATCCAGGGTTGCTGCCCGCGTCGTTTCGATAGTAATACCAATACTTGATGACCGGGTTGGAGATCGCAGAAAGATCGAGCACGGGCGTTGTGAGTGTGGTTGCGCCGTTATCGACATCGTCCACCCCAACATCTCTGCTCTGAATCGCTTTGTTCGAATTACCTGTGAGGTAACAATAACTGCCGAGCGGAGTGTGATCGGTGTCCTGCTGCACAAAATCTGGAAGTGCTATGTACGTGCCATAGGGGATGTCGCGAGTCCAGCGCCCGGTGGTCGCTTGGTCGGATGGAGCGCTCAGCGACCAACCCCGATCCCGTTCCGCATCGTCGAGCGAGATCTGCCGGTAGCCGACAAGAAACGACGCAGTCGCCGATGTTCCTACGCCAGCTTCGGAATAACTCGTCATTGCCGTCGCATAGTATTCCACAATGCTCCCAGCAGGCAGTCTCGGAATAACGCCTTCGAAAATATTTCCGGCAACGAGAGTAAGCGGAGCGATCGAATAATTTTTTCCGTCATCGATGGAATAATGTATCTCGGCGCTGCTTGCGTCGAGCGTTCCGATTTTGCTGTTATAGCCAATCGTGGCCCGAACCGGATAGCTCGCGATTAGTGAGTCCTGGTCGGCTATCTGATCGACATCGACAGACAAAAATCCGCTCAGTCCGATATTATGAAGTGCGAATGCTTTTAGGATTTGCGCGAGATGTGGCGTACCGTTGGCCAGATCATTATCGTCATCGTCCGTGACAATAAGCGCGGTCAGCACACTCGTGAAGGCGTCGAGCATCGGACCCGGTGCAGTGCTGCCGATTCCGTCGGGATTCAGATACCCCATCATGTGAAAAAGATGCTCGGCGGTGTCGTGACCGATGAGCTTTCGGAGGTCCCAAAAGGCGCCGGAAATGATCTCACCAGATACGTGAATATCCGCGTTGAGATCAGTGGGCCATTTTTTCGTATTCGCGCAGTTTCGAAGCAACGATCCTTTGAGAAAAAAACCGATGCCAATGCGCGGATCGTCACGAATGAAAGCCGAAATGATATCGGCGAAGCCTTCACCCAGCGACCCATCGACGATGTTGACGCCGCCATGCCGCGTGTATCGAGCGTCGATCACCCGATGCCCAAACTCATGAAAAACGACATCAGTGATCTCGCCCGTGTTCGAGCAATTTTGTCCGCCAGCTTTGAAAAAATTAAGTGAGACGGTCGCCGGATCGTAGAATGCGTTGCAGGTCTGGTTCAGATTCACGTTGATCTTTAGCATCGTGTCAAGATTCGTGAGCGCCGTGTCGAGTTTGCGAACATAGTTACGTGCGTAATTGATATGCTTGAAGGCGTCACGCTCGGTGGGGTCTGAATTTGCATTTGTCCATTCGACCAAGATCGGAGTTTCATTCGCCGAGATTTTCAGCATGCCATTTGCGCCATCCTTGCGGACGACAAAATTATAGGGACCATCAAATGTCGATGACACAAGATAAGGTGCGCTCACACCTTGTACGCTCCACCGGCCCAGCGAATCGGTGACAGTCGGGATCCCATTAACACTGATCTTCTCGAATGGCATCGTGGCACTGACCGCCGAGTCATAGCTCGATTGCGAATGCACGAGAGCGGTGAGTGTGCCGTTCACGATCGAAAGCGCCGAATCTGCACCGCCGCCGATCGATTCATACATGTCCCGAACGTCGAGGACATCACCGGAAACGGCGTCCAATCTTATCCGCCAGAGATGTTCCGAATTTGCATCGATAAACTTTTGCTCGTAGGAAAGAAGGAGCAGTTGTGATTCGCCTGCGGTAACATAGATCAGGTGCGTTGGTCCGAAAGCTTGTGTGCTCACCGCCAGATGGCTTTCTACGTATCCAAGCATTTTAAGCGAAGCCTCGGGTGCATTGAACGAAGCTTCCATTGAATGCGGCTCGGTTGTGGGCAAGTTCGATTGAAGAAGCATCGGCTTGCCACTTAACGCACCGATGACAAGCGAGACTTTGCGATCTGCGACTGGGATCAGGTTTATGGCAGCAGAAAAATCGGAATGCCAGATCTTTCCGACACGCTCGGTTTTGACAAACACGAAAGCGAATGAGGATGGGACTCGTGCGAGCTCCCGTCCCTGGGTTTGCATGAAATTCCAAGAAGCTTCAGTGACGGCGCTGTCGCTCGAATTCGACGCGATGAGCTTTGGAGTAGTTGATGCGTCGAGACCGATTATCCCCGCAGTGCCATCGGAGTTTTTATGCCAGACGTTCGCCGTGGGCGGTTTCACAGACGCAGGCGTTCGCTCTTGCGCAAGGCTAACGCTCCACGAAAGGGCAAGAATGGTCGGAATGACTAAAAATCGGGACAAGAGCATGGACGCGTACCGTCTTTTTGAGATGTCAGCACCAATAAGACACTCATTAATACCTGATTGGCTCCCGAAGGTTGCCGGCTTTGCACAATTTTTGTAACTAAATGCACTTTTTGCGTTCTGGTATCACGAATCCTGCTCTGACAACTGGGACGCTGGCAACTATTTCAGACAAACACGGTTTAGACGCAATCTGACTTTTCCGTTGCTTGCAGATCGCAGACTTTTTGCTTCAAGCTTAAACGCTAACAAATAAGACATGAAACATTTCGTTACTTCGTTATTCGGTGCACTCGCACTTCTGCTCCTTCTTTCCAGCAGTGAGGGGTTCGCCCAGACGGCTCCCTTAAGCAGCTATCGTGCTCATCAGAGCGCGCAAAGCCCCCGGTCTATCGCGATCGTCTCCTCGACTGCGCCGCGTCCGGCATTCGCTCCTTTCCTCGAGGGCAAAGGTCCGAACGGACTTGAGCCGCTATCGCAGTTGTTCGATACGCTGTTGTACTTCGATACTACTTCTTATAACTGGTACCGCCTGCCGTCGGATATCGGTCGTCAGACTTCGTCAGGTGGCGATACGCTGGATCAGATAAATGCCTACGGCGAGCGGTTCACTGCACCTGCTGGATCATGGTATCTTGATAGTGTGCAAGTGCTTCTCGCTGCCATAACATTCGACGACGCAAACCAGAATGGTAACCGTATCCTGGTTCGTGCGCTCGGTCAACAACAGCAAGGTACGGGCACCACATTGCGTTATTTCGCAAATGGGACCCTGATCGATAGTAACTCCATTTACCCATCTGTGTCGGACAATGGTTCAGGCAAGATGGCAATTTTGCCAATGGATAGCCTTGGACATTTGGTCGGCGTCAATATGGCGAAACACAAGAAGGTAACAAATTTCTTCGTGCTCGTTTCCGTACTCGATACACTTGAGACAAGTGTTGTGCTCCGCGGCGATTCGGTCACAGGTACTCCCGGTCAGGCTCTCGACAACAACGTCAACCGCTCCTACCTTTTCACTAATACGATTCAGCAGTACTATGCCGGAATCACATTCGGTAATCCGCCGAGCGATCCATTTTACCCTAATTTCTACATCATCGCGTATTTGAGCAACTCGCCGAGCGCCGTTGCGTCAGCGCAGCCAAGCGCGTTCGCTCTTGAGCAGAACTATCCGAACCCATTCAACCCGTCAACGGAGATCAGCTATTCGATCGCGCAGGCTTCGAAGGTCTCTTTGACAGTTACGAATGCACTCGGGCAGACGGTTGCGACGCTTGTGAATGCTTCGCAGAGCGTTGGCGATCATAGCGTTCACTTCGATGCGAGCAGTCTTCCTTCAGGTACCTACTTCTACACCTTGAAGGCCGGTTCGTTCACACAGACCCGCCGTATGGTTTTGTCGAAGTAATCCGCTTCGATGATTTGTAAAGAGCGCGGCTTTTGAAGCCGCGCTCTTTTTTTTTGTCTCACTTCTTTTTCTAGATTCCTTTTGGAATGACTTCGCGAATGTGTTTGAGACCAGCGAGTGTCGGTCCATTGAGCACTTGTCCTTCGGTGTCGAATCGGGATCCATGGCAAGGACAATCCCAACTTGTTTCGATGGGATTCCAGTGAACGACGCAGCCTAAATGCGGGCACTTTGCCGAGTATTCGTGGAGGGCTCCATCCATGTCTCGATAGACAGCCACCTTGTCAAGACCGTGACTGACAACCGCTCCAGTACCAGCCTTAATATCGCGTGCCGATCCGACATCACCGCCCATCACCCAATCGGCCATTTGAGCAACAGCGTTGATGTTCTCATCGAGAAATTCTCCTGCGCTCATTAAGGATTTACGCGCCGGATCATAGAGCTTCGCCCACGGATTTTGAATACCCATGATGAGATCGTGCACAATCATCGCGCCTGCGGTGCAATTGGTCATGCCCATGCCCGAGTCGCCGGTGATGATGTAGGTGTCAGTGTCGTCCTTCGGATTTTTGCCGAGAAAGGCGAGACCATCCACTGGCTCCATGACTTGCCCAGACCACTGAAGGACGCGCTTGATGAGGAATGGAAAGCGATCTTGAGCCCACGATTCAAGTGCATCGAAGTGTTCCCGGTATCCGGCTGGAGAGTCCTGGCCGGTCTTGTGATCTTCGCCTCCAACAATAAGGACTGTGCGGGTCTTCTCCTCGTCTAATTTCTCTACCTGTATCCTGACATAGTGATACGGCTTCTCGGTGTCCCACAGTAGCTTTGGTTCAAGACTTCCTTCAGGAATCTCAAGACCGATAACATAGGTGCGATAGGCCGACTGCTTTGTGTGCATCACGACCCAATCGTTGACGGGGGTGTTTGTTGCGATGAGGGCAGAACAGGCGGTCACAGTGAAGCCCTCTTTCGATTTTACAACGACTCTCTTTTGCTCATTGCCCGAGTCCTTTGATCCTTCTGTCGCTTCCGGCGCGATCGAAACGATATGTGTCCCCTCGAAGATCTTCCCATCCAGTTTCAAGATCGCAGCGCGGAGTCCTTTTAGATACTTGAGTGGATGAAATTGCGCTTGGTTCGGAAATTCGAGACACGGGCCGCTCTCGAAGGGGAGCTGTGGGATTCTTGAAAGTTTTTTTACGCCTTTGAGCGAGGTCGCGCGGATGGCCTCGAGTTCTCTATCGAGTTCTTTGGAATTCTTGTCCTTGCCAACAAAAAGATAGCCGTTTACCCGAAGAAAATCGCAGTCGATCTCGAGTTCGTTTACGATCGTCTCGATCTGATCGATCGCCCTGGTTTGGCTCTCGGCCGCGATCTGCGCCGCTTCTTCGCCATGAATACGCCGGATCTCAAAATATCGATCATCGATTTCGTTCGTGAGATGCGCGGTCGTATGCGAAGTTTCGCCGCCACCGACGGGACCATCGTCTACTACGATCACGTTTTTGCCGGACTTCGCGAGCAGGTACGCGGTGGTCATCCCCGCGATCCCGGCGCCCACAATAACTACATCGCATTCCGTGTTGCTTGCAAGCGGTTTACTCGATGGGATTTTGACAGATTCAACCCAGATCGAAGGTGTGCTTTCGTTGGTCATGGAAGAAAAGATCGACGGTGGTTTTGCAAACAAACGAGCAAGACTCGTGCCATAGAACAACAACGGAATTGCACTAGACCGCTGCTGCGAAGACCAGCACTCCGATCGACTTAGGCTCCGCGAGCACCAACTCTTCAGCGATGGCAGCGATCGTCGAACCGGTGGTCAGAACATCATCGACGATAAGCACGCGTTTGTTGAATAGCACTGAATCGGCGAGCTTTGTTCGCTTGAATGCGCCCTGAACATTCTCGTATCGCTCGCTGATCGAAAGCTGGGCCTGCGATTGCGTCGGTCGAATTCGACGAATAAGCTTCTCCGAATAGACAGGAATGCTCAGTCTCTCGACGAGACCTTTCGCGAGTTCTTTCGACTGATTGTATCCACGCTCGGCTTCTCGGGTTCGGTGCAACGGTACAGGCACCACCAGATCGAACTCCGTGACATCCGGTATCAGAACTGGGGCGATCGAAGCACCGACCATCCGGCCAAGCATCGGCATTTCGCCATACTTGAACGAATGGACGATCGACTGCACAAGCGAATCCCTGACAAAATAAACTCTGGAGCGAACCGAAGATATCTGCTTAATTCCGGCGAGTGGCTCGGCACGTTCGAGCAACACTTCTGAGGTCGGAGGGACCATTCGATCGAGTAGATCGTGACAATCCCGGCAGAGATATTTGCGCAAGCCGGACGCAATCGCAATCCGAAGCGATTCGGAGGCGATCGTCGGCCGTGCACAATGAATGCAGCGCTCGGGAAGTACGAGGCTCAGCATCGCTATTTCGACTTCGTACTTTCCATTACCCTTTCGAGGCTCTGGATCTCGTCTCGCAGATCGGCCGCTTTTTCAAAATCCATTTCCTTGGCGGCAACTTTCATCTCGACTTTCATCTGTTCGATCAGGTCGCCCAATTGTACCGGACTCAAGTGTTTGAGCACCGCATTCGGAGTCAACTGGCGTTTGCGTTCTTTCGCTTTGTCGGCCGCGTCGGTCTTCCGCTGTTCCTGTTTTGCATTGACATCCGCGATCGAAGTTGATTGCATGATATCCTCGTGCGACTTCATGATCGTCTTCGGCACAATGCCATGCTCAATGTTATAGGCATGCTGGATCTCACGGCGGCGACCCGTCTCGTCGATCACAGCCTGCATGGACTTCGTGATCTTGTCGCCATAAAAAATTACGAGGCCCTCGGCATTTCTCGCGGTTCGGCCTGCCGTCTGCATCAGAGACTTCTCGCTTCGTAAAAAGCCTTCTTTGTCCGCGTCGAGTATTGCGATCAGTGAGACTTCAGGCAGATCGAGACCTTCGCGCAACAGATTGACACCGACGAGAACATCGAATTCGGCGAGCCGGAGATCGCGCAAGATCTCAACACGTTCGAGGGCATCGATGTCGCTATGCAGATAGCGGATCTTGACTCCGACGTTCATATAATAATCGGTGAGATCCTCTGCCATGCGTTTGGTCAGCGTCGTAATAAGCACGCGCTCGTTCTTCGCGACCCGCTTGCGGATCTCAGCGAGCAGATCATCGATCTGATTCGTCACCGGACGCACTTCGATCACCGGATCGAGCAGGCCGGTAGGACGAATGATCTGTTCGACGACGATTCCTTTTGCCTGATCGAGTTCATATTCCGACGGAGTCGCACTCACATAGATCACCTGATCGACCATCGCCTCGAACTCGAGTGAGTTAAGCGGTCTGTTATCGATCGCGCTTGGAAGCCGGAAGCCGTGATCGATTAGCGTGACCTTGCGTGCGCGGTCACCGGCAAACATCCCCCTGATCTGCGGAATCGTCTGATGCGATTCGTCGATCACGGTCAGGAAGTTCTCCGGAAAATAATCGATGAGGACGCTGGGCCGCTCGCCAGCTTTACGACCCGTGAGATGCCTCGAATAATTTTCGACACCGCTGCAATAACCAAGCTCGCGGAGCATTTCAAGATCGAAGCGAGTGCGCTGCTCGATGCGCTGAGCCTCCAGCAGCTTGCCCTGCATTCGAAAGACCTGGAGCTGATCTTCGAGTTCGTTCTCGATGAGTTTAATCGCTCGTTCGAGATCGGGACCGCTCGTCACAAAGTGCTTGGCAGGGTAGAGCATTGCTCGGCCGAGATCGCCGAGCGATTTGCCGTCGATCCGGTTGATCTGTGTGATCTTCTCGATCGTGTCTCCAAAAAATTCGATGCGAATTCCTTCTTCGTCTTCCTGCGCCGGGACAACTTCGACGACATCGCCTCGCACGCGAAATGATCCTCGCTGAAACTCGACGTCGTTGCGCGAATAGTGGATGTCGCTAAGTGCGCGCATCAGATCGTTGCGTTCAACCTGCTGACCCGTCTGCAGACGAACGACCTGCCTGGCGTATTCATCAGGTGAGCCGATACCGTAAATACAACTGACGGAAGCAACAATGATCACGTCATCTCGGCCTTCCAAGAGCGCGCTTGTCGCTTTCAGGCGCAACCGATCGATCTCATCGTTGACGGCGAAATCTTTTTCGATGTAGGTGTCGGTCGTTGGAATATAGGCTTCGGGCTGATAATAATCGTAGTAGGAGATGAAAAATGCTACGGCGTTATTTGGAAAGAATTGTTTCAACTCGCCATAGAGCTGCGCTGCCAGCGTCTTGTTATGGCTGATGACGAGCGTCGGCTTGTTGACGGCCGCAATGACATTGGCGACCGAAAATGTTTTTCCCGATCCGGTGACACCGAGCAAGACCTGCGCCTGGTCACCACGCTTCAAACCTTCGGTTAACTGACGAATTGCCTCGGGCTGGTCACCGGAAGGCTGGTATTCAGAACTGAGTTGAAATGGCATAGCCAGCTAAACAATCGGGAGTTCGGGAAAGCTTCACTTCATGCTCCTATTTCATCCATGCATCACAGCTTCACCTCGTAGGGATTCTACGAGCTGACCTTCGAGCGCATTCAACTCATCGAGCCGGGCATCGACACTAATGCGAGCAGCATACATTCTCGCGAGTTTCACGAATAACGTACGATGCTGCGCTTCGCTTTCGACGAGCGAGCCGTAAAACGTTTTGAGATCTTCATCGCCGATATGCTCCGCGAGAAGCTTGAAGCGTTCGCAGCTTCGCGCCTCGACAATCGAACTTACAAGAAGCGTATCGATCAAGCGATCGGGCTCGTTCGTACGAATGAGCGTATGGAGCGCTTGCACGTATTTATCGCCAGGATCGCGTTCGAGCGAGTAGCCTCGCTCATAGATCTTTTGCATCACAGATGCAAAATGCTCCATCTCTTCCTGCGCAAGCGCGGCCATCGCTTGCACAATCTCTTCACGCTCTGGATAACGATTGATGAGCGAAATCGCCATCGTTGCGGCCTTCTTTTCACAGTGCGCGTGATCGATGAGCACACGTTTGGGATCGGCGAGTACGGCTGCGATCCATTCGCTGTTCGTAGCTGAGGTAAGGCCAAGCATCAGCGGTGCTGCATCAGGCGTTCGACATCACTCCGCTTTCGCGGACTGGCATCGGAGAGAATAACCGCGTCGCCTTCCGTGATAAGAATATCATCCTCGACCCGGCAGCCGATGTTCCACCATTTCGGATCGCAGGGACTACCGGCCTTGATATAGATACCCGGCTCGACGGTGATCACGTTCGATGCGCGGAGCGTATCATACGGACCTGCATCGTGAACGTCAAGTCCGAGATAATGCGATGTCCCGTGCATAAAGTATTGCCGATAGTTCTCGGTGTCCTTCATGATCCCGAGCCGGTAGAGACCTTTTTTGATCACGCGCATCGCCGCAAAATGCGTCTCGCGAAACGGGTTTCCGGCTCGCGCCATACGAATGCCGCTATCCTGCGCCTCGAGCACGAGATCGTAGATCGCCGCTTGCTCAGGAGTGAAGTGCCCATTGACGGGGTAACTTCGCGTGACATCGGCAGTATAGCCATGATATTCGCCGCCCATATCTTCTTCGATAAAGTCACCAGCTCGGGTTTGGCGCCGGTTCGTTTCGTAGTGGAGGATCGTGGAATTCTCACCGCTTCCGACGATCGAAGGATAGCCGACATATTCGCAGCCATTCTTCGCGAAGACATATTCGCCAAGCGCCTGGATCTGATATTCATACCACCCCGGTTTTACGTTCTTCAAAATTTCATTGTGAGCAAGATTGGAAACCGCGATCGCTTTGCGAAGCAGCACCATTTCTTCTGGCGTTCTGAGCGAACGAAGCCCCGCCATCATGTGCTGCGGACTTGCAAACGATAACTTCGGATATTTCTTCGTCAACGCTTCCTTAGTTGCATCCCAAAGCATCCAGGTTGTGTCGAGCAGTGGCTGTTGCATCTGACGTTCGGCGGGGTCATAAAGTAAGGTCGTTGCCGTTGGGAGCACACGTTTGAGATAATACGCAAGAGAGTCATAGGTTAACGCGTACCTGAAACCAAGAACGCTTTTCGCGCCCTGCGGCCCAAGGCGCTTGCCCGTCCACGTTTCCTGTGCCGGATCGCGCGGCTGCACAAAAAGAATCTCACGCGTCGAAGCACCATCGGCCATCACGATAGTCGTTCCTAAAAGCAGCAACGCCGAATGGGACTCGATGTGTCCGGTCAGATAATAAAAGTTAGGGTCCTGATGATAGGCGTAATCGTCATCGTTCGATCGAACCCGTTCGGGCGCCGAGAGGAAGAGCGCAACGGAGCCCGCAGTAAGTTGATTGAGCACGAGGTTTCTTCGGCCAGCATGAAATTCCGGTGTCAACCGATCGAAGTCATATCGCCCATATTTTTCGAGCGTATCCTTCGAGATCGTTTGACCGGATGCGGGCGCTACGCCAAAGATCAGTAGAAGCGCGATCAGGCAACGATATTTCATTCGATGGTCTCGATAGACGTCGCGAGATCAAAATCATTTTGGGTGATGCCGCCTGCCGAATGTGTCGTCAGGATGACGCGAAGCTTCTTGTAGTCGTGGAGTAAGAGATCGGGATGATGATCGGCTTCTTCGGCAACCTCTGCGATCGACTGAATGAAATTAACCGCGTCGATAAAATCGGCACACTCGAAATCCTTCTCGATCGCATTACGCTTTTCGCAAAATTCCCATTCAGGCAATTTGCTTAACTCACTCTGAATCTTTTCCTGAGTCAATTTGTCGCTTGGTCCTCGTTCCATAAAAATATCGTTAAGTTATACTTGGGGAAAGAAACTTGATTCGAGGTCAGAACGTGTCCCGGAAGGTTTGTGAAATGCGATCATCTATAAATTAAAAGGACGCTCGAATTTCGGCGCGGCCATTGTGTACCGTCCTTCTTGATCCGCTCAATGGGTCGGCAGCGTTTCTGCCATCATAGGAAACGGTCGCAAGAATTCCGCTGCCAAGATTGTAATCGACGGCAAGTTTCCAGAGCCACGTTGTTCCTTCCGATCGGCCATTCGTAACGCTATAGGGGAGCAGCAGCGCATCAGTAGCCGCATTCTTGAGGATCAACTCATCGCGTTCCAATTCGCCGCGTAGCCTCGTTTTCGTTTCCAGTGCGTAGCCGATTCTAAATGTGAGAGCATCGGTGATCGACTGAAGATTCGGATCGGTCGTTCGCTCATCTGCAAGTCCTCCTTCAAGATGGAGGCCGTAGTCAAAGACCGAAAACGCAGGATGATAGCTCCAGTCGCTGATCAAAGATGTGCCGGCAGTCGAATGTGTGCGGTTATAGGAAGCGTCGTTGGATATCGCGATGTCGGTTGTGAATGCGAGCGTGGTCTCATTCGTGACATCGCTGGTTGGTTTGAATCGGCCGCGAATCGAGCGTTCGGCGACGTAAGTTCGTTCAAGACCCGTGTTGTATTGCGTTGCCGCTCGACGTTCGAAAAATCGGAGTCGAAAGGAGCGGTCGGGGTCGTTGGCAAGAATGAAGAGATCCTGATCGACTTCGATCGTCCCATGCAACGTTGTCGCATCATTCTGAAAGTGTGAGAGCCGAAACAAATAGATGTCGTTAACATTTTCGTCGGTGCTGGTTTCCTCGACTCGAACCGCCGATTCAAAAGAGACGGCGCGCACGATCGCCGCCCACAATCCCGGATCATCTTTTTCACTTAGAAGCGGTGCGGCATCAAAATGTACGCGTCCCGAGCTTCGAAGATTGATGGTAGGAAAAAGAGTCGTGGTTGGTACATTGATAAGAATGTATGCACCCTCGTCGGAATAACGAGCCAGTGTGAATTCCTCCGGATCGGGCTTTCCGTTATTATTGAGGTCTCCCAAATATCGATAGGTCCCGAGTCCAGGTTGAACCGCAAGAAAAACGCGTTCGAGCCGGGCCGATCTTTCATTGCTGATCTCATAAACACCATCGATCGAAAACGCGCGATCGAGCGTCGTGTAACGAGGTTCGAGGCGAAGCAAGAGCGTCGACTGATCTCCGCCGGCACTTATGAGCGCAGTGGAGTCGAGAAAATGTTTGTGCCTGACCGTCAGATCGAGATTCGTACTAAAGCCTCCGAGACCCGCAAGTGCCAGCGATGTACGATACGTCGATGCACTATTGACGTGCGTGAGCGCGCCCTGGCGAACGCTATCTTCGGCGCGGGCTTCGTAACTGCCCGTTAGTGTGATCCTGTTGAGGAACCGCGCAACAAACTCAGGCGACCACGAGTCGGCCTTGAACGTCCGGCCGGTGAGTGCAACCGAGTCTGTGCTATTGCCAATACGAGATTCATGATCGAGGCGTCCGCGTAATTCAAACGTGGTGCTGCTCGTGAGTCCGAACAGTTTTCGAATCTGCAGGTCGTCCCGAAACCAATTGCCAACTTCGTGCGCGCTTGTGTCGCTGTAGTTCAGCTGTTCGATATGAGCGATGAGCCCAGGCAGCAGGTTTGAATCTTGTTCGGTAGTAGCTGTCGCAAAATACCGTTTGGCGTTGTAGCCTAGTCGCTGTTCATCCAAATTTCCGTAACCGCTTTCGACTGTTACGGACTTCACCGGAGAATAGGAGACGATGTTTTCCGACCGCTGCTCGGAGTGGTCGATAACGGTGGTTGTGACCTGCGGGGCGTCAATGCCGTATCGCCTAAGAAATTCTACATCGTCGACGCGGTCGACTGTCGTGAAATGTTTCCTGATCTGGCGATAAAGCGATCTGACCTGAAGATTTCCGAGATCCATTCCGCCGACATGAACGGAGTCGAAATAGAGTCCCCGAAAAGTGTATGCGATGTCTGAAGTGGCAAGAGGGGCGAAGCGGTTTGGAGTAAACTGGGAGGCCGCAAGCTCGGCGCTCACCCCAAGATCGGAAAAAGGATGAAGTGTACCAACGAGATCGAGTACCTGTGTCAGTTCAGGCAGTGGAAGAAAGACAAGCGTGTCATAAGCGCCATTGCCCGCTCCGACAAATTGGTATTGACCGATTCCTTGCCGCGCATACGCACCTCGACCCGAGCCAGCAAATCCAAAACTAACATTATAGACCGCGTTGACTGTGTCAAGCGGCGCGTAGCTATAATAGGCACTGTGTACTCCGGAAACAAGCGTGTCGAGCTTGACATAGCTGCCATGTGCGGCACCGCTTGTGGAACGAGCGACGATAGTTACGCCGGATTTAACAGCGCGGCCCGGATCACTGCCAGCACTCGCGAGGATCTGGCGGTCGGAATCCGATAGCGTCAGTTCGAGCGGAGCGTCGGGGTTGTCACCTTCGCGCACAAAGTTGGCGGCGAAGGAAACGGTGCTGTCAAAGAGCGCAGTTCGTGCTTCACCAGCAAAAAAACTTCGGCTGTATTGATCGGCGGTGTATTGAAAATCAACGGTAATGCGCGAAGCACTTGTGATGAGGCGGCGCGGTTGAAACTGAATTTGACCGAGCGCATAGTCGATGATATAATCATTGCGCTCGCCGCGCGTTTGGAGCACGCCGTCGACATATACACGCTCCGTCCCTGCGATGACGACAATGAGAGGCTCTCCGTTTTGACCTGTGAGTTGATACGGACCTTGAAATGCTTCCTGACCCTGGATCGTGTTGCTCGCATATTTTCCACGGGCGCTCGCACCGCTAAACATCAGCGCAGTGGATCCATAGTGCGCTCCGGCTTCAACGCCGAGAAGCTTGCGCGAAAAATTGGTGAACGTCACGTCGCTTAGGCTCGCAAAGGAATTCGTTTGCGACGAGATCTCAGGTGTGAGTCCATTCGTGTTCGATTGAAACGTTCGGCCAAGATCTTTCTCGTTTAGATCGAGCACAAAATCACCGAACGTAGCATCGAAATATTGTCCAACGTTCATTCGAATAAATACACGGTCGACATCGTGCAGCGTCTGCGTGTTGCCCTCTGGCTGTATCGGTGTGGTCTCTTCAGTAAGCGCCCCACTGATCGTCACATCTTTTGCGAGATCGCCTGAAAACTGCAGGTTGAATCCACTCGTCAAGGCAAGATCGCGATTCGATCCAAGCTGAAAGCCCCTTGCGATCGAACCCGATTTCTGAAAGTGATCGATAAACGGGTCGTCTGTCGTTGCCGCTGAAGAGGTGCCGATCTTGACAGGATGCTTTTTGCTTCGGCTGGAATCGATGAGCGACGCGAGACTATCGTTCAGATCGGAAGAAAGCAGCTCATGTCTGGAATACGATCGTCGAAGTGAGAGCGGGAGTTGAAAATAGCTTATGCTGACGAAATGCTGGTGTACGTTTGAATTCGGAAACAAAAGCAATCTCGTTGCCGGAGCAAGTACGATCGTAGAATTTTGTGCGTCGAATGTAAAGTCACTTGGTTGCAGCACGAGCGATGAATCGACGGTGATTACGATCGAGGAAGGCTGGATAAAACCTCGGCTTAGCTGGAGCGCCGAATCAGAGACGGTGTGAAGTTCAAACCGCGCACTCGAATTTTGCGCAACGCTCTCGGAGGCCCGGCCGAGGATAACGATGCAACCGATCGCCAGAAGAATGTGACATAGATACAACCGGCTACCGTCGGGGACGCGCTGACGTCGATCCACGATGGGCCCCAAGCTTTGCGCCTTCGACGACGAGCACGAATTCACCTTTGAACGGATGCGAAAGAAAATGTTCTTTGAGACCTAAAAGCGTATCGCGCATCACACGTTCCTTTGGCAGCGTCAGATCCATTGCGAGTGCTGCGTTTCGCCCATTGCCTATCCCTTCGGCGATGTCCGATAAAAGTTGATTCAACCGGTAAGGAGCTTCAAGGAAGATCAATGTTTCCGTTCGCATTCGGAAGCTGCTCGCAGCGCGAAGGCGCTCCGATTTCTCCCTCGGCAGAAAGCCAGCCATCGTGAACTGGGTCGATTGAAATCCGCTGACCACAAGTGCTGCGAGGATGCTCGAGGCCCCAGGCACGGGTCGAATAAGATGGCCTTCTTCGCTTGCCTGTTTTACGAGTTGCGTACCGGGATCGGCAACGAGCGGTGTTCCGCAGTCGGGGATCAGCGCCAGCGTTTTACCCTCGCGAAGAAGTTCGATGGCCTCTTCGGTCGCCGCTACTGTGGTGTGTTCGTTCAGCGGCAACAGGTCCTTTGAAATACCAAGTTGATGCATGAGCCGCCTGGCCTCTTTCATGTCTTCGCAAAGGACGACATCGCAGTCGGCAATGATTTGTTTCGCCCGATCGCCGATGTCGCGTGGATCCCCGATGTGTGTCGAGACGATAAAGAGTGTTCCGAGTTTCACGCTTACAGCACCTCTTGGGCTTCCATCTGGCTTTTCCGATATTCACCGAGGAACATCACAAGCACGCCTGTCGTCGGCACAGCGATAAGCAGTCCGAGGAATCCGAGAAAATAGCCGAAAATGATAAGCGAGAGGATCATCACGACGGGCGGAATGCCGATGCCCTCGCCGACGATCTTTGGTCCAAGGATGTAGGCCTCGAGTAGATGCAGACACCCGATCACCGCAATGCCGCTCAACACAACTCCAACGGTAAGCTGCATGGTAAGAAAAATCACCAGCAGGACGACGATTACGCTAAAGAGCATCCCGACGATCGGAATAAGATCGCTGATCCCGATGATGAGTCCCAGTAGAGCAAAATAGGGGACTCCGAGTATCCAGTAGGCCAGCCCGCCAAGAACCCCGAGAATCGCGGCCATCGTGAGTTGACCCCGGATGTATCCATAGAGTACCCGGTCGATATTCATAAAGGTGAGTGTTCGCTCTGCACGGGTGCGCTGCGGAAAAAGATCCAGCAGAAGGATACCGAGCTTCTGCCAATCCTTCAGAAGATAGATCGCAGCGAAGGGTACGATGATCAGATTGAGCAGGCGCTCAACAAACTTCGGAATTCCTTCAAGCAGAAGTAACAAGTAGCCAGGAATTTGCGCGAGCATCGCTTTGACCTGTGGCGCTACTTGACCCGTAACAAGCTGATCGGCGGTATGCATGGGCATACCAGCGTTTTCGAGAATGCGCTTGAGCGATTTCTCGTCGAGCTGCGAGGCGTGACGTGTTATGTAATTCGAAAATTTCGTGATGAACGCTCCGCCTTGATCGATGAAGGTCGGAATAAAATACCAGCCAAGCAGTGCAAGCACACCCATCAGGACGAGCACGACAGCGATCGAAGACCAGATGCGCGCGATCTTATATCGAATTTCTATTCGAGTGACAAGCGGGTTGAAGAGGTAGGCAATGACCGCGGCCAGGAAAAACGGGATCAAGACACCGCTGGTGGTCCAGAAGAACCAGAATGCGAAGAGCACACCGCCCGTCCACATAATGGTCCTCGCGGCGTGGTATTCCCGATAGGGAGCGAGTGTGATGTAAAGGGCAATGATGATGACGAAGGGATTGACGAGGTTCCCGAGCTGCCAGGTAAGTGCAATAAGGCCGATAGCTCCGAGCACGATCGCAACGGCATCGAATCGGCGCATTTCGCGCTTCAAATTTCGTTGCCCCTCTTCGGATTGCGCGGCGGTTGCCGGAGTATGGATCAAAGGAATATCGCCTGGAGTCAGCATTCAGTGTGCATCGTAGAAAAAGTGTACGGGCTTTAAGCCAGACAAATATCGTTAGATTTACGGACGGCTTGCATAAATCGTGCAAGTGAGCCAAAGGAACTCAACGGTTCGCCAGGAACATAGCAGTTGCGGAAATCTGCGCTGAACCAGGACAACATGTGTTGGTTTCCGCTCAGACAGGGATAAATTATTGCCCCTTTTTCCCCGCTCTTATTGACGTAAGTTTACGTTGAATCATGCGCTTCCTATGGCGGGACCGTCTGGAAGAAGTAATATCCATCGCTACGTCTCAACTTTAACGATCGAATTCTTGAACAGTAGGCAAGTCCACGCGATTGGCAGTAAGGCGCTTTTTTTATCGCTCGTTCTCTTTTCTGTATGTATTCAGTGTACCGAGAACGCTCGTGCGCAGTTCAGTTCGTACGAAGCCTACCAGCGGCAGGTTCAAAACCAGATTGGCGTTGCCGATACGCTGACAGAGAAACTGATGGCCCAGCGCCAGTCGATGCGGCTTGGTGCCGACGTGCAAGCGCTCGAAGCTCCCATCGATCCGGCGACCTACCGGCTCGGACCTGGCGACGGCGTCTATCTGAACGTCTATGCCGCGCACTCGCTCGACCAGGATTTGACTGTCACTCCAGAAGGGAAGATCCTCGTTCCGAGGACGGGTGAAGTATCCGTTGCTGGCTTGACGCTTTTAGAAGCAGAGAAGAAAATCAACACGCTGTTGATGAAGGATTACCGCGACCCGCAAGCCTCACTCTCGCTTCGAAAGCTTCGGACTTTCAAAGTGAGCGTGCTGGGAGATGTACTTTCGCCTGGCATTCAGAACGTAACCTCGATGCAGCGGCTGAGCGAAGTCATCGATCTTGCAGGAGGATTGCGAGCAAATTCGTCGCTGCGCGATATTGAGATTCGGACGCAAAGCGGTGTGCTGCGAACGCGCGGCGATCTTGTCAAATATTTTTCTGCCTATGACGTCAGTGCCAACCCTCTTGTGCAGGCGGGAGACGTCGTTGTTGTACAAAAAGTTGAACATTTGATCACGATCTCGGGAGCTGTAATCGCTCCTGGCACATTGGAATACGTCCCCGGCGATTCACTTTCGACGGTGATCAAGCTTGCCCGAGGACTTTCTGCGAGCGCCCAGCCGGATAGCGTCGAGATCTCTCGTTTCGATCCGAACGAACCCTCCGCCGCTAAACGATTCTACGTTAATTATGCCGCCCATCAGGATGTTGCGCTTTCCGATGGCGATGTTATTTACATTCGCTCCATCCCGCAATATCACGTGGCGCACGTTGTGAGTGTCGCCGGTGAAGTGAAGTATCCTGGTCGGTATTCCATTGATGTCGGCAAGACAAAGTTAAGCGAGGTCCTCCACCGCGCAGGCGGGGTGCTTCCGGATGCATCGCTCGAAGAAGCTGCACTTATTCGGAGGGTTGGAGTCGGAAGCTGGGAGGAGGATCCGGAGTGGATTCGGCTCGAACGACTCGGAGCCACGAACACCGAACGTATGACCTCCGACGAGTACAATTATTATGTTGCGCGGATGCGACAGCTTGGGCGCACGACCATGGTCGTTGATTTCCGAGCACTCGTCGAGCAGCATGATCCCACGCAAGACTTGCTGCTTCGCGAAGAAGATTCGCTCTGGATCCCCCGAGCACGCGGCTACGTGAATGTGTCGGGCAGCGTCAATAACCAGGGTAACGTTCTTTTGATCGAGAATGGAAGTTATCTCGATTATATCCGGAAGGCGGGCGGCTTCGCTTCATCTGCCGACAAATCGGGCGTTCGTATCATTAATTCGCGTACGAGTTCCTACATCGATCCTTCGAGTCAGCATGATTATCAGATCGGGCCGGGCGATACGATCGTTGTCCCCGCCGAACGGTCGGAATTCTGGAAGAACTTCGCAACCACGACCGCGATCACTGCACAGGTCATTACGATCGTCGCAGGAATTTTGTTGATCTTCCAAAAACGATAATAGCTTTTGGTTATGAAGACTACGCCTCTGAACGGAAACAATCCACACGATACGCTGATAGTAACAAGCGAGAAGGACCCGCACATTCTCGATTATTTTACGATCGTTGCGCGGCACAGAAGGGCCGTAATAATTTTTACGATTGTCTGCAGCGCTCTTGTGCTTGGCTATAGTTACCTCATACCTCAAACGTTCGAGGCTGAGGTGACCGTGCTCCCGCCGGAGAAGCAGGCCGGGGTTGGAAATTTGATGTCGTTCCTTGCAGGAAGTTCGGCCCTCGACTTGATGAAGAGTCAGGAGAATCCCGCACTCGATCTTTTCCGGAACGTTCTCGAATCAAGAATGCTCTCTGAGGAAGTGATGAAAGATCCACGGGTTCACCGATATTTTGCAACGTTCGACTCGTCAAAGCTCGGGATGTCGGCGATGATCCTGAACGCGACCACGAGTGAAGCCCTGCGAAATGGCATGATGACCGTCTCGGTAAGTTTGCCGACACATTGGCTACCAAAGCAACCCGAGATCGACAGCGCAAAAGCGATCTCAGCGCATCTGGCTAACACGTATGTCAACGAACTCGATAAGTTTAATCGCTACCGATTAACGACGACAGCTCACAACACGCGTGTTTTCGTCGAAGCCGCCTATCGGGAGCGGATGCATTCGCTCGATAGCGTCTATGCATCGTTCCAGGCATTTCAGGAGGAACACAAGACGATCGCACTGCCCGAACAGCTCACTTCAACCGTCCAGGCCGCAGCGATGCTGAACGCACAGGTGCAGCAACTTGAAGTGCAGCTCGGAGTCGAGGAACAGGAAATGAATCCGAATTCGAACCGGATTGAATTTTTGAAAGGTCAGCTCGAAGGTGCAAGAGAATCGCTCAAAAAATATGACAATGGTACGATCGGAGAATATTCTCTGGCTTTAAAATCGGTGCCCGAACTCAGCCGCCGGTTCGCAAATTTTACACGCGAGATCAAACTCCTCGAGCAAGTTTCTGCCTATCTACGGCAACAACTCGAGCAGGAGCGAATCAACGAACAGCGCGATCTTCCGAGTCTCCAGGTGCTCGACCAGGCGCTTCCGCCAACCAGAAAGGCTTCGCCCAAGCGGCTTGTAATGCTTATTCTTGGAGGGATCGTCGGCTTTGCTCTCTCGCTTTTTTATGTTTCCATTCGTACCTTTTTTATTCGACTTCGCACGAATCCGGATGAGCATCGAAAATTTCTTGGATTTACGCGATCGTTGCGAAAGGGGACGCGCGCACTCGCTTCGACGAATGGTGAGAGCCAGGTCGTGAGCAGGGTGAATAGTTAAAGCGCCCAAAAGGATATCGATGCGGACGCTGCTCATTAATTCAATGTTTGTCAACCGGTTTTATCGGCGTTGTGCTGATGAACTCGGTGCGCTGCCCGGCATGGAGCTATCCATCTTTATGCCGGAAAACTGGCGAATGAATGGGTCGGTACTTCCGCTCGATCCGCCCAAAGTTGAGTCTCCCTATTCAATTCGTACCGGCCGCGCGGCGTGGAAGGGTTTTGAGAATCGCGGATTTTATCTCGCTGGTCTGGTTCAAGCGTTTCGCGAGTCCAAACCAGAGGTCCTCTATTTGATGGAGGAGCCGTTCTCTTTTTTCACCTTGCAGGTGATGAACGTTCGTCGAATGCTCTTCCCAAAGACCCCCGTTGTGTTCTTCACGTGGAATAACCTTTCGCTTTCGCGATTCGACTATCGACCTTCTGTTGTTTATCGCTCGATCGGCGCTTGGGCGTTGCCTCAATTTGCGCGAGCCGTTACAGCAAACTCTGAAGCGATCGAAGTACTGCGATCAGCCGGATTCGATCGGCCGGCGCGTGCGATCGGCTATGGTGTCGATACCGAAGCATTTGCGGATGATGCCTCGGATTGCTCTGAGCTTCGCCACCAATTAGACATTTCGTCCGGCGATCGAGTCATCGGATTCCTCGGAAGGATCAAATGGATGAAAGGACTTGACCTGCTCGTTGAGGCATTTGCCGAGTTACTTACGCGTGGTGAACAACAACTCAAATTGCTCATCATCGGCGCTGGAGAATATGACGCTGAACTTGACCAACTGATCGCGAAGTTGGACATTGTCCAGCATGTTCGGAGGTTGCCCAACGTGCCACAGGCCGAAGTGCCGAAGTATATGCGGTTGATGGATATCCACGTATTACCCAGCAGGCGTGAAGGTATGTGGGCCGAGCAGTTCGGACGAGTGATCATCGAAGCGATGGCTTCGCGGACAATCGTAGTTGGTTCAAGTTCGGGCGCGATACCTGAGGTCATTGGTGATGCCGGTTTTGTTTTTCAGGAAAACGATGCAAAGGATCTTTCCAATAATTTGTGGCGAGCGTTGCATCTGAACCCGGCGCAAAGGGAAGTATTACTCGACAAAGGTTCTTTGCGCGCAACGACGGTCTTTAGCTGGCGGACATTCGCGGAGCGTTCGATGGAGGAGCTATCGGCGGCTCACGCTGACTGGGGAGTGCACAGGGTATGAGCACGACACAATTTGCTCGCCGTGCGACACGAGGTTTCGCGTGGAATCACATTTACCGTGTTGTCGATTACGGGCTATGGAATATTTTCACGGCCGTGGTTGCCCGGCAATTGGGTCCCGCCATCGCAGCGCCCTTCGTAGTTTATATGGCGATCGCAATGCCGCTCGCCTTGCTCGGCACGCTCGGCGTCGATGGCGTGCTGCTTCGCTTTTTGACGCGAGTTGGACATGATGGCACTGACGCGGAAGGTAACGACCTTACTGCGCTGCCGCTCGATCAATTTCTGACCAAACTTTTTTCGTTTCGCATTCTTGTGACGGCCTTGCTCGCTGCACTGGTCTTTGCAGCCTTGATCATTCTGCCGGCAGTCATACCTTCAACGAGTGGAGCGCTTGGATCGCTCACTGAACTTGCTCCGTTTCTGATCGTCTTTCTTGTTGGGCAGGCAATGACCTCGTTCGCGACCTTTGCAATGATCGGGTTGCTGCAGGTCAAAGAAGTATTTATTGCAAGTCTTGTCACCCGCTCGCTGCTGATCGTTGGAATGGGTGTGATGCTCCTGACGCATTCACTCACCGTCTGGAATGCTGTGGCGCTGCATAGCGCATCGGTCTTGCTCAACGCCGTTGTTCTGCTTGTTGCGCTCAACAGGACTGTCCATGCAATGTCCGCACCTCCTTCGCGCGAGAGCCGCAAAGTATTGAAACCGATTATGGGCGTATTGCGCGAGCTGAAGGGCTTCGCCTCGCGGCCATCGCTCGTAAAGTTTTTTATTTTAACGCCTGTCATGCTCTACGGCGTGACCACCTGGGGTTCCGATCTGCTGAGCAGCGTTCTTGGCCGGCAGCCTGACATCTTGATGATGCGCGTATTCTTTGGCGAGCACTCTAAACAGATCGGGTACTATAGCGTTGCCTGTCAGGTGTTGTTAATGACCGAGTACGTGTGTCTTTTTGGGCTGAGCGGCGCGTTGGTCTCTGTCTTTTCTTCACTCGCACATCAGGATGAAACCGACCCATCACATACGCAAGAGCGATACCCAAGGCTTGCGAGAGCGAGGCGCGACGTCATGGGTTATCAGGCCGTCGCGATCCTGCCGCTATGCGCATTCATGTACGCATTTGCCCCGCGGCTGATCCTGTTCGTCTTTGGTCGAGATTATGTGGCATCCGAAATGATTCTGCGATGGGGTTTGCTTATCCTGGCTACGAACATTGCGCTCATCGGCGGGGGAGTGCACATCACCTCGCTTGTGACGATCGGTAAAGAGCGGCTCGTCTTTCGATATCGGCTGATGTGGGGGCTCGCAAATCTGGTCGCTAATTATTTTTTGATCCTAAATTTCGGGGCACTCGGAGCACTCTTTGGGACGCAAATTGCAAATCTTGGGGCCTGCTTCACCGAGTCAATCCTTGCGCGGAAGTTCATAGGATCTTCGTTCGATGCGAAGGCTGCCGCGAGCCTTTCGGTGATCGCGACCATAAGCGGTGCGCTGGGATATCTCGCGGCCGAGGCCTCTACCACAATGTTGCCCTTGATCGGACAGATCATCGTTGGCGCAATCGCAGCCTTCGGCTCATGCGTATTGCTTTATTACTTCCTTCGTATCCAAGCCGCACGCCGGGTCTATGATCGGCTGCAACGATTTTTCACTCCTGCGATCGATGGCGATCCAACGCTGGCCTGACAGATGACCAGCCACGCTATCAGCTTTGAGCAAGAGTTCGCCACGCCGCCGGAAACCAAGCGGCTCCTGTTCTCCATTCGTACGATCAAATATTTTTTGTTCTGGTTCGCCGTCTGGCAGGACAACAGCCTTGAGGGAGCTCCCCTCCAATTCTATACGTATTTAGGCCGCACGCATTCGATCCGTCCGATCGAAATGATCCTGATCGCACTGCTTTTGATCCTTATTATCGAACGAACAGTAACAGGAGATTTCACGCTCAAACGGAGCTACTTCGCCGGTCCAATAATCTTGCTTGGGATTGCGCTCTTTGTATCGTGGACGCGTGGACAGTGGATCAATCAGCACGTTACCATCCCGTACGAAGCGCATGAATCACTTGAGATTGTGCTCGATTTTTTTCTTTTCCTGAATCTGTTTCGTGACCCCGAAGATGGAAGAAGGCTATTCATATTAATGATCATCGGCACCGTCTTTAAGGCCCTGGATGGAGCGACGATTTATTTCTTTTCAAACGATCCGCAAAAAGGATGGGGCGTTCTTTACATTCCCCGCGACGGATACCTGATCGCCTTAGGGGTAGTCGCTGCACTTCTCCTCTTGCAGTATCGGGGCGAGCGCTATCGTAAGCTTCGGCTATTCATGATCCTTTCGACGCCGGTGCTGCTCTTTACACTCATCGTGAGTTTTCGGCGTGCCTTCATCGTTGCCGTTTTCGTTTCGGCGATCGCGATGTTTGTTACACTTCCCCGCGGTCGGCGCTGGCGGCATGGAATGCTGCTCTGTTCGATGATCGTTGTACTTGCTATTGTAATTCTTGCAACAGATCCGATCGGTTTTATTGGCCGAATTAGCGGAATTTTTGATCCGTCCGGCGAGGGATCGGCCTACATTCGGTTGATGGAATATCCGAATGTGATCCAGAATATTCTGCACAATCCGATCTTTGGCATCGCGATCGACACGCAATGGCATCAGTATTTTCGAATGCCAGTCTATGCGAATTTTACGACAGTCGGCACCCACAATAGTTATCTCTATTGGCCGCTTCGCACAGGTATTTTGGGTTCGGTCGGATTCTTCTGGCTGGTGTTCAGGGCCTGGAAATTTGCGCTACTCGAGTTCAGGGTTGCCAGGACAGAAGAAGAATTGTTTATTGGTCAGGTCTGCATTCAGTTGCTGATCATTTTCCATGTCGGAAGTCTGTTTAGTATCATGTTTGCAGATGGCACGACGTGCTTGCTTGCAATGATCCTTGTTGGATTTCAGCTGATGATTCGAGCGCGACTGGGTCAGACCGGATTGAAGGACGTACGGTTTTTTGCTTCATTCCGGCAGAGGCAATACGTCTTCAGAGCGCCAGCGGGGGTTGTTCAACCATGACCGATTCTACCTACCGGCGCATCCTTGGTGGTTTCGCGATCATCATTCTATTCTCGAATGTGCTACTTGCGTTTCGACCACCAGAACGTATCGTCGTTCGCCCTTTTCTCGAAGATTCCTTCTTCCTTTTTAACGCAGCTCATCACTTAGCAGCCGGTTTTGGACTTAGCGTCGATGGCCGTCATCTGACCAACGGAGTTCAACCATTGATCGTGTTTTTGTATGTTCCTTTGTTTTGGATCGCAGGCGCGGATAAGTGGTTGGCGGTCAGACTCTCGTTCTTGCTCTTTGCTGCTCTCAACGTGATTTCCATGTATCTCATGGCTGCCATTGTGCGCTCGCTCGCTCGCGAGGGTAGTCCGCGGCGTACTGTCATCCGGTCCTCGATCATCGCTGCAGGACTCTGGGCGTGTCTGCTTCATCTTATCCAGCACAAATCGAATGGA
>JBBSDW010000016.1:0-33077 GCA_038240295.1 Kapaibacterium sp. (SeqCode)
ACGGGTTTGCTGAATCTTAACCGTGTGTCACGAAGGGCCTCCTTCGTGACCCGCACCCATCCCAAATCTTTTCTCATCTGAAAGAGTCGGGGTCGCGAAGCAGGCGCTTCACGCCACACAGTCACGTGTGTGCTGAATCTCGACTGTGTGTCACGAAGGGCCTCCTTCGTGACCCGATCCCGATCCCAAATCTTTCCTCACCTGTGAGAGTCAGGGTCGCGAAGCAGGCGCTTCACGCCACACAGTCAGGTGTGTACTGAATCTTAACCGTATCCCACGAAGGAGAACCGAACGGGTTTGCTGAATCCTAACCGTGTGCCACGAAGGGCCTCCTTCGTGACCCGACCCCGAGCCCAAATCTTTCCTCGTATCGCTGCCGCGCTGGCGGTTCAGTCAATGACTTTGGGTTTTCACTCGAGGTCATGAAGCGATGCGAACGAAGGGTAAGATTCTTCACCGGGCTCAGAATGACCGATTTAATAGGGTGTTGCAGGTAAGAAATAGTTACGCGTTTTCGAGATTCGAAGTCGGGTTGAAATCCGACCTACATTAATGGACGGCCGCTCTGCGGAGTCGATGCTCTCTTATTCTCGCAAACCCCTCGCTAGCGCAGGCGGCTAAATATTGTCGACCGCGCTGCGGTGTGGGGAGCGTGCTATCCGTTGGTCTTCAACTTCTGCACCCTTGACGATCCTTGTGCGAATTCATTAACAGTAGTTAACAAGCTTGAATGAAACGATTGAGATTCATCATGACGGATGTATTTCTTCTCCCTAGTGCAGACCTCCAGAGGTCAGGCGACAAATATAGCATTAGTGATAGTACCTGACTGAGCCAGTCCTGTCGCAACAGAAATCGGGACATGAGGTTCATTTCCAGCATCTTCAATGAGGACGAATCACTCGCGATGAAGCACTCCATTGTGCGTAAACAATCCACCTCACGCAAAGACCAAAAGCGGAAATTACTTACAAATAGATGATCCCACCAATCGCCAAACCAAACACTGCGCCCGAGGCATGGGGGGCGATCTGGAAGGCGTTGCTGTGGAAGCCGAAACCGGTGGAGAGGTCCTGCCCGCTGGATGTTTTGAGTGCGCCGGTCGAGAGGGTTCTTGCGAAGAGATCGATGGTGAAGCTCGCCCAGTCGACGGCGTGGATGTCGGTCGCGAGATCGAAGCTTATTGCTATACCGGTCGCGCTTGAACTTCTTGCTGCATTCGTTGCCGTTTCCAGCTCATTCGCGATCGCAAAGACGGCGCCGATGCCGCCGTCGGCCTTGACGCGCAAGAGATGCGAGCGGTAGAGCGTGATCTCGGGTCCCGTAAGCAGCGTATGATAGGTCATGTCGAGATGCTCTTCGCCGTTGGGCCACGGAGGGATAACACTGCTATCATTTTCGATCACGGTGTTGAAATATCTCGCCATGAAATCGTATTCAATGATCACCGCAATATCGCTTGTCAAATGAAACTGCACGCCGAGGGTCAGGTAACGATCGAGTCCGCTTAATCCCGAGCGATCGCTCGCAGGATCGGGCCTTGCCGAGCGTTCTGAAAAATATTGATTGAGGTCGGGCGCCTTGAATCGGTTGAACGCGCTGACGCTGGCAGAGATCGTGATAAACGCATCCTGGATTGGATGCTCCATAGCAAATCTACTCGATGCTTCGATCTGCTTTTTGCGCAGCACCATGATCGAATCATACATTCTGGCGGAATCTGCCGAGGGAATGGCGGTATAATTCGAATCGACGGCATTGTTGACGATCACCGGTTTCGGCTGAATCGGAACGCGAGGAATTCCGCCTTGTGCATAGACGGATGAGGCAAGGCTCGCGCCTGCGCAAAGCATAAGAACGATCAGAATAGATCGCATAAGGCAGTGGATAGATAGAGCAAACAAGAACTAACTAAGTGCACGTGACAGCAACGAGCCGCCAGGCAAACAACCTCAATCGAATCGCACGGTCTCACCAGTAGAGAGCGAGGTGCGAACGGCAAAGGTAACAAGCGAAGTAGCGGCGAGGGCATCGAAGGCAATCGGTGCTTCACCAGACTGGCCAAGTGACGCAAGGAAGGCCTTTACCTCCTCCGCATGTCCTTTGCCAGCTTCTTTATGAAGTGACTTTGTGCCAGAGCCGTTCCAAAGCTCAAGCTCGGTGAAATTCTTCATGATCGCAGTCCGTCCGCCGCAAAAGACCTGGAGCTCCTCTTTCGGCAGTGACTTGTCGCCATTCGCGATATAAAGGATCGTTGCGACGGAGCCATCTTCGTAGCCGATCGTGATCGAAACGGTGTCGCGGTTCATGACGTCCGCACGATCGCTTGAGATCGAAGTAGCCGTCACGCTCCGAGGAAGTTTGTCGCCCGTAACGAATCCGGTTGTATCGATAAAATGACAAACCTCGCCGATAATCCTTCCACCGCCTTCCTGTTCATCCTGTGTCCAGTGATTGGCCGGAAGCGGCCCGGCATTCACACGATAGAGCATGAACTTTGGCTCAAGTGATTGCGCGAAGAACTCCCGCGTTTTTTTCACGAGCGGAGAGAAACGGCGATTGAATCCGACCATCAGCTTCGCACCGGTGCGCACATGCGCTTCTTCGTAAACCGTTGCGATGTTTTGTAACTCTGCAGCCGATAACGCAAGGGGCTTCTCAACGAAGGTGTGCTTGCCCGCTCTGAGCGACCGTTCGACAAGATCCGCATGGGATCCATGTCGTGTTGCGATAAAGATCGTGTTGATGCTCGGATCGCTCAGGACTTCTTCCGCGTCGGTAACAGCTTTTGTAAATCCAAATTTCGTCTTCGCGTCATTCGCGCTTGCGCCTGATTGATTGGCAACTATCACAAGCTCGGCGTTCTCTTTCAGCGTCGGCAGAAGAAAGCCCTGTGCGAAATTTCCAGCACCGATAAAACCGATCTTTGCTTTCCCTTCAAATTTTTGAGGCGCACCACCGGTCGAACTGCGGTGGACTTTCGGTGCGCCGGATGCTTCGACCGGATAATGAAGCACCATTCCGAGATAGCGCTCCTTGCGTTCGCCTGCAATGATACTGTAGGCGGTGTCCGCTTCGGAGATCGAAAAATTATGCGTCGTGATAAGCTTCGGATCAACTTTCTTTTGCTCGAGCAGCCGCACGAATTCCTGCATGTTGCGTCGTTCGGTCCAGCGGACGTAGCCGATCGGATAATCAATGCCCTGCTCTTCGTAGGACTGCTCGTAGCGCCCGGGGCCGTACGAGCGTGAAAGCCTGAACTCCAACTCTTTGACGAAAAATGCGTCGCGTGGGAGATCCATTTTTGTCACGCCGACCATAATGATCCGTGCGCGGTCCCTTGCGATCTGCGTCGAGAAGTCGATCGGATCGTTCGAGCTTGTTGCTGCGGCGATGATGATTGCGTCAGCGCCAAAACCATTCGTTACCGATTTGATCGCATCGACAATGCCAGGCATGCTGCGATTGAAGGCATGATGCGTGTACGCCTTGGCAACCTTGACGTGCTCGTCATCAAGATCGACTCCGATCACAACACACCCCGCAGCGTGGGCGATGGCGCAGGCGAGTTGACCCACAAGCCCAAGACCAATTACTACTACCGACTCACCAAACGTAACATTCGCCTGTCGCAAGCCCTGCATTGCGATCGCGCCGAGCGTCGTGTAGCAGGCGTCATCGTATGTGACGTTGTCTGGAAGCTTCACGCAAAGATTGCGAAGTACGCTAACGACTTCGGAATGATAAGCGCCCTGCCCGCCGCAAGCAACGCGGTCTCCGGGTTTCAGGTCATCGACATCATCCGAAACTGCGATCACTTCGCCCGCGCAAGAATAACCAAGCGGTCCGGGAGTATCGAGTTTGCGCATCACGCGCTGATAGGTTGACCAAAAGCCTTGCTGCTTGACTTCGGCAAGCACTTTCTTTACATCATCGGGACGTTTGCGAGCCTTCTCGATCATCGACGCCCGCGCAAGATCGACTTTCATCTTCTCCGTACCGGCTGAGATCAGGCTTGCGTGCACTCGCACAAGTACCCCTGCACGCTTTGGCTCCGTCGGTGCCGGCACATCGTTTACAGTCATCGCGCCCGAGCGCATGGATTGCAGAAGTTGTTTCAAGTCAGTTCAGCTGCTATAATGCTGTGAAATTTTGCGAGAACGTCCTGGACGAATGAATCTGGTAGCCGACAGATGAATTTTATCTGTCGTGCATTCCAATCCAGCGATTTCATGTGATCCCCAAGCGCTGCACCGTTAACAGGCAAGCCCTCTGGGATCAGAACTTCGAAAGGATAATTTTTCACTTTGGAGGTGATAGGACAGCAGATCATAAGGCCCGAGGCCCGGTTATAATAATCTTGGGACAGAACAAGCGCAGGTCTTCGGCCGGCCTGTTCTCGTCCCAATTGAGGATCAAAATTAAGCCACACGCAATCGCCTCTTTTGGGAATGTATGCTTTCACTCAGCTTCCCAAAATCTCTCCAAACCTACAGCGTTATTCCACCCCGCCTCGTCATGCTTGTTCTCAGGAGTGATCCGATCGCACAACTCACGAAGCGAATATTCGGGCTCTAATTCTACTTTTCGAAGAATAATATTGCCATTCTCCGAAGAAATTTCCATGGCGGAGCCTTCGGCGAGATGCGCTTGTGTCGCAAGAGTACCAGGAATCCGGATCGCGAGGCTATTACCCCATTTACGCACCTTCAGTGTTGGCATATTTCGTGTATAGACATTGTATACACGGAATTAACGCTCCCATTGACGCTGCCGTTCCGCTTTGATCGGATCCTGCTGGACGCACAAACGTTTGCTGTTTGGACAAAAAACAAATCAGAGACGCGCTTCTATCTCGTTACAAATTGCTCGTGCCTTAAGCACTGCGGACCTTGTATTTTCCGAGGTGTACTCATCGTCCGTGTCAGGATACCGGGTATCTGTAGCAAACGCCGACAAGTCGTTACAATCTTGCATTAGCCCGCTCAGAGACTGATCGTAAACGAAGACAAAGCTACAATAATTGACCAAGATCGTGCGTCCGAGGGCACGCCGTATATATCGTCGTTCCGTCGACTCCATTTCGACAAAAATATCCAGATCGCTATCGGGACCAAAATCGCCGCGGGCGTAACTGCCGAACAGAAGGATCCGGTTTGGGTGTACGGCTTCAACGATCCTGTCTCGGGTCATTGCGACCAGCGCATCGTCGATAATTTGTTAGTTTTCCAATTAGGGTACTTCGATCGTAGTGCTGCGTGGGGCTTCAAAACTGTAATTTACCCTCGTCAACTGAACCGAGAATCTAAAAGATAAGTCCTATGCGCTCACGGCATCCGGGTTCATCGCGTGCGCTTCGTCCTCGATCCTGATTGCTTCGCGGAAATATCCCAGTGTTCGCTTCAAGCCTTCTGCACGCTGGATCTTTGGCTCCCAGCCGAGGAGGCTCTTGGCGAGCGTGATATCGGGCTGGCGCACCTGGGGGTCGTCCTGCGGTAACGGTTCGAAGGTGATGGTGCTCTTCGATTCCGGGACCATCGCCTTGATCTCTTCGGCGAGTTGCAGCATGGTCACTTCGTCCGGATTTCCAATGTTTACCGGGTTCGGATAATCGCTCAGAAGCAACCTGTAAATCCCCTCGACAAGATCGCTTACATAACATACCGAGCGCGTCTGCGAGCCATTGCCGAAAACGGTGATCGGCTCATCGCGCAAGACCTGTGACATGAATGCAGGGATCGCACGGCCATCGTGAATGCGCATGCGCTCACCGTACGTGTTAAAGATCCGAATAATCCGCGTTTCAAGGCCATGATAGCGGTGATAGGCCATCGTCATCGCCTCGGCGAAGCGCTTCGCTTCGTCATAGACTCCACGGATTCCGATCGGATTTACATTACCCCAGTAGGTCTCTTTTTGAGGATGCTCGCTTGGGTCCCCGTAGGTCTCGCTCGTTGAAGCAAGAAAGAATCTGGCGCCTTTTGCCATTGCAAGCCCCAAGGCCTTATGCGTGCCGAGCGAACCAACTTTTAACGTCTGGATCGGAAGCTTGAGATAATCGATCGGACTCGCAGGCGATGCAAAATGCAACAGATAATCAAGTGACCCTTCGACAAACATGTAGTCGGTCACGTTGTAGTGAATAAACTTGAAGTTCGGCAGACCGATCAAGTGCGCGATATTTTGCATCGCGCCGGTGCAGAGATTATCCATGCAGATCACGTCGTGGCCCTCGACGACAAAACGTTCGCAGAGATGACTACCAAGAAATCCGGCGCCGCCGGTGATGAGTGTGCGTGGCATAGAAAAAGAGCTTAAAGTTACCGGCGACCTATGCCGTAGTAGGTGAATCCGTATTCGCGCATACGTTCGGGATCGTAGATATTTCGGCCGTCGAAGATCGTTTTATCCGAAAGCTGCTCGAAGATGATCGAAAAATCTGGATTCCGAAACTCATTCCATTCGGTCATGATAATGAGTGCATCGGCGCCATGAAGCGCGTCGTAATTTTTTCGGAAATATTTGAGCGAGTCTGTTTCAGGCATTGTCCGTTTCATCGCGTCGATGGCAGCTGGGTCGGTAGCCTGAATTTTTGCACCGAGATTGATTAGTGAACGAATCACATCTGCAGCTGGCGCTTCGCGAATATCATCTGTGCGCGGCTTGAATGCAAGTCCCCACACTGCGAATGTCTTGCCGGCAAGTGTACCGCCATAGTGCGCTTTGATCTTGTCGTTAATCCGGTATTTTTGTTCGTGATTGACTTTCTGCACTGCGCGAAGGATCGGAAATTCTTCACCGTATTCTTCGGCAGTCTTGACCAGCGCACGAATATCTTTCGGGAAACAACTACCGCCAAAGCCAACTCCTGGAAACAAAAACTGCGATCCGATACGGCTATCGGAGCCAATACCAATCCGGATATTATCGACATCTGCACCAACGCGGTCGCATAAATTTGCGATCTCATTCATAAACGAGATCTTGAGTGCGAGCATCGAATTGGCAGCGTACTTCGTAAGCTCGGCGCTCCGTTCGTCCATGATGTAAATCGGATTGCCCGTCCGGACAAAAGGCTCGTAAAGCTCTTTCATCACTTGGATCGCTCGAGGGCTCGTCGAACCGATCACAATGCGATCAGGCTTCATGAAATCCTGAACCGCTGCGCCCTCCTTCAAAAATTCTGGATTCGAAACAACATCGACGACAACCTGCGTCTCTTCGGCAAACACTGCTCGAACACGGTCCGCTGTGCCGACAGGTACCGTAGATTTATTCACGATCACTTTCGGCTCGCGAATGATCTTTGCGATATCGCGCGATGCTTTGATTACCATCGAAAGATCTGCCGAGCCATCATCGCCAGGAGGCGTTGGCAACGCGAAGATTATCACTTCAGCGCCTTCGACTGCCTCGGCGAGATCGAGCGTGAATTTCAATCTTCCTTCCCGCGTGTTGAATTTTACCATCTCCTCGAGACCTGGCTCAAAGATCGGGATGATCCCTTCCGAAAGTGATTTGATCTTTTCGGGAATGATATCCACGCAGGTGACCTGATTGCCTGTTTCGGCAAAGCCAGCACCCGAAACAAGGCCGACGTAGCCAGTCCCAATGATTGCAACGTTCACGATCGATCGAAGGCTAAAGTGAGAAGTTCGGTCACGAATTTGATTTCAGAGCGATGAGCTCTGGCTCAACGATGAGCCGGGGGCCACAACAAGGCAAACAGGCATTCGTTTTGCTGCTTGTTGAGCAACGCTGTTCCTGAGCACGAATATATACCGATTTGAAGTGCTTAAGTTTCCAGTCTCTGCTCGATCCGCTGGCTTCCGAAGTTCTTCACACACTCCCTTATCTCTCTTAAGAGTTTTTAAAAATTTAAATGATAGAGGGAGTTTTAAAGGCTGTGGAAATGTGGACGACACACACCCTGTAAAACTTAACTCGTGACACTCACGTGAGTTAAGATGCCATCACAAGTTATCCTCGCTCTGAAGGATATGTAAAGAAGAGCGAGGTTATCTTCTGGATAAGATCTTATCAACGAATTTCTCCCGTTTCTTCGAGAGTCTCCACACGCCATCCCGCGCTCGCTAACATTCACTCGTGGAAAGAAAGAGTTTGTCACGTGTTATGCGTTGGCATTCACATCGCGCTGTATAAGCATCACAGTTTGCATGGTGAGATACAAAATGAAAGTGAGTGGAATGCTTCAAACGTAGCGCGAGCTTCAGCTTGCGCTTGTATCGTTGAAATATTTGTAAAAATATATGAGAGGGTGCGAAACAGCAGCGAGCGTTGCGACTGCGCGAACGCAGCGCGAGCTTCAGCTTGCGTTTTCATTCTTCGAAATGCGCTCAATGAATGCAAGCTGGATCTTCATCCTAAGGGGCGCGCATCATTAGGCAGTCGTTGCGACTGTGAGAATGAAGCGCAAGCTAAAGCTCGCGCTACGGTTGCGGGGATTCTTACTGCATCAGTTCGAACTGGCGGCGGAGTTCTTCAACCTTTGAGGCGAGCTGGGGGTTGTGCCGCATATCGTCGGCGACCGTCTGACATGCGTGAATGACTGTCGAGTGATCGCGGCCACCGAAGTGGAGCCCGATCGTCTTGAGCGAGCTGCTCGTAAGTTCTTTCGCGAGATACATCGCAACTTGGCGCGCTTGGACGACTTCCTGCTTGCGCGTCTTTGCACGCAGGAGTTCTTCATCGACGCTGAATCGCTTTGCAACGGTGCGCTGGATCGTCTCGATCGAAAGGATCGGCGCGGAGCGTTTCGCGACTTTGCGCAATACTTCGCGAGCTACTTCAACGGTCGGCTCTTTGCCTTCGAGCGAGGATGTTGCCAACAGTGAGATGAGGCAACCTTCAAGCTCACGAATGTTCGTCGTCACGTTCGTTGCGATGAACTCGATGACTTCCGATGGAAGATCGATGCCGTCGTTGAGCGCTTTGTGACGAAGGATCGCGATACGAGTCTCGAGATCGGGTGCGACGAGATCGGCGGTGAGTCCCCACTGCAGACGATTGAGCAGGCGATCGTCAATGTCTTTTAATTCTTTCGGAGGGCGATCGCAGGTCAGGATGATCTGCTTTCCAAGTTCACGCAGTGCGTTGAACGTGTGAAAGAAAATATCCTGCGTCTTCTCTTTGCCAGCCAGGAATTGGACGTCATCAATAATAAGGACGTCGATCGAGCGGTAGAGATTCGTGAACTCGTTGATCCGGTCGTTCTGAACGGCGTCGACGAATTCAACAGTAAAACGATCACTCGAAGTGTAGAGGACTCGCGAACCAGAAAATTTTTGAAGAACCAGATTTCCGATCGCCTGGATAAGATGGGTCTTTCCTAATCCTACATTGCCATAAAAAACAAGCGGATTGTAGCTTGTTCCGCCGGGATTGTTCGCAACCGCGACTGCCGCCGCATAGGCAAGTTTGTTCGACTCACCTCTGATAAACGTCTCGAAGGTATATCGCGGGTTAAGGCTCGAATCGACCGCTGGTCTCCGCATCTGGCCTTGATTGCCATTTTGCTGCGGCGCTTGATATGTCTGAGGATAGTTTCGGTTTGATGCCGACTGCATCTGTTGCTGTGGGATCAATTGGAAACCCCCACGCTGTGCTGGCCCATTTTGTGGGAAAGGCACCTGCTGTGGCTGACGAGGAGGTTGCTCCTGCTGCTGTAATTGCTGTTGAACCGGCTGACGCTCTTCAACTTGTTGAGACTGCGGAGTGCCGAGAGTTGTCTCAACGCCCTCGGGCTGACTTGTGCTATCGAAGCGGAAGGTCGCGGAGGGTCCGAGTACTTCCTTAAGCGATGTCAGCAGGATATTCTGATAGTGCTCGGTGATCCACTCGTAGAAAAAATTGCTTGGTGCGCGGAGCGTGATCTCGGATCCATCGAGTTGCGTTGCGACGAGCGGCTCAAACCAGGTGCGCAGGGTTTGCGAACTGATCTGCGGGGCGATCGACTCGATGCAGCGTTTCCAGATCGCGATCGCGGCAGGGCGCATCTCGTTGACCGAATCGCGTTGGTGCGCGGTGCGGCCATTGGGCAGTTCGCTTTCAGAATTCGTAGGGTCTAACAACGTTGCGGATATATCGAGCATCAGGCTGCTCTCTACGGCAACCGGGCTATAATCTGGCACGAATGATCTCTCCCGATCAGAAACGAGACAACAAACTTAAACAAGTTTCACGTTCGAACGTTGAGCGATAGGAGTCACCCATTGGTTGTTCATGAAACCGTTCACTCCGACAATGTAAAGAGAATGCCTACGGCGACATTTAAAATGGCACCACACAAAACGACCGAGCAGACTTTGGTTCTGAATATTTAGAGCTCGATCAGCTTAAAATCACTTACGAACAGGTTGAGTGCAATCACATCGGCACTCTTCAAATTTATCCACATTCTACAAACAGCGGTGCGGCGCTTTCTCCTTCTTCATTATACAATTTCAAACGCGCGTTCGCAAGAATTTTCTTGAAAGAAGAAAAAATTTATTCCCGCAACTTCGGAACTTGATTTCGTGAAGTTGAGCGGGTCAAGTTTTCATTCGAATCTTGCCTTTGCTCATGCATCCGAGCATCACTTGTTTCGTCGCCCCAGTTGTGCGTGGAAGATGGATCAGCTCATCGTCAATAAACGCTTTTGCAAAGTAGGCGAACGCAATCGCTTCCTTCTCGTGTACCGGAATGCCGAGCGATTCAGAAGTCGTCACAACGCAGTTACGCGCGCGGCGTAGAGATTCCATCAAGTAAATGTTCTTCGCACCACCGCCGCTCACGATAAGCTCGCATGACTCGGATCGAGGAAGCCACTGGGTCGCTCTCGCGATCGACTGAACCGTCAATGCGCTCGCAGTCGTCACTGCGTCGATGGTGGAGACTCTCCTGCTTTCGATCTCTTTTTCAAAGCGCTGTCTGAAAAGATCTCCGAAGAGTTCGCGGCCCGTAGACTTTGGTGGCGGGGCGCTGAAGTATGGATCAGCTAATAACTCTTCAAGGAAATCTTCCTGCACCCTTCCGGAAGTTGCTACCCGCCCATTTTCGTCGTAAGGACGATCGAAATATTTTCGCATTAGCGCATCGATGATCATATTACCCGGCCCGGTGTCGAAGGCGACGATGTCATTCGAGATCTGCGATTTTGACAGCCAGGTCAGGTTTGAGATCCCGCCGATGTTGAGCGTGATCCTGTCATTCATCGAACTGGAAAAAAAAGCAGCGTCGAACATCGGGACGAATGGCGCGCCCTGTCCGCCGACAGCAATATCGGCTGCGCGAAAATCGGAGACGACATCGATCCCTGTCAGGGCTGCGAGCGCCGCGCCCGAGCCAAGCTGCAACGTCGCGCGAACTGCCGGCAGATCGTCGATGCTTTCAGGACTCGTCAAGTGCCTAACAGTTTGACCGTGAAGTCCAATCGCAGTGATCTGATCCGAAGTTAGCTGCGCCTGATTCAAAAGTTCGTTTACATCCCTCGCGTAAATTTCCGCAAGCAGGAAATTTGCGCGAACAAGCGTGTCCATCCGGACGGTCTCGGCTTTCGCAAGTTCGTAGAGAATATTTCGCAGCCCATCATGGAACGTACTCGACCGGGACGCAACAACTTCTGCCCGATCGGAAAACCTTACAGCCACCGTATCGACACCATCGAGGCTCGTACCCGACATGATACCTATGAAAATTCGCCGATCATCTACCTGTGCGCTCATTTAGCGGATTTTGGAGCAGCGACGGGAGCTCGAGGAGGCGCGGCGTGCGCAGCTGCCGCTGGAGCGGAGGGGTGGGATGCAGGCGGAGCTGAGGCAGGCGTTGCCGGAGCGACTTGGGTGGAATCCGATTGCCCAGCCGTCTGCGGCTGTAGTCCGGAGCGCTTCGTGAGGCTCACGAGAACAAAAAAGATCGCCGACATCATCACGAAGATCACTCCGCGTAGCCAGATTGAATCGCCGCGGAGAATACTTCGGAGCGCTACCTTTGAGCGGCGATCTCCGCGAAATGCACGGATCGGTTCGGTGGGACTTGCCACGGTCTTACTTTTACGAATTAGCGAGCAAGGTCACGCCTCACTCATTCGCGAAAATAAGGGGTTGATCGAAGATTCGTTTGTGATTGAGTTTTACGGGACCAGTCGGTTGAGAAGAACTAAGGCTCGAACCGACCTCCAAGAGTTGCAACGTTCCGATGACGGTGACGCTCCCGATGATGTTTTTTTCGAGGATAAGGCCATACCCACGCGAATAGAATCTGAGCGAATAATTATCGACCGGATCGCCCGAACGATGATACTTCACCACTACTACGTCAGAGAAGCTTTGCCCCAGCGGCGGATTGGGCACATACTCGTCATAGTGCGCGAAGACGGTCGCGGTTGTGTAAAGATCGGCCTTCCAGCTGCTGCTATCCGAGAGGTCGCCTTCGAGCGCAATAAAATTCTGATTCTTGTTCGAAAGTACGACCGAGGCTTTATTTGTCTGTTGATCGCTCGAAAAAATAAAATTGTAGAGTGTGTCGCCTGGTGCACTCATCCGAACGAGCCTGTTCTGTTCAAACGAGCTTAAGCCAACCTGAATCCGGTAGGTGGCGGTGTCGTAAGATGACGAAAGCAAGTTCGTCGAAAATCTTGCGTACCGGTATTGCAATCCGTTCGTCAGCGGATACGAATAATCGCGCACCGCGTTGCCTGCGTCCACGGGTGTGTCGGTGACACCGCAGCTTTGCAGCGTGGTAAGCAGGAGAAGCGCGAACAAAGCGGACTTCAGCATATCCTTAAAAGTGGAAGTAAAGACCCGTGTTGATCTCCAGATTAAAGCTCGCGTTGGCATCGCCTACGCCATGCGGGATGACGAGAGGACCGTGCACCGAATTCAGGATCGCATCTTTTTCGGATGCGAGATCATACTGCAACCGAACCCCGCGAAGCGAAGTCGTAAATCCGACATCACGCGTCGCGTCGATATGAAGCCCGACTTCGGCCATCATAAGCTTTCCTGCTGTCGCGAGGCCATAGCCTCCGGCCATCGTAAAATCGGATTGACCGATGAACGGAATGCGGAGTTGAAGGAAGCCGCCGGCCCAATTGGTTTGCACATGAGTGAATTCGCCCACGAGCCGCTGCTGCAGCGGATCGCCAGGATCGCCGGCGCTGAGCAACAAATGCTTGCGTGTCAGATTCGCCGTTCCGCCATTCGCACCGATCCATAACAGATTCGAATGCGGCAACACCTGAAAATAAACGCCAAGCGCCGAGTTTGTCACGATCGGCATCGAAACATTCGTTGCTGTCGAATTCGGAAATTCACGACCAAAACTCTCGAGGAAAGAAAATTCGAAGCGCTGAAGGAATGTCTTTTCGTGCTGATCGTCGAGCGACGCGATCGCATGCAGTGGCCGGTCGTGGTCGCCGCCGATATCCTCGAGTTGCACTGTCTTGCGGATACCGACATTTTCGAACGTATTCATTTCATCACTCGCATCCGAAGCGTCATTCTGAGCGGTCAGCACATTTTCGGCTGGATCATGAATGCGTTGCAAAAACAAGATGCTCAATTGATTGCCGGTAAGCGGCGGAATATTCTGCACGCGCATCTGAGCAAATTGCGGCATCAGCGCAGATCGCGACTGTGCGCTGCCTGTATAAACGGTACGCTGCGAACGGTTCGCGTGGCCGCTCGCGCCTGCAGACTCATTCGCAAAAGCATGATTATCCGACTCAATCGAGCTTAGCGGACCTGCGACCGTAATATACTTTGTCTCTGGATTTCGATTCGACATCACGTAACCGATACCAGCCCCGATGAGCAGCGTAAGCGCAACGACCCCGCCAACAACCGGACGCATCAACTGCGACAGGATACCCACTGCAGCAGCGCCCGCAGGAGCATCGCTGATGATCGGCGCACTCGCGGGCGGCATGACCGCTCCCAATCGCTGCCAGAGTTTTTGCTCAGCGGTATAAGGGACCGTGATCTTCGAAAGATCTTTTTGGAACAGCGCGCGCTGCTCCATGAAGCTGCGGAGGATCTCGCGCCGTTCGGGCGAAACTGAAAGGCGATGCAAAAGCTCGGCTTCGTCTTCCGAGCCGAGTCCACCGTCGAGCAGTTGAAGGATGTCTTCGTTCGAGGCCATGATAAGGATTATACCTCTTTATCGTGATAGTAAGGTTCGAGGAGTTCACGTAATTTCTCCTTCGAACGGTAAATGCGGCTTTTGACGGCGGGCAGTGTCGTCTTTAAGATCACTGCAATTTCCTGATAGGTCATTCCTTCGTATTCGCGAAGCACGAATGCCTCTCGGTATTCGAAGGGGATCTGTTCGAGCGCCCATTGAATGCGCGCCTGCCAGTTGTCGCCCAGGTCTTCGATCGGGTCGGCAACAAGTCCGGCGTCTTCGATCGGCTCCTGCGGCTTGCGGTCGCGCAGCCGGTTGAGACACAAGTTGTGGGCGATCGTGAAGATCCACCCGCCAAGACTTCGCTCTTCTTCAAACTGATTCGAGCGCTCATACACCCTGACGAACACCTCCTGAAACAGATCCTGCGCATCGGCATCGCTGCAGACAACCCGCAGGCAATAGGCATAAACGCGTTGCCGATACTTTAGATAAAGCTCCGTATAAGCTTCCCGGCTCCCAGCCACAAACGCCCGAAAGAGCACCAGGTCTTCCTGATTTTCTTTATCCCGCGCACGCTGAGCCTCGTCAGCCCTTTTTTGAGCGGCAGCGTCGGACTTCGGAAATTGCGCAAGAGGCTTATATGAATGCTCCGAAGCGCCCTGGCGAATCTCTTCGCCCGCACACTCCGCAGCTCCATTTAGCTCGGTTGCCATTTCGATGATCGCATCAAGCATTACTGGGGTATGCCTTAAAGAACTGCATGGGCAGGATTACATGGTCGATCCCGCGTTTGCTATCTTTACCGAGGTTGCCCGACGATTTCGGGTTTCCTGTACAAGACGGGAACACGCCGCCACTCTCAAAGTTGCGGCGGCTTCTATAAGTACGCGAGCGAGATGCAAGGGGTACAAAGTATCAACCCCGTGGAGGATAGCCTTTCAGGCTGTCCCAGGGCTTCCAAGCTCGTCACAACGACTCGGACGTGGACGCCCAGGAACAGGCTGAAAGCCTATTCTCCACGGGGAAATAATGCAACCGTGATGCTTTGCACTTTAGTGCAAATGTTGCAGCTTCACAGTTCGGAATAACCCACGAATTGTGGAGAGTCGCGCATAGTAGACTCCGTTCGCCCAGCTCTTGCCGTCGATCTTGAATGATCGAGCGCCCGCTTCAAGTACGTTGCCTATCCCGTTATCGAAGACAACCCTCCCGAGGGCATCGTAGACACGAAGTTGCATTAGCTCACGGTCGCCAAGTTCAAACGCAATCTCCGTCTCTTTCGTGAATGGATTGACCGTCGCATGAAGGCCCGCAATGTCGAATGTAGCAGCCAAAGAGTTGCTATGCTCCGGGCGACCAAGCAAGATGTCAAGCCCTATGCTATGAAGCGAGGGCAAGGTGGTGTCGAGTTTGTTTAGGTTCGTGTCTCCGCGAGAAGTGTCGATCCACCGCTGATGTTGGCCAGCGCGAAGGTTGTTGTAAATCTCCGTGAAATCGTTTAAAGCATGAGGACACTTCTTGCTGTTCAGAATGTACTGCACGACGGCAAGCTCCCCATTCATATCCCATCCGGTTTTCGGAAAATACTTAAACGTGGTCGTAATTGCCTCAGCATCCGCACAATACCAATCAGAGTCAATCGTATTGATATACAGCACTGCTTTAAGCCACTCGCGATAATCCAGATATCGGAGAACGTTGGTGTCTCGTTCTTGATTTGCGTAATCCAATTTCGTGAATTCACCCCACGTACCGTTGAGCAGTGCACAGTGCTCCATATAAACTCGACCGGTGTCATACGCTGTATGGAAATAGCGATCGGTCAACAATCCTCCGGTTTTTTCCTTCAATCGGGTGCACTCGTCTGTATCAATGGAAAGAGTCGTCGGATTTGCGCTCTTCCCATTGGCTATCGGACTTATAAACCCTCCGCTGCATGAGACTGAAGATGCAAAAGGACAGGCAAAAGATGAAGTCAATAAGGCGCTTGAGCTATTGTTGTCTTGGTCAGTACCATACATCCATTGCCCATATCCATTCGCCGCTAGACAGGGAAATTCCAAGGGTAGCGTTCCGGCGGGGTCGTAAATCTGGACAGCTGCGGGCTGATTGTGAAAGTTGTATGCTACGGGAGTGAACTGGGCGTTGCAAAGATTCGGCAAAAGGGCGAGAAGAAAATTTGCCAGCCCAAAAACTATAACGCGCTTCCGAGAGTGGTTAATCGGCCTGTTCGTAGTTTGATTTGTTCCAGGTGCCTGAATTGTTCAATTGTTACAATTAGGCGTTTGCCTGAATTGCAGACATCCGCTGATTATATGAAGTGGAGCCGGGAGATCTGGGATGATAGGCCGAGGGATGAGAACAGATTACGGAAAACGTTCTCGGTCTAAGGTCGAAGAGGTCGGGACTCTGAAACGGAGCATCAAACGGGCTTGCTCCGTTTTCAAATATACAACAAAAAGTTGCGGTCTCCAAATTCGTCCAAAATTAGTAGTGCTGCGAGTGGGGTAGGCTATGTAGCTAATTGACTCAGAACGGATGCCGCAGCCTACGGCACTGGATCGAATCCGCCCTGATGAAATGGGTGGCACCGAAGGATGCGCCTGATGCCCATCCATCCTCCTTTGAATACTCCGTATTTGGTTAGCGACTGCGCCATATATTCAGAGCAGGTTGGTTGAAAACGGCATGAAGGCGGAAAGAGCGGCGACAAAAGCTGCTGATAGAGCCTGACCAAAAAAACGAAGACTTTACGCAAGTGTCTTCTCCTTTAGCTTGAGCGCTATCACAGGCTTTTCGGCCTCGAGCATGGTGCGAAGCGCGGACCCGATGAGCTGAACGTCCGGCAGGATCGTATCCCACTTGACCTGGGCGCTCGGCAATTTGCGAATCTTAAGAATGAGGAGCAGCGAGCGGCGCTGTTTGCGGGCGAGGAGCGAAACCTCCTCGAGATCGGGTGCCAGCCTCACCGCTTCGCGCATCCACCGTTTTAGTTTATGGCGATCGACCGAACGCGGTACGTCGCGCTTTGTAACAAAAAAGAGAAACTGAAGCGGCGGCGTTTTGGCGGTTGGGTCGAAATTCCAGCTTGCTTCGACGACGGAGGGTTTTGTACCGGGCCATTTAAGCCTTCGCTGATTTTGCATCAGCCACGCGAGCCTCGTTCGTCCGCGAATAACTTGTGCGCGGCTGGCGGAGATCCGGGGTTTGGCTAAGGGCTTTTTGGCGTTGGGTAATGTCACGATGCAAAACCGTTGGTCTGGCTGGTTAAGTCCCTTTCCCCCAAGTCGCAACCCAAAAAACAAAAGCATCGGGAATTGCTTCCAGATGCATTTGAATTGTAGGATACGGTGCTACAGAAGGTCGTTTGCACGACCGGCTCGCAGTACGAAGATCAGCTCTTCGATTCGTCGGAGACGGTCAGCTTGTGGCGGCCCTTTGCACGGCGCGATGCGAGTACGCGGCGTCCGTTCTTGGTGGCCATCCGCGAGCGGAATCCGTGTTTGTTCGCACGCTTGCGGCGGCTGGGCTGGTATGTACGCTTCATTGTTGGTTGATACTATCCAAATTCAGGCGCCGTAAACGCCAGACAGGCGCCAAATGGTTCGGCCAAACCCTCAAAATCAGAGTGCCGGTTTTAGCGTTCAATCGTTCTATGAAATTGAAGTCGATTCCTAAAGCCTGCATTCTCATCCCATTCGTCCTACTTGTGGCACTACTTTGGACGATCGTTAAGCCAAACCAGACCAAGGGATCGGACATTGGTCCGCGAAAGGGCTTCGCTGTCATCGAGCTTTTCACCTCCGAAGGCTGCTCAAGTTGCCCGCCCGCCGACGCGTTGATCGGGGATTACGTGACGAAAGCCGACGCCCAGCAGCTGGCGATCTATCCGTTAAGCTTCCACGTCGATTACTGGAATTCGCTTGGATGGGAAGATCCATTTTCTTCAGCGGAAAACACTTATCGCCAGACGGCGTATGGCACCACGTTCAAACTTTCATCGGTCTACACTCCGGAAGCGGTGGTCAATGGTGCTTCGGAATTTGTCGGCTCGGACCGCGATAAACTTGAGACAAGCGTCAATGCCGCCCTCGAGGAAAAGACTGGCTTTGCACTCACGGTAAACCGGCCCTCGATGAGCGGCACAACGCTTCAGGCGACGGTCATCACATCGGCAGCTTCGGGCAACGACACGCTTGAAGGGATGATGCTTAATATCGCACTCGTTGAGCGCACGGTCGAGAGTCAGGTAAAGCGAGGCGAGAATTCTGGACGAACGCTCAAGCATTGGAATGTTGTCCGCCGGTTCAAGCAAGTCTCGGCGACCGAAATGCGCTCGGTAACATTTGACATTCCTGAAGATATGCGCTCGCGTCCGGAGTCGATCGCAGTGATCGCATACTTACAAGATCGAAGCTCGATGCATATTTTAGCTGCTGCGGAGGCTAACTAATGCACGACGCTGGCGAAATGTTTGGGGTCTGAACGAAGCAATCTGTGTCGACAAGAACAAGTAATTAGAACAGTCATTCTGAGGAAGCGTCCGATCAGCTTCGCACCGCATCAACTCCTCGCGCGACGAAGAATCTTACCGTGGGTTTGGATGACTGCAACGAACGATGCACCTCCGTTCATACTTCAACCTTCATCCTTGCCCTGCTATCTCTCTCCCATTCGTTGGGCGAATGGGAGAGGGACTTCAAGGATGTTATTAGTTAAATAAAGTCTCCCTTCTCCTAAATTTCAGATTTGACGAATGTCAAAGCTGAAATTTGGGAGAAGGGTTGGGGATGAGGGGAGTCCGATCCTCGGTTGGCGTTAGGGTGTTGTTGTGTCCAGCATTCCATTAGATCCTTCACTTCGCGAAAGCTCGCTCAGGATGACACAGCCCTACATACTTCATACTTCAACCTTCATCCTTCAGCCTTGGCCTGCTATCTCTCTCCCATTCGTAGGGCGAATGGGAGAAGGGTTGGGGATGAGGGGAGTCCGATCCTCGGTTGGCGTTAGGTTATTGTTGTGTCCAGCATTCCATTAGATCCTTCACTTCGCTAAAGCTCGCTCAGGATGATGGGGCAACTACCTTAACATTATCAGGATGACTGGGGGCAACTACCATAACATATCACTCATCCTCAACTGCCGGATCGACCTGACATACCGCGTATGCGGCGACGCCTTCTTCGCGGCCGATGAAGCCTAAGCGTTCGTTTGTTGTTGCTTTAATCGAGATTTGCTTGATCGTGAGTTGCAGTGCCTGGGCGATCGTTTGTCGCATGGTGTCGATGTGCGGACGGAGTCTTGGGGCTTCCATTACAACGGTGGAATCGATGTTCACGATCGTCACGTTTTCTCTAACGAGCAACTCGCGGACTTCGCGGAGGAGTGCGATGCTGTTTGCGTTTTTATATTTGGGGTCGGTCTCAGGAAAATGGAGACCAATATCGCCGAGCGAACATGCGCCCAGGAGTGCATCCATGATCGCATGCAGGAGAACGTCGCCATCGGAATGTGCGACCGTCCCGAGCGCAGATTCAAGTCTCACTCCGCCCAGGACCAGACTCTCGCCCGCAGCAAGCTTATGCACATCGAATCCGAATCCGATCATATCGTTAATTTAATAAGAGTTTGCGAAGCTGCTGCAATCGGCTTTCGCCTAATGCCCGCACTATCGGTGTCTCGAGAAAATCGAGCAACAAAATATCTTCGCGTTTGCCTCGCTGACGGCCGCCTTTGCATTCCGCGATCTCTTCGTAGCAGATGTACCAGGTGTTCTTTCGCTTTTCAGGATAGATCCTGATCGGAAAGAGATTGCAGGAGATGGGCTTCGGGAAATCTTTGATCTCGCCTGCACGGTAGGCTTTTTCGATCGAACAGAGAGCGATGTCGCCTTCGTAAGTAACGAAGACGCAATCGGCATTATCGATCGTTGGGATGGTGAGCGTGCCGTCGGATTCTTTTTGCCACAAACCCTTTTGCGTGATGACCTCCAGCGCTCGCTCAGGTAAATATTTTTCGGCCATCGGGAATGCATGTTCGAGTTCTGCGATCTCGTGAGCGAGAATGGGGGCGCCGATCGCGCCTTTCATCGTGCAGCATGCGCCCTTGCAAATCGTCAGATCGCATGCGAACTGGACGCTGACGATTCCCGCCTCGATTTCGAAGCGTGATTCGGGCGGGTAGATGGGTAGCGTGATATCTTTCGGATCCGGCATTCGATGTCGAACAATGGAGAGCCGGGTTTTATCCAACTAACGTAAGATGCATTTGGACAAGCTGGAGCGTATCCGACCTGCGGGGCACGCTTTAGCTTGCCCCCATCGAATCTTCACATGAGCAGCCAGCAGCAGGATCAAAGTGGAGGACTCGTGAACAGCAGAATGCTGCGGTGAAAAAGTGTTTGGGACAAGCTAAAGCGTGTCCCACATTTGCTACTTGCAATGCTTTCAAGAAATTTCTCGAGCTCCTTGCGAGGAAAATCAGCCTCGGCTCGGCACTCGCAAAATAATTCTCATCAGTCAGCTACCGCCTTCTGCCTATAAATGGTGGATCGTGGGGGGCAGCAGGCATTTCAAATATCCACGCATTCGCATCGGATCGAGCGGTGTGATCTCGAAAATTGCGAGCGAGCTTTTTTTCATTTCGATTGCCGGACGGGTGCTGCCAGATACGAGCAGACTTGCGAGGCTCGTCATGTGCGGATCGTGGCCAACAAGCATCAGCGTCTCGTATTTCTCCGACATCATCATAATGTAGGCGAGCGTTACCTCCATTGCGGCACTCGGTACAAGTACGCGCGTTTCTTCGAAGTGCGCCATGGGTGCAAATTCTTCCTGCGCGATATTCGCGGTTTCTTGTGCGCGAGTGAGTGGACTCGTGGCGATCGCGCGCGGGGCTGGGTAGTTCATAGCCTTCGCCGCGCGAACGACCGCGCGTGTTTTTTCTTTGCCGGCGGGTGTTAGCTTCCGGGCGTCATCCTGCAGTGGCGAGGTAAGCGAATCGCCGGCGTCGCCGTGACGTAAAAGATAAAGTAACATACGTGAGATCGATTTGTGGTGCTCTCTTGATGGTCGTTGCGCTTACGTGCGGCTGCAAATCGCGTGCTAACGAGTCGGGTAAAATACAAGACTCCTCAGTGCGGAGAGATTCCGGATATCACGAACTTCTCGGCAAACACCCGGTGCTGCATCAGGGTCCTGGCGATATCCTCCGGCGAACGGACTCTCAGTGAACGAAGCTTTTTAGCACTCAATATTTCGATTCGACGAGTGGCTGCTGCTTGCATGGAAGAACGGTCGCTCTCACCGGACTGATTAGGCAGAGACCAATTGATAACGCATCCCAAAGAGTGGCGGTCGGACTGAAGTCCGACCGCTACGTAAGAAAGGCCGCTCTAAAAATTGAGCGGCCTTGAGCACTAATTAGGATCAGAACGTCGCTGCAGTCGGTGCCGCTGGACCCGCCCCCATGATCACGCCATTCGGTGTACGCTTCACGTTTGCGCCACGAACGATCCAATAACGGGGGTCAAAGCAAGGCCTTGAGCGGAAAAACTCCACGTTATCAAAGCGGTTGTTCATCGCGATAAAGTCTGGACTGCAGAAGAGGAAACTAACAGGCTGGTCATCAACGATCTGATGCTGGAGCTGATAGCTAAGATTGTAGCGCTTCTGTTTATCGAATTCCTGCTTGATCTGCTCCATGAGATGATCTGCGATCGGATCGCTGAAGCAGTAATAATTCGATCCTTTGTGTTCAATCTGCGACGAGTGCCAAAGCTGGTAAATCTCATCTTCGGTTGCATTGCCGGCCCATGCTCCATAACATGCATCGTAGTTATGACTTTTCGTATTTTCCAAAAAGACACTCCACTCAAGCGGTTGAACGCCAGCTTTGATGCCGACCGAACGGAGAGCCTCCGCAACGATGAGCAGGATTTGCTTACGAGTTTCATTTCCATTGTTGACTTGGAAGGAAAAGTCAAACTGGACTTTCTTACCATCAATCATTTTGTCAAGGGTACCATCGCCATCAGTATCTACCCATCCCGCCTCCTTTAATAGGCGTTTGGCTTCCTCTACGTTATAGCCGGGCTGTTTGATCGCCGGATCGAAATTCGGCTGTGTGAACGCGACGGGGCCATCGTTCTTCCTTACCTGACCCTTTAGTATCGAAGCCTGGATCTTATCACGGTCGATAAGCATCGTAAGAGCTTTGCGCACATTCTTATCGGTGAAGAATGGCCTTCGATTGTTCCATGCTATAAATGAAATGTTGTTCCAGTATACGGTGTCCTTGCGAAGGAATGGCATTTTAGCTGTGTCGACCTGCGAAATGTACTGATCGGGCTTAAGATTGTCGATGAGATCCAAATCTTTCGCCTTCAGCGCAGTAAGAGCAGCGTTCTGATCATTGATCGTCTTGAATACGATCGTATCCGGATATGCCTCATTCCACGTGACATTCTGACCCCAGTAGGTTGGATTGCGCTTAAGAACAAGACGATCATTCGTGACCCAACCTTGGAATACATAAGGGCCAGACCCGATTTGGTATTTAGGCTCGCGGGCGAGGTCGTTCGATTCGAACCACGTCGCAAATTCCCTGACGGCTGGATTCGTCGTCGCAGGATTTTGGAGATCGGCCCAGGACTGCTTATCAGTCAAGGATTTGGGGTCGAGGATATGCTTTGGAAGAATCTTTACATACCCGCCACCCAGCACATAGTCCGCGTCGTAGCGAGCCTTGTTGAGTTTGAAAGCGACCTTCGTAACATCGCCGTTAGGACAATAGGCACTGTCGAGATTTGCGAAATATCCGCGAAGGGCCTGACTATTAATGACGAGCGGATTGAGTACGGCCTTCATACTAAAGATGACGTCAGCTGACGTTACTGCCTGCCCATCGGACCACTTCGCCCGAGGGTCCATCGTGTAGGTATACAAAAGATGGTCAGCCGAAACCTCCGGTAAGGAGCTCAAACTCGGGATCAGCTCTAAAGTCCGCGGATTCGATCCATTGAGTGACTCCCAAATTTCACCCTGTACGTATGAGGCATTTGCGTCTGTGGCTGTGTACGGATTCAACCGCTCAATGTCTGACAGCTGCCACCACACAACTTGATTTCTGGTCGAATTATTTGGATTATTTTTGGCGCAGCTACCGAAGCCGACACTGAGCGTAAGCATGGCCACTGCACCTACAGCGAGTTTAGTACGGTTCATTTAGGGAAAGAGATCAAAAGTGAACAAACAGCGACGACACCCCATGCGCGCATGCGAAGAGCCATTTGCGAAGTGGGGCAAAATTATCGGTATGAGAATGCAAATTACGAAACTTTCGTGCGTCTCTTCGCAGCCTGTCGCTTTTCGTTTTCTAAGCTTTGGGCAGTTGATCAGCGCCTGGCGGTCGGCCCATGAGTCCGCGCAGCCAGCCGATCGGGGTGAGCGAAATGCTTTGTCCTATAACGGAGGCCTCATTCAGGCGGCTATCGTGCGAATGAAGAATATCCGAGCGAGTGAGGATGCCGACTACTTTTAGCGGGTTTCCGCGAAGGACCACCGGCAGCCTGCCAACCCGTTCCTGCACCATCATGTCGGCGGCCTCGCGTAATGAGTTATCGGCATAGACCACGGCCGCAGGGCGGCTGATAAGGCTTGCGATCGATGCATCGGGCGCCCGATCGGCATCGAAGAGGTCGCGCCGCGAGATGACCCCAACAAGATAGTCCTCGTTATCTACAATCGGGAATCCCTGATGGCTGCTTCCGGTCGCATGCGTTGCGATCCATGAGCGAACATCGCCCAGGCTTCGATTTGCATTCAGGGTAATGACTTCTTTTGTGGCTGTCCGCTCGACGATCATGCGCTGCAGATGGTCGGCAGCATAATCAGAGGGGACGCGTAATCCTCGACGGGCGATCTTCTCGGTCATGATCGTCTGCTCCATGAACATGCTCGAAATGAGATAGGCGCTCGCGCAGCCTCCGAGGAGCGGCAACAAACCGGAAGATTGCAATGTCGTTTCAAATGCAAAGACAACCGAGGCAAGCAGCGCACGCGATGCTCCGGCGAAGAGCGCGGCCATTCCAACAAGCGCCGCAACCCGCACATCAAGATGCAGATTCGGAAAAAGCATAAGTGCAACTGCGCCCAGGACTGCTCCGATCGCGCCGCCGATCGTGAACAATGGAGCGAGTGTCCCGCCGGAGGTTCCGCTTCCGAGCGCGATCGACCAGCTTAAAAATTTGAAGACCGCAAGAAGCACGAGCGCTTTGATCGCCATGCCACCCGAGAGCGTACGTCCGATGTTGTCGTATCCGACGCCGAGCGTATGCGGGAAAAAATAACCGATCACCCCGACAAAAAGTCCGCCGATCGCCGGATACCACACCCAGTCGATCTTGATATGCTCGAAGAGATCTTCGATCCAATAAGCAGCTTTGGTGATTGCGATGCTGACAAAACCAATGATGATCCCGATGACGATATAGCTTGCGAGCGCGCCTTCGGTCGGGATGCCAAGATCGGGCATGCGAAAGACAGGCTCCATTCCGACGAATGCAATACGAACGGCCATCGCAGTAACGCTTGCGAGTGCCACCGGTATGAACGACCGCGAGCGAAATTCGAAGAGCAGCAATTCGATCGCAAGCAGCACAGCCGAGACCGGACTGCCAAAGATCGCAGCCATTCCCGCAGCAGCGCCGGCGGCGAGAAGGGTTTTGCGTTCGTCCGCAGTTGTTTTGAGCAATTGACCGACGAGCGAGCCAAGTGCGCCGCCGGTTGCGATGATCGGGCCCTCGGCACCGAACGGTCCGCCGGTGCCGATCGCGATTGCAGCCGAGATCGGTTTGAGAAGAATAATTCGCGGAGGGATACGGCTTTCGTTCAGGAGTACGTTCTCCATCGTCTCGGGTATTCCATGACCGCGAATCGCAGCCGAACCATATTTTGCGATGACGCCGACGATGAGTCCGCCGATGATCGGTATCACGATCACCCAAAGGCCCATTGAATTATCTGCCGGTGAAGAGAAGTTGGTCGAGAATCGGCTGAAGAATGCGAGGTTGGTAATGAAGCCAATGAGGGCGACCACGATCTGCGCAACAAATCCGGCCATGACACCGACGATCATCGCGAGCGCAGTAATAAACAGTATGCGGCGATCGCCGAGTAATTTGCGAACGGGATAACGAACGTCAGGGTACGCGCTCGCAGACTTACTATTTGTTTCGTTTTTGTGGTCGACGCTCATTGACTTGGTTTTGTTGATATGGGTTTCTTTTTCGTCCCGCTCTTTTCAAAAAAGAGTTGCGGCTTCTCTTCGCTCATACCCGACTCTTCGATCAGTTTGCTTAGTGTCACCGAAAGCTGACGGCGCTCCTCGGAAGTCATGTTGTTCAATCCTTCGAACAGCATATCCTGAGCGGTTTTTGGAGCCTGTGCGAGTTTCTTTCTGCCTTTTGCAGTCAGCGACAGAACAAGCTGGCGTGCATCGCTGCCAGATTTCGACCGGCTTACGAGCTTCTCCTCCACCAGTCTTGCAACCACAACCGACACCGAGCTTTGATGCGTATGCGTTCGGCTTGCAAGCTCGTTTAACGACAAACTCTCGACAGTGGCAAGCTGCGCGAGCACAAAAAGCTGCGCACACGATAACCCCGCCACCTTCTCCGCCTGCCGCGAAGAGACCCTAAGCGCCTGCACGATCGTGCGGAGGCCGTTAATAATATCTCCAGTGTCCGATGATGCCATGATTGGTAAACTATATGGGAGCCCATATAACTGATGTTGGGGTGGATTGATTCTCTTACCTGATAGGAGACAGGAGATAGGGAACGGGGAACAGGGAAAAGGTGGGATCGGGGAATGGGGGGAACAGAAATGAAGCGCAAGACTACGGAGTTATATTGAGGGTCATGACTCGCGACACCTGACACCCGACACCAGAAACCAATGAAACTAACAACCAGAAACCAATGAAACTAACAACCTGGAACTGTCAGGGAGCTTTTCGAAAAAAGGCTCACCGTCTTACCCAAGAAGGATCGGATGTGCTCCTCATTCAGGAATGCTCGCCGTTCGCGAAACTGGATGAGATCTCGCCCGATTATCCACTCGCAAACGCACGCTGGTTTGGCGACTCGCCCATCAAAGGTTTAGCGGTGTTTGTTAGAGAGCCGTTTCGCCTACGGGTCCACCCGGATTTTGATCCACTCATCAAAGGAATTGTACCGCTGATCATCTCGAACGCAGAAGAAGGACCCGCGAGCGACATCACCCTTTTCGCAGTCTGGACAGGCATCGGCCCAACCAAATGTGAGACCTACATCGGTCAGGTCTGGATTGCGCTTGAACGCTATCGATCGATCTTAGAAAGCACTGACCGCATCATCCTCGCCGGAGATTTCAACAGCAATGCGATCTTCGACAAAACCAATAAAGGCCGCAGCCACACGGACGTGGTCAAACGCCTCGCTGATCACAACATCCAAAGCATCTATCACACAATGACCGGCGAAGTGCACGGCAAGGAATCCCAGCCAACGTTTCACCTGCAGAAGAAGACAACTAAACCTTTCCACATCGACTACATCTTCGCATCCCAGCTGCTCCTAAACACCCATTCGAACTTCACGCTCGCGAGTCACGCCAACTGGCTCGACTGCAGCGATCATTTGCCGATGGGGGTAGAGCTGCGTGGTTAGACAGTTTGCGACCCAACAACGACAAGATGGCTCTAAAGCTGGTCAATGCGAGAGTGACAACGGAGTAAAGTAATGCAGGGTGCATGTAAGACTCCCCAAAAGTGCGAGCCGGTTCGAATGAAATGAGCAGCAATTACTTGCCTCGATCGATTGCACCAAGGGCAGGATGTCGCCGTTCCTTTGGACTGCTGTCCGAGTTCCAAAATGTGAGATGTCAGAGTGTAAACGATTTCTATCGGTCGTTCTTTGAATTCAATGTCGCTGAACACTCCAAGTGACGGAGTGCTGTGACGGAACAATTGGATTATTGGACCGATCCGAATTATTCACCTTGAATTCAAACGATTCGCGCTCCGCGCTATAGCCACGCAGCTCAGTTACTAAAGACTCAATCTCCCAGCCTTGCATATCTCAGCGACAATAAATAACAAGTGGTTGATTCTCTGATATGCGCTCTGATGAACTGCCGTATGGGCTCTGAAATGCTTGAATTAGTCATTATCCTAACCGACTACACAAATTTTGCACCGCTACTTACGGTTTGTTGGGTCGAACCCAATATTGCTGAGCTTCGACGAAATCTTTCAAAAAGCGGGAGTTAGCTCCAACCCTACCACAATCGCCCCATCCCCGAGCGGACCCTGGTCCCTGTTCGCCGTTCCCTGTCCCCTTGAACCCCTCACCTGCCCTCGAACTTAGGCTTCCGCTTCTCTACGAACGATCTGTGAAATTCCTTGTGATCTGCGGATTGGAGCATAAGTGCCTGGGCGGTGGCTTCCTGTTCGATCGCGCTGATGAGGTCCATGCCCCATTCGTTGTTGATCAGGCGTTTGGTGAGGCCGAGTGCCATTGAGGCGCTCTCGCTCAGACGTTTGGCGAGGGCCATTGTTTCCGTTTCTAACGAGGCGAGCGAGACGACTTTATTTGCGAGCCCGACCCGGTAAGCATCAGCACTCGAAATGGAATCGCCGAGCATGAGCATTTCGGTTGCTCGGGCGAGCCCGACGACTTTCGGGAGCAAGTAAACCGCTCCCATGTCGGCAGCCGTGAGGCCAACTTTTTGAAACAGAAACGCGATCTTTGCTTCCTCGGCGAATATCCTGAAATCGCTTGCAAGCGCGATGACGGCTCCGGCGCCAGCGGCAATGCCGTTGATCGAAGCAATGATGGGCTTTTCGAGCATGCGCATGTTCATGACGAGTTCGCCAGTCATCCGGGTAAATTCGATCAGTCCGCGCACATCACGTTTGAGCAGTTCGCCGATGATCTCGTGCACATCTCCGCCGGAGCAAAAGCCCTTGCCATTGCCTTCGATCACGACTACCTTGACGGGATCGTCAAAGCGCAGCGAGTACATGAGATCGGTCAGATCGCGATAGATCTTGAGCGTAAGCGAGTTCAGCGTATCAGGCCGTGCGAACTTGATGTGCGCGATGCCATCCTGGACCGTGTAGTTGAAAGAATCTGTATTCATGCGAAGTGCGTATTACTTATTGCTCAGTGTCGATCGAAAAATTCGATGGCGCGCCGAGCGACCATCTCCGGGAAAAACTCCATGACGATATGTTTGGTGTTCGGAAACACCAAAAGCTCCGAGTTCGGTATTGTCTCTTTCATGGCGATCGCGATATCGACGGTAAAAAAATCGTCGCGGTCGCCAGAAATGATAAGCGTCGGTGCTTCGATCTCTTTGAGCGTTTCGAGCGGAACATTGATGTCGCACTCGGGAAGCCTGAAATCGTAGAACGTCTGCGCCAAAAAGCGCCAATATCCCGGCCCAAGAACCTCGTTAGCGGCTTTATAGTAATCGACGAGCCGCTCGGAGAGCTTATCTGGCGACTTATAGAACCTTCGTGCCTCGAGTGGCACGCGGTATGTAGCAGAGTCGATTACCATCGAAGTGACTATTTTTGGAGCATACCGCGCAACGCGTAACATCGTCATGCCACCAGAACTGGTCGCTAGGAAGCGTGAAGGGCCAATGCCCAACTCTGCAACCAGGCCGATGATGTCGCGGGAGCTTTGCTCGTGCGACCATGTTTCAGAGGGGTTATTCGACCGGCCGTGGCCGCGAAGATCGACGAGATAGCATGTAAAGCGCTCGACGAGAATGGGCAGGAGTGGATAGAATCGTGAGCGAGCATTCGAGCTGAAGTTGTGGAGACAAATAAGAGGGTCTCCACTCCCGTGCTTCTCGAAATAGAGATCGACATCACCCACGCGCTGGGTAGTGCCAATCCAATTCCGGTCTTGGTGAAGTTCTGAGTGTTCGGTCAAGGTAAAAATGCGGTGATCCAAAAGGCAAAATTACAAGGATCATTTGGGGATTAAATGGAATGGCAGGGGCAACGCTACGATCATGCTAACGAAAACAAAGTCACCGGCTTCCAATGAAGCCACGCTTAGTACTAAGCTTGACACACCGACCAAGCTGCGCAAAGGTGTTCGCCCAGAGGGTAATAAAGATTTTCCGGTCATTAATTATTTTATCGGCACGCAGGCTCCGGAAAAAGCGCCACAAAAGCCTGACTGGCGTAGCTGGAAGAATGATGAATTCACTGCAGCCTGGATAGGGCATTCGACTGTGCTCATCAATTTTTTCGGGACATGGATCCTCACCGATCCCGTCTTCAGCGAGCGTTGCGGGCCGAAGCCGCTTGGACTGTTGACATTTGGTCCGAGGCGCTTGGTCGAGCCGGCGCTTAAGATAAACGACATGCCGAGGATCGACTTACTCTTGATATCCCATGCGCATCTCGACCACACCGATATGCCTTCGCTAAAAAAATTCACAAATGCGAAGCATGTAGTAGTTGCGCAAAACACTGGGGATATTTATACCAGCCTGAGATTCGAGGATCTACAGGAGCTCGATTGGGAAGACGATGCAACGTATCAGGATCTGGACGACCTTCGCGTCGAAGCGATCGAGGTAAAACATTTCGGCTGGCGTTTCCCGTGGGAGCCGTGCCGCGGGCGCAACGAAAAGAACGGTCGAAGTTTCAATGCCTATCTCGTAGAGAAACGCGACGCAGCGGGAAAAATGCGGCGCTTCGTTTTCGGCGGTGATACGGCCTATACAAAAAGTTTTGCGAAGATCGGCGAGCGGATGCGCCTCTTCGATGAAAAGATCGATCTGGCGATCATGCCGATCGGCACCTACAATCCATGGATCGGCGGCCATTGCAATCCCGAGCAATCGTGGCAGATGACGAATGAAATGAACGCGGAAGCAATTCTGCCGATACACTGGAACACCTTCACGCAATCATCCGAACCACGCTTCGAACCGATCGAATGGCTCCAGAACTCCGCGGACGATCCGGCCAGAATTGCGTTGAAAGAAATAGGCGCAACCTGGAATAAAGCCTAGTGAGTCCTCGACTGTGAAGTGAGTCGGACGGAGTAGACTCCAACCCGCACGTCACACGAATGGGCACTTCACCGAAGCCGGGCGGCTTTCCAACAGAAGATATATCTATCGTCAACGACTGTTACTAAGCCATCTTGCACCATAAATCCACCTAAAATGACGTCATCGGCTTGAGGAATCTGTCGATAAAGATTCGAGCCGGAAACGATCGCCCCCGACGTCATGTCAACGCCGAACATCCAATCATCGTCGGAAAGGATATACATGATCCCGTTCTCGTAGGAAGGCGTATACGGTCCCATGAAAGCGCCAGAGTCGAGTCTATCGGAGTAGGGCCAGCAGGCTCGGCCGGAGTTTTGCACCCGTTAGCAATAATAAGCATTGCCGCTATGATAGCCAATCGAGAAAGGAAGCTCATTCGAAAAGTTCAAAGTGATCAACGTTCCTCACGGCACTCTGTGTAGGTGGCTGTTGATGTCAAAGCAAGAGCATCATGGTCTGATACGTTCCGGTGGTTGTAAGCCAAAGTGTTGCAGACACCATCTTTTGGCGGGTCTCTCAGACAGTGGCATTTGTTAACAAAGCTGAAAGGGTGAGCGCCACCGCTCCGTATCTTTGCATCACACCCGGCATCACTTACGTCATACCGATTTTTATGGTCGAATCAATTTTATCAGCTCAGCCGAAGATAGAAGAAGTCCCTTTCGAGCGCGAACTTCCGGAGCAGCTCGACAGGCTCACGGAGCTTGCTCACAATTTTTGGTGGAGCTGGTCGCCGGAGGCCCGCGATCTTTTTCGTTCGATCTCGGTATCGCTTTGGCGCAACACCGATCACAATCCGGTGTTAATGCTTCGTGAGGTAACCGAAGGTAGGCTGCAACGGCTTGCCGAGGATGGCCCGTTTGTCAAGCGCTACCAGCATCTGCTCGCGTCGTTCGACCACATGCTTAGCACAAAAAAGACCGAGATCGCGAAGCATTATCCAGCTATGACGGATAAAAAGATCGCATATTTCTCGGCGGAATATGGCTTACATTCGAGCCTTCCGATCTATTCTGGCGGACTCGGGGTGCTCGCTGGTGATATCTGCAAAACATCGAGCGATCTCGGGCTTGACCTTACCGCGATCGGCTTTATGTATCCGCGCGGATATTTCGATCAGCGCATCACGCCCGATGGCGAGCAGCTTGCGTCCTACAGCAACATCGTACCTGTGAACGTTGCGATCGAGCATCGTTTCCTGAAGACCGGAGAGCCGGCGATCGTGTCGCTGCCGCTCGAATCGCCTGAAGATCTTTTGCATTTACAGATTTGGCAGGTGCGCTGCGGGCGTGTGAGAATGTATTTGATCGATTCCGATCTCGATCTGAACAAACCGTGGAATCGCGATATATCTACGCGGCTTTATGGCGGCGATCAGGAATATCGCCTGCGTCAGGAGATCGCGCTTGGGATGGGCGGCGTTGCGGTTTTGAAATTATTGGAGGTGCAGCCCGACGTGTGGCATGCAAACGAAGGGCATGTTGCGTTCATGCTTTTAGAGCGTTTGCGTCTGGCGGTTGAATCGGGGATGGATCTCGAAACAGCGAAAGCCTTTGTTCGCAAGTCGAGCGTCTTTACGACCCACACTCCGGTGCCGGCAGGTCACGATTCATTCCCCTTTCCACTCATCGAACGCTACTTCGCCTACTATTGGCCGAAGCTCGGGCTGGATAAGGAATCGTTTTTTGCGCTCGGCCGCCACACCGAGATCTGGGGCGAAGGCTTTAACATGACCGCGCTCAGCATGAATCTCGCGGAGCAATGCAACGCTGTCAGCAAACGGCATGAAGAAGTCACGCGAGCAATGTGGGCCAACGACCTTCCCGACGAACTTACGAGCGTTACGAACGGTGTACATATTCCAACCTGGATCGCGCCCGAAGTTGGCCGCCTCTTCGACAATAAAGTCGGCGCGGACTGGCATGAGCATTTGAACGATCCGAAATACTGGGACCGCATCGACGCGATCGACGATATAGATTTTTGGACAACACGCCAGCACTGCAAAGCAGGACTCATGGCATTCATCGCATCACGCATTCGCAGAGGATGGCAATCGGGCACGCTCCCAACTGCGGGGTTCGTCGCAGCAGGCGCCGTGCTTGATCCGGCAGTACTTACGATCGGGTTCGCGCGCCGCTTTGCTACCTATAAACGGGCCACGCTTATTTTTCACGATCTCGAACGGCTGAAGCGTATGGTCAACGATCCCATCCGGCCCGTTCAATTTATCTTCAGCGGAAAGGCGCATCCTGCCGATGAAGGCGGCAAGCTTTTCATTCGCCAGATCTATTCCTATGCGAAGGATCCCGCGTTTAAAGGGCGCATTGCGTTTATCGAAAATTACGACATGCACGTTGCGAAAAATCTTGTGCGCGGCGTCGATGTATGGATGAATAATCCGAAGGCACCGCTCGAAGCTTCGGGAACATCGGGGATGAAAGCGGGCATTAATGGCGTCCCGAATTTTTCGATTCTGGATGGTTGGTGGCTCGAAGGATTCAATGGAAAGAACGGATGGGGCCTCGAAGGCTCGATCACCGGCACGCAGGCCGAACAGGACGCTGCCGATGCAGCGAAGATGTACGATACACTCGAACACGAGATCATTCCGCTCTATTATGACAAAGGCTCCGATAGTATCCCGCACGGCTGGGTGCAGGTAATGAAGGAATCGGCAAAGACGGTTATCCCAGGCTTTAGCGGCGAGCGAATGGTCGGCGATTATATCACGAAGCTTTATTCGAAGTCGTTTACGAAGTAGGTCGCTTACGAAGTACGTCGCTTACGAAGTAGGTCGCTTACGAAGTAGGTCGCTTACGAAGTAGG
>JBBSDW010000017.1:0-31719 GCA_038240295.1 Kapaibacterium sp. (SeqCode)
GGAGCTGGGCCAGAAAGGACGAATATTAAAAGGTCTCGGCGATCAAACCAATCGCCGAGACCAGGATACGAAGGAAAACGAAATTCATATTAGGTGACGATGAAGCTCCCTGAGTATGGATTCCCTCCGCACATACCTGAGTAATGAATCACAGTGCCTGAAGTGACCCGGCAGAGTCGAACGATTAACAACTGAGGACCGCACCACCCAAGGTGAGTCCGGAGTCAGATTGACATCGCTTCCAATCGAATGGCCAGACCATGTGGCATGGGTAGGGTCGTCTATTTGACCACATGAATGCATTGGGGGGCGCACTCATTAAAATATTGGTGCTGCAGCATCCGCAGTTGTTTTGCAGGGTAAAGATAGGGCCGTCACAACAATGCAAAATCGGGGCACCGGTGTAAACACCTACCTTTAGACAGCCTTGCGCGAGCACATTGCTTGCTCCAAATAGTAGTATCGCGCCGAGAAGAAACATGAGTTTTTTCATGCGATGGATGATTAAGTGAAGTTAAAGTGACACAATGCAGCTTAGTGGGAGCTTCATCGACCCTGCTAAAATTCCCCGCTTACCCTTCTCAATTGCGAAGAGGGCTGTATAAATCAGAATGGGGCAAAAATTTGTGCCCTCTTTTTCTCGAAACAATCGCCGTTTCTGGCGTATTTAAGTGGGAGCTTCGTTTCGAGGATGTCGATTCGGCCTGATCGTGCTCGGGAAGTATTCCCCATAGCTCGGCGTTACTCGTTGGCTCTGTAACAGCCTCGCGGCGGGACGGATTGTCCCGAGACCCGTGAGGACTTCTTTATTCTTTACTCAATGGCAATTCTGACGGGCGTCGCTCTGCGACTGGAGGAGGCGTTAAGATCGAAGCATGCGAAGATCGGTGTGGTCGGGCTCGGCTATGTCGGGCTGCCGCTTGCGATCGAGTTTGCCAAAAAGGGATTCAAGACGGTCGGCATCGATCTCGATCCACGAAAGATCGATGCGCTCGAACTTGGCAAGAATTATATCCAGGATATCGCTGACGCAGATGTTCGCGTGGCAGTGAAGAACGGCAGCTTTCGTGCGCAACGTCACTACGAAGGCGTCGGTGAACTCGACGTGATCTATATCTGTGTTCCGACTCCGTTCACGGAAAACAAAGATCCCGATATTTCTTACATCGAGAAGGCAGCCGCTTCGATCGCGAAAGAACTTCGCGGGGGCCAGCTGATCATTCTGAAATCAACGACCTTCCCGAACACCACCGAGGGCGCCGTTCAGCCGATCCTGGAGAAGGCCGGCCTCAAAGTTGGGAAAGATTTTTTCCTTGCATTTAGTCCTGAGCGTATCGATCCTGGGAACAAGAAATTTACCACGGCAAACACACCGATCGTTGTTGGCGGTGTTACCCGAGATTGCACCGAACTTGCTGCGCTGACAAACGAGCAGGTGATCGAGAAAGTAATTCGTGTCAGCTCTCCGAAAGTAGCGGAGATGGAAAAACTTCTTGAGAATATTTTCAGGTCGGTGAACATCGCGCTTGTCAATGAGTTGGCGAAGCTTTGCGACCGTATGGGCAATATCAACATGTGGGAGGTCGTCGATGCTGCAGCGACGAAGCCTTTTGGCTTTATGCCATTTTATCCGGGCCCGGGCATTGGCGGTCATTGTATACTGATCGATCCTTTCTATCTTTCCTGGCAGGCACGCGCCTACGATTTCGAGACAAACTTCATTACGCTCGCGGCCGAGACCAACGAGTCGATGCCGTTCTATGTGCGTGACATGGTACTGCGTGCAGTTGCCGACATGCCGAAGCGCTTTAGCGACGTGAATATCCTCGTGCTCGGCGTTGCCTTTAAACGTGACGTAGACGACACCCGTCATTCACCCGCACTTCGCATTATGGAATTGCTGCTCGATGGCGGCGCAAAGCATTTGAACTATAACGATCCGTTCGTACCGAACCTTCGCGTGCGCGATCACGATCTTACGTCAAAAGAACTGTCAGCCGAAGTGCTGCAGTCAGCCGATCTTGTGATGCTGACAACCGATCACACCGCTTACGACTACGAATTCATCATGCAGCATGCAAGCTGTGTGATCGATACTCGAAACGCAACGAAGCATATCAAGTCGCCCGCACTTCGAGAAAAGATCATGCTGCTCGGCGCTGCCGGAAACAGAAACGGTGGCGGGCATCATGTCGGATTGCCTGCTTCGAATGGCCATGCGCATGAGTCGACTGCGAAGAAGCCCGCGGCGAGACCGGGAGAGACCGTCAACGCATGACCCACACAACCGCTCGAACGGGAGTGCCTGAAGCTACTCGCGCAAAACAAAAGATCACACTTGTCGTTGGTGCGCGCCCGAATTTTATGAAGGTCGCACCGGTGCTGGAAGCCTTTAGAACGCACGCCGCCGACCGATTCGAAACGATGCTCGTGCATACCGGTCAGCATTATGATAAGAATATGTCGGACGTGTTCTTTCAGGATCTCGAAATGCCAGCGCCGGATGTATTTCTCGGTATCGGATCTGGCTCGCATGCCGAGATGACGGCGAAGGTCATGATCGAGATGGAGAAATTGATCGATCGCGAAAAGCCCTCGCTTGTTATGGTTGCCGGAGACGTGAATTCGACATTAGCGACGGCGCTCGTTGCAGCGAAAGCGAATGTGAAGATCGCCCACATCGAATCGGGTTTGCGCTCATTCGATCGCGAGATGCCGGAGGAGATCAACCGGATCGTTGCCGATGAATTTTCTAAGTTCTGTTTTGTGACCGAGCAGAGCGGGCTCCAAAATCTTGCACACGAAGGTATTGCAAGCGAACGGGTTTTCTTCGTCGGAAATACGATGATCGATTCGGTTGTAAAATATTTACCCGCTGCTCGAACGCGCTGGGAAGTCGTTGCGAAGGATCTGAAGCTTGAGCGAGATAGATTCGCGCTTGTTACGCTGCATCGGCCAAGTAACGTCGACGATCGCGAGTCGCTGTCGGCCCTTGTGAATCTCTTTGAGCGCATGGGCGAGTTCGTGAAGCATATTGTTTTACCGATCCATCCGCGTACTCGAAAGCGCCTCGAAGAATTCGGACTTAAAGCCTGTGTTGATGCGATCGTTGGATTGCGTCTGATCGATCCGGTCGGTTATCTCGAATTTCTTGCATTGCAGGACGCTGCCATGATCATCCTGACTGATTCCGGAGGTGTGCAGGAAGAGACGACCGCACTTGGAAAGCCTTGCATCACACTTCGCGAAAATACCGAACGGCCGAGCACAGTCGATATCGGAACGAATGAAATGGTCGGCAACGATCATGAGGCTGCCTTGAAGTTTGTTCGTGCGGCGGCGGGCGGCAAGTGGAAGCAATCCCAAATTCCTGAATTGTGGGACGGCCACGCGGCCGAACGTATTGTTGAAGTAATTAAAAGCAATCTGTGATCTTCGATCGAATGAAGCCGAACGTTTCGTTTTCGTGGCAGCGCCTTGCGATGATCCTCGGAGTTATCCTGATCCTGTCGCCCAAGTCTGCTCACGCGCAGTTTACTGCACCGGAAGCTTCCGGAACCGGTTCGGTGCCATCGTTAAAAACTTCCGGACCGCAAAAAAGTCAGGTCACGGTCAATCCTGAAGCATTGGTTTTTCAAGGGCCGATCGACCCGAAAGAATACCGGATCGGTCCTGGTGATCTCATGGAGATGCATCTCTGGACGACAGGGGAGATCATCCAGGTCAACGTATCGCCGGACGAGCGCCTCGTGGTGCCTCACGTCGGTGAGTTCGACGTGCATAATAAGTCGCTTGAGACCGTCCGTTCCGAAGTCGAGCAACAGGCATTGCAGATATTCAAAACTTCGAAGTCGATCAACAACGGCGATCCGATCTCCCTGTTGCTGTTGCAGCCTCGGCGTATTTATGTCAACGTAAAAGGCGATGTGAATTTTCCTGGTACGTATACCTTTACTGGGGCGACACGTGTCGATCTCGGCGTTGATCTTGCCAACCGTGCGCAGCAGCAGCAGACGCCACTCTTCGCCGATGAAGCCCGATTGCGAGAGATTGATCAACAGCGTCGCGAAACCGAAAAATTACGACCCTATCTCGGAACGACAGAAGAGAGCACTGCCAGCGAGAGATACATTACCGTCGTGCATTCGGATGGCTCCTCTGATCACGTCGATCTGCTTCGTTATGCAGGCACCAGAGACAGCCGATATTGCCCGTTACTTCGTGGTGGCGATGAGATCTTTGTTCCGTACAAAAAGCGTCTTGAAGGGCAGATCGGGATCTATGGAGCGGTGATGGCGCCCGGCACGTACGAGTATGTCGCGGGGGATTCACTTTATGCGATGATCCGTAACGTTTATGGTACGACAGCGACAGCAGATCTTCGACGAGTAGAAGTGACAAGGATGTCACCGTCCGGTACCGATTTTCGCACGCTCTACTATGACGTCGTTGGGATCAAGAATAATCCTTCGACCGACATCCCGCTTATGCGTGGCGACAGAATCTTCGTTCGTGACACGATCGACGTTCGAGAAGTAGCACGAGTGACGCTGAAAGGTGAAGTTCGGCAACCGGGAGTTTATCCGATTCAACCCGGCGTAACAAAGCTCTCGTGGATCATTAAGAATTCGGGCGGATTCACTCCAACCGCTTTTCTGGGCGGCGGCTCGGTAACACGAAAGCGCCTCGATCTTGAAACGGACGATATCACTCCCGAGCAGGATGCGACCGAGGTGACGAGGCTCGCGAATCTTTCTGTTTCGGACACCACGAATTTTAAACTGCAGACCACACTGCGAAACGGCATCGCCAACATCGACATGAACCGCCTTTTCGTTCAAGGCGATTCTACGGCCGATCTGACATTGCGCGATGGAGATGTGATCAGTATTCCCACGGTTTCGAACGACGTACGTGTCTGGGGTTATGTTGGGCGCTCCGGGTATGTGCCCTATCTCCCTGGAGCGAAACTTCAGCACTACATCGATCTCGCAGGTGGTTACGCAGAAGGAAGTGTTCGCTCTGGGACGCGGATCATCAAGGCGCGCACCAGGCAATTCCTCGACCCCGACCAAACGCAGATCGAGCAGGGGGACGAGATCTATGTGCCGAAAACTTCCGATCACTCGGAAAATTATACGCTCAACACGATTGGCGCAGTGGCGGGGATCGTGGGCGGCATTGTAAGTACGATCCTTGCAATTTTTTACTTTACACGCAGACCTTGAGAACGCGCAGTATTCTGTTGTTACTGGGATGTCTGGCTTGCATGTTCAATGCGGACCTGGCTGACGCGCAGTATCTGACCAGCGCTCCGCATCGTGGAGTAGTGCAGGTCCCGATCGGCAATGAAGTCTACGCCTATCTGCGGCACATGACCGTTCGCGGCTTGATCAAAGGCTATAGTGAAAATGAACTTCCGATCTCTGAGTTTGAGATCGCTGAGTTCGTAAAATCGGCCGACCGCTCGCGCATGACACCGGCGGAAATCGCTCTTCAACAAAAATTTATTCGAACATTCGCGCACGACCCTGCGCATGCTGTGACGATGTTCCCCGCAGATAGCGCGACACCGTTATTCGTTAAGGGCATTCCGACTGACGAAGACAAATATCTCTATCGGTGGTGGGATACAGCTTCGCAGTCCGACTTGTTTGTCAATGGTATTGCCAGTATCGAGCTTCGCGATCAAAAACTTCCTGAGCCGGGCAACGTGTTGCTTACCGTCGGAGGCGGTCAGTTTCATGGAACGCTGAGCGGCCACGTTGGATATTTTCTTGAGGCTACGAACGGTCAATCCCACGGCGATTCGCTCATCGCGCTTGAGGATCCGTCGCTCGCATCCAATAAGAATTTCGCTATTTTCTCCAAAAATAATTTTGACTTCACTTCCGCGGAGCTCAGTTATAATAACGACTGGTTTACTGCCAAACTTGCTCGAGAGGCCGTGTCCGTCGGAGGCAGCTATCAACAGGATAATGTGATTCTTTCTTCCAATGTACCGTTTTACGATTTCGTAAGTGTTGGCGCGCACGTTGGAGTCGTCCGCTATCAGGCGATGGTCGCTTCGCTTCTCGGGGAGGCGCGGTTCAGCGAAGGGTACGATACTGTCTTTCATACATACTACGGTGCGGGCGCAAAGATCGACTCCAAATATTTAACATTGCACGATCTTAGTTTTACGATCAACGACAACATCGAGCTTGGCTTCACAGATATGGTGGTCTATTCGCGAAGATTCGACCTGGCATACCTCAATCCGTTCTCCTTTTTGAAATCAGTGGAGACGAGTCTCAACGACAGGGATAATGGCATTCTCGGTGCACATGCGCGCTGGAAGATCGTAGATGGCTTTGAAGTTCGAGGTGAAGGAGTCGTGGATGACGTCGTTGCGAGCCTGATCGGCAAGGGCTACTGGTCGAATAAATTTGCGTGGCAATATGGCTTCATGTGGTCGAATCCACTTGGAATTGCGGATCTCGACCTGATGGCCGAGGGCACACGTATCGAGCCTTATACCTTCAGTCATTTTAATCAGCAAAACACGTTCTCGTCGAGCACGACGTTGCTGAGTAATCACATCGGGCCCAATTCGATCAGCTACTGGTTCAGCGCACGTTGGGCACCTTCGGAGAAATGGACGCTGCAACTCGAGTCGCAATTCATCGAGCGCGGTGAAAATCTCTACGACTCGACAGGTGCGCTCATCGAAAACCATGGCGCCGATTACGAATATTCCATCGGGATCAAAGGCAATACGAATATTCCTACGCATATTCTCGACGGACGGCGGGTGAACATCACGACGTTTACTGCCATACTTCAATATGAACTATGGCGCGGCCTTTTTCTTTTTGGCAGAGCCACGGATAAGATCGTTAATTATCACGATCCGAATCCCAACCCGATCGAGCGTCCGCAGTCGTTGTTCGCGTTCGGGGCGAAAGCATTGTTTTGAAAAAGTGTAGTTACGAGCCAGATTGATTATTAAATGAATGTGATCGAAGAACCGACATCAATCGGAATGAGGAAACAAGCGGTCGCCGCTGGGCCGGTTCGCGAGATGAACGCCGTACGACGTGCCTGGATCGAAAATATTTCCATTCTGCTCGCGCATAAAATCCTGATACTTAGCGTTGCGATCATCGTTACGGTCGGAACGGCGATCTATGCGTTCACCGCGATGCCCAATTGGTTCAAAGCGAACGCGGTAGCATTGCCGGCGCGAAAGTCGGGTGGGTTACTCGATAATCTTACGAGCGGTCTTTCGAGTACGATCAAGGATCTCGGAATTACGAAGCTGGGCGGCGGCGCAAGCAGCGACGGCTTTTACAGTCCTTTGGCACTCCTCGAATCACGCGAGTTGCATGAAAGGCTCATTAAGCAGTTCAACTTCGAAAAAGAATATAATGCGAAGTCGATGGAGGATGCGTTGAAAGAATTTGGCAGTCACGTTGGCGGTGCTCTTTCGGAGCAGGGAGACATCGATATTAACTTCGAGGATACGAACGCCTTCAGGGCAGCGACTGTCGCCAACGCTTTGGTCGATGGGATCAACGATATAAACTCGCGACTTGCGACAGAAGAGGCGAAGGAAAATTTTGTCTTTATCGATCAGCGATACCAAAAGAACGCGGCGGATCTTGATTCTGCCGAACAAATGTTGGGTGCGTTTCAAAAGAAATACGGAGTCTATGCGTTGCCCGAACAGGCACGTGCGGAGCTTTCCGGAATTGCAAGCATCGAGCAGCAAAAGGTCGCATCCGAGATTCAGTTGCACACCGCCGAGCAGGTATACGGCCCCCAATCAGCCGAAGCCCAACTCGCACAAACGACATTGGGACAACTCACGAACAAATTGAGCGAAATGAACACTGGTGCCGAATCCCACGCGCAGAGTTATATGGTGCCGACCAAAGTACTCCCCGAAGTCGCGCTGCAGTATTTGAGGCTCATGCGGGAAGTAGAAATTCAATCCAAACTAAAAGCATTTATCCTGCCCGCCTATGAACAGGCAAAACTCGACCAAACCAAACGAACACTTGCGTTTGTAACACTTGATCACGCAGTCCCGCCGGAAAGTAAGACGCGACCGCACCGGTCGATCCTCATTCTGATAGCATTCGTAAGTGGTGTAATACTCACGTCGATCATCGTGCTCATCGCAAAGAATATGCGCAGAACGCTTTCCCAATTTTCCATCGATCGCCACGCGATCATCTCTCATTAATTTGTGAGACCGTTCATTGTGGGAAAGCGCGAAGCGAGTGCGGAGGAACCGCCTCATACTGAGGCCAAGGGGTTTGGAAATCTCTCTTTGGCCTGGCAGCTCGCCATCGGGGGTGTTTCACTATTGGTGCTGGTTTTCTCATTCCTCTCGACGCAGCTGTTTTGGGTCGGACCTTTACTTGCGACAGGGATTTGGATAGGTTCTCGCGCGGCTGCAAGCGAGCTATACTCGCTCCTCCTGTTCGTTGCCATGGTCTTCATTATTATTCTGCAGCCCGAGCGCGATTCGGTTTCGCTTGTCGATATTGTGAGTGGTGGCGGAATGCTCGCGATAATGTGCTGGTGGGTGTTTCGCTCCCGACTCCTGAGTTGGAAGCCGTTCGCCGTGACCTGGGAGCATTTGCTTCTCATCTTTTATTTCGTATTTGTATCGTGCGTTGGGATCGGCGGGATGCTTTGGATTGGAACTACCTCCAATGATTGGCTGCGCGAAATTTTAGTAGAATTGCCGATCGTCATTGTTCCGTTTCTGTTCATCAAGGCAATCGTCCCTGATTCCAAACGTGAAACTTACTTCTTGATGTTCCTCGCGACAATCTGGGTCGTAATTGCAATCGTAAACATTGTTCAATTCCGAAGTCATGTGCTAAAAGCTGTCTACTTTTATCAGACTGGGCGGGCGATGACTGATCCATCCTCGTCGGTGCTACTGCTCTTTGCAACGCTGGCCATTGCTTCCATCGAACAAAAAGTGTCGCGTCTTAAATGGTATGTTATACCCTTCGGTCTTGCATCCGTTGGAATTCTTCTGTCGGGGTATCGCACAATATGGGTTTCATGCATCCTGTCGATGCTGGTCATGTTTTGGATGAGCAACCGCAGTGAACGCCGGAAGTCGGTCTCTTTTTATTGGCGTTACGTGCTTGCCGTTATAATCATCGTTGTTGTTGCATTCTTTCGATACCAACTCATCCACCTTATTGTACTTGGTTTTGTTGGCCGGGTGACTTCTACGACGAACGTTCGAACGGACGCGTCGTTGGTAAATAGATATTATGAATGGCAGAACATTTTGGTCGCGATCAAGGGATCTCCGCTCTTGGGATATGGCGCCGGTGGACAGTTCTTCGATTATAACTGGATCCTGGGAACGTACTACTTTACCGGGTATTCGCATAACATGATCTTATACATTCTGCTGAAGAGCGGAATCATCGGTTTCGGTTTCGTAGCCGTTGCGTATGGGGCGACGCTCGTGCGCGGATTCCGGCTTCTGCGCTCAAAGTGGGGATCAAAGTATAATCGGGCGATCATCCGCGTTGCCTTTGGCTATCTTCTCTATATAATTCCCACTGGAATGACGCTAAATACGTTTGCGGGACGCGAGGCATTAACGTGGCAGGCGATTGCCTGGAGTGTGATTTGGGCTTATGATATGAAACGAAAACGAGAGACAACGAAAGAAATATATCCACTTCAACCTCATACCTATAACGCTTTAGCAATTTCATGAAGATCACCGTTGTCATCCCTACCTTCAATCGCAAGGATATCATCCGAGATCTTTTGCAAAAGCTTGCGGCAGACGCCGAATCACGTTCCGCGGCGGAAATTGAAGTGATCGTGGCCAACGATCAATCGAGCGATGGAACAGGCGAAATGTTGCGTGAAGAATTTCCGTGGGTGCATGCCGTCCTTGGCCCTGGAAAATCTCCGCAGGGCGCGAAGCGAGCGGCAATTGAAGTTGCAACCGGCGACTACATTGTGAATCTGGATGACGACAGTCTTCCGCATGATGGGTGGATTGCGAAGGTGATGCCTGCGCTTCTCCGAGGTGAAAAGATTGTTCAATCGAAAATTGTCTTTTTGGATTTGAACCAGGCGGAGATTGCGGATGAATCGAAAGCCCACTTTCGCGTTGGCTTTCGTTTCGACGGTATGCCTGTCGCTGTATTGAATGGTGGTTATCGGGAGCAATATCTGCCAATCTGTCATGAGTTTGGTGCATTCTTCGCGCGAGAGATTCTGGTGCAGACTCCCTTTGATGACCCAAACATTCGATGGGATTGGGGCGAATCGGCCTCCTTTTCAATTCGGGCCGCAAAACTTGGCTATCGAGTATTTTTCGAACCATCGGCTGTCGTTGACCATCTCGGGGCGCTACACGGTGGTTTAAAGGAACGCGCACAAAAGCTGCCTCCCAAGAAGATATGTACGGAATATGCGGCGAAACTTGTCGAATCGTTCATTATTCTCGCTCGGATGCGTAAGGTGGCAACCCTTCCCCTGCTGATACCCTACTACTTATTGGGCGGCATATATCTTTCTTTTCGACAGAGGCGGAAGTGCTATGTGTACTTTAGTAAGGGTCTATGGAAGGGACTAACACGTCCGATACTTCCAGTCGTACCTTACGTTAATTTTCGCTGAGTTTGAAAATCCTCCAGATCTCGGCGCGGTTGCCGTGGCCGCTTACGGATGGGGGGGCTATCGGGATCTTTCATCTTGCGCGTTCTGCGCATGAAAATGAGGGGCATGACGTAACGTTCTTGAGTTTTCCACTTGACGATGATACGCTTACCCGTGAGGGCATCGCTGCAATGTCATTGTTTTGCAATGTTCGTTTGGTGGATCGGCCCTTGCCTACTCGCGCACTAACGCTGATCAAGACTCTCTTTCGCGGAGCATATCCTATCGAGCGGCGAATGATGCCTGAAATGTTCGAACTGATCGCTCGCACGCTTTCGGAGACACATTTCGATGTTGTGCATCTCGACCACTCTCATGTCGGCAAATACGGACTTTGGATAAAGCAAAAGTATCGACTCCCGGTTGTGCTTCGGCAGCATAACTTCGAAACGATCATCTACGAACGTTTTGCTGAAACCGAACAAAATGTCTTTAAGCGCGTGCTCGGAAAAATGCATGGCAAGCGTTTGCGCAAAGCCGAGCGACAGATACTTGAAGAGATGGACGCTGTGGCCGCCATCACCGCGCAAGATGTTACGCTCATGCGAACAGAGGCCCCAGATGCAAATTATTTCGTTATTCCAGCCGGCGTGGACATTGCCTATTTCGGTCCCACCGACATAGCCCAAGTGTCACCTTATCTGATCCTTTGGGTTGGCGGGATCGAGTGGGATCCGAACAGAGATGCCCTCGATTATTTTCTCCGCTCGATCTTTCCGGCGATCGTTGAACTGGAACCTCGCGCAAAGCTTGAGATCATAGGTGTTGGTACGCCAATCTTCGCCAAGGTGGCTTCCGAATATGGTGAGGCGGTCGCAATCATGGGAAAAGTACCTGATATCCGCCCCCATCTTGCGAAGGCGTGCGTGTCGGTTGTGCCCCTGCGAGTTGGCGGCGGAATGCGCGTCAAGCTTCTGGAGTTCTTCGCGGCAGGGAAGGCGGTTGTCTCAACCTCGATCGGTGCCGAAGGAAATCTGGCACGAGATGGAGTTGAGATCATGTTGCGTGACGAGCCCCGTGCCTTTGCCGCTGCGGTTGTCCAATTGTTAAACGAGGAGGAAATGAGGGTAGCGCTCGGCTGGCGCGCAAGGCAATTGGCGGAGAAAGAGTATGGATGGCCGAGTGTGGCCATGAAATTCACACAGGTCTACAAAAGCGTTATTCCAGAGACGAAAGAATCGTGAGTCGGAGGAAAGAACTTCTTGCACTGATCATCGCAGATTTCGTCGCGCTCAACGCGGCGTGGTTTGTCTATTATTGGCTTCGAGTGCAAAGCGGGTGGTTCTTCCTTGCGCAGAATAGTGAGATCGGTTCGAGTTATGCCCCAAGTGCCTCGCTCATCATCTATGCGTTTTGGATGATCGTCTTCGCATTTTTTGGGCTCTATCGCTCCTGGTATGTGCGTGCGCCCTTCGACGAAGTCATCACGCTTTTTAAAACACTTACCGTCGGGACGATCTTCCTGGCGATCGTGATCTTTTGGGATCCGATCGGTAGCGAAAACATGCCAACGCACAACGACCCACGAGTACTGGCAATGATGTACTGGGTCATTCTGCTTTTACTCGTGATCGGTGTACGTTCGCTTATCAGAACCGCGCAGCGAAAATTGCTCGAACGTGGTGTCGGGCGAAGAGCATCGCTCATCATCGGTCCGCCTGAGCGGGCACGCGATCTCGCGCAACGCATCGCCCATTACCCCCGGCTTGGCTATGAGGTCGTCGGGTTTGTGTTGCCGGATAAAACCCCATTCGATCAACAGTCAACGCATAGCTTCCTTGTGGAGCATCGCAATGGAAAGGTCGTCACAAAAGAAATTCCAGTTCTCGGGACGACCCAGGATTTGGAGCGAATGATCGATGAAGGAAATATTAAGGAAGTCCTGATCGCGCTCGATTCGAATGAACATGAGGCATTGCTTGACGTGATGGTTCGCGCGGCAAAATCGAACGCGGGGCTGAAGATCGAACCTGGCCTGTACGACATTGTGACAGGGCAGGCGCGCACGCGAGAGATCTATGGGTTTCCCCTGATCGATATTAATCCGGTCTTGCTCCGACCCTGGGAGGAAGCCGCGAAGCGAACGCTCGATATCGTTGTGAGTGCACTCGTGCTTTTGCTGGGGGCGCCATTTTGGCTGCTGACCGCGTTGATCGTAAAACTGACTTCCCGCGGACCCGCGTTCTATTCGCAGGAGCGTGTCGGCAAAGACGGTGCACACTACCGGATCTACAAATTTCGTTCGATGCGCACGAACGCCGAGCTTGCCGGGCCGCAATGGGCTTCGAAGAACGATCCCCGCGTCACTGGTTTTGGAAGATTCTTGCGCAAGTCGCATCTCGACGAAGTGCCGCAGTTCTGGAATGTGCTGATCGGCGATATGTCGCTCGTCGGCCCACGCCCCGAACGGGAGTTCTTTGTCAAGAAACTCATCGAGGAAATTCCGTACTACAATCGCAGGCATAAAGTGCGACCGGGAATCACCGGGCTCTATCAGGCAATGATCGATAAATACGACGAGAATATCGACGATGTGAAAATGCGCGTGAAATACGATCTGATGTATATCGAATCGATGTCGTTTCGGCTTGATGTCAAGATACTCTTTCGGACGGCGTATATGATGATGAAGGCCAGAGGGCAGGCGTAAATTTTTAGCAGAACACGAGTGACAGAAGTACAGCACGACAGAGCTTTGCAGATGGTAGATGTGACTGGTCAATACCGCAGGTATCAACCGGAGATCGATGCAGCGATCTTGGATGTCGTCAGGAGCGGCGCGTACATTAACGGACCGGCCGTTAAGAATTTCGAGCGCAACGTTCAGGACTATCTCGGTATCGCTCATGCGATCGGATGCGCCTCGGGTACCGATGCGCTCCAGATCGCTTTGATGGCGTTGGGCATCGGCGCGGGCGATGAGGTGATCACGACGACGTTCACCTTTGTGGCCACAACCGAAACGATCGCACTACTCGGTGCCAAACCCGTTTACGTTGATATCGATCCGAGAACCTACAACCTCGATGTTTCGCAACTTCAGGATAAGATCACTGCCAGAACGCGTGCGATCATTCCGGTGCATCTCTTCGGCCAGCCCTGCAACATCACTGGCGTTATGGAGATTGCTAATAAAAATGGGATCAGCGTGATCGAGGATGCGGCACAGGCGATGGGTGCGAAGTGGGATGGCCGAAAAGTTTGTGGGTTTGGCGACATCGCGGCGATCTCGTTTTATCCTTCAAAAAACCTCGGAGCATTTGGCGATGCCGGTATGATGGTAACGAACGATGACGATCTCGCCGAGCGTATGCGTTCGGTCGCAAATCACGGTGCGAACAAGACCTATCATCACGATCGGCTTGGTGTCAACTCTCGGCTTGATTCGGTGCAGGCTGCCATTCTCGACGTGAAGCTCAAGTATCTCGATGAATGGAACAACACGCGTTCAAGAGCTGCCGCACGCTATAGTAAACGTTTTGCGCCTTTTGCAGATGTGATGACGACACCGTTCGTCGATCCGCGCGCAGAATCCATCTGGCATCAATATTCCCTGCTGATTACTGGGGATCGAGACGCTGTTGCGGCAAAGCTCAAAGCCGACGGGATACCCCATAGTATTTACTATCCCATCCCGCTTCATTTGCAGCCGGCATACGTATCGTTTGGCTCTCATGTAGGTGAGTTTCCTGTGGCAGAACATGCGGCAAGGCATATCCTTGCGCTGCCGATGCATTCCGAGCTTACCGATGAAGATGTGGAGTATATTGCAGATCGTGTCATTCAGGCCGTTGGCAGTCCGATAAAAAATCCCTAACGTTCAGTACCCGAATCCGTTGATGTTAACAGCGCTACTAATCATACCGACCTACAACGAGAAGGATAATATCTCGCGGATCATCGATGCCGTGCTTTTGCAGCAGGCGAATGTCGGCGATGTCGAACTGAATATTCTCGTTGTCGATGATAACTCACCGGACGGCACTGCCGATGCCGTACGGCTCCTCATGGAGCCCGATCGAATAGGAGCTCACAAGCTTCGCCTCTTGAGCCGTATGGGCAAGATGGGACTCGGTACAGCCTATGTCGCGGGCTTTCGTTACGGCCTGGAACATGGATACGATTACATCTTTGAGATGGATGCCGATTTCTCGCATGACCCCAACGAGATTCCTGTCTTTCTTCGGGAGATCAAGAATTATGATCTCGTCCTCGGATCGAGATATGTCTCCGGAGCCAACGTTGCAAACTGGCCTCTCAGGCGTCTCTTGCTTTCCTATTATGCCAATCTTTACGCTCGCGTCATCACCGGGATCAAAGTCAAGGATGCGACGGGCGGGTTCAAATGTTTTCGACGGAAGGTGCTCGAGACGATCGATCTTGCCGACATTCGATCGAACGGTTATGCCTTCCAGATCGAGATGAATTTTCGGGCGTGGCATAAAGGCTTTTCGATCAAGGAGATCCCGATCGTCTTTGTCGACCGCCATGCAGGCACGAGCAAAATGAGTAAGTCGATCGTGCGTGAGGCGGTCGGGATGGTCTGGAAACTCAAGGCGCGGGCGATCTCGGGCGAGTTGTGAGCCATGGATATTTCCATCGTCATTGTTAATTACAACGTCAAGGAGTTTCTCCGAAGCGCGATCGTAAGCGTCGAAAAAGCGCTTGCGCATTCCGCTCTCAGTGGTGAGATCCTCGTTGTCGATAATAATTCGACAGATGGAAGCGTAGAACTCATTCGTGACGTCTTTCCGAATGTAAGGCTCTGGGCGTTACCGGAAAACATCGGATTCGGCCGAGCGAACAATGTCGCGATGCGCGAAGCAAAAGGCGACTATATTCTCATCCTCAATCCCGATACGATCCTCGGCGAGGATACGCTTGAAGTCATGCTTCGCTTCATGCGCGAGCATCCCGACGCCGGTCTGGCAGGCTGCAAACTTCTCAATGGCGATGGCTCGTTCCAGCTTTCCTGCCGCCGTGGATTTCCAACGCCCTGGGCGAGCTTTACGAAGCTCTTTGGCTTTTCAAGTTTTTTTCCCAACTCAAAGATCTTCGCGCGGTACAACCTGACATACCTGCCGGTCGACGCAACGTACGAAGTCGATGCGTTGGGCGGAGCATTTATGTTCATGTCGCGGGCAGCGTTCGAGGCGACGCAAGGCTTCGATGAGCAGTATTTTATGTACGGCGAGGATCTCGACCTTTGTTATCAGGTAAAGAAGCTTGGGTTCAAGATCTTTTATGTGCATGAGACTGCGACGATTCACTTCAAAGGCGAATCAACGCGTCGAAGCGCGCTCAACGAGGTAAAAGTCTTTTACGAAGCGATGCATCTCTTCGTAAAGAAAAATTACCGCGCCTCGTTTATTTTTAATCTCCTGCTTAGGATCGGGATAATCCTGCGTTCGCTGCTTGCGCTAACAAAAAAACATCGCGGCGCGACACTGCTTGTCCTGCTCGACCTGCTTACTGTTGCCGTTGCCGTACTTCTAACCTCAAAGCTCGTCCTCGCGCGATGGATGGGGCTTCCTAAAAACGACTACCCATTCGCGATCATCGTCCCAGCGATCGTTGTCGTTGCTGTCATGATGGCGCTGAACACCTATACGATCGAAAATCGACGGAGCCTGCGCGTTGTTGCGCTCTCGATGCCTGCTGCGCTCATCGTGCTTTCGTCGCTTACCTATTTTTTTAAGGAGTACGCATCGAGTCGTTCGCTTGTCTTATCGATCGCAGGCATGTCGCTCATCCTGCTCATGGTCCAGCGAAATATGCTTCGGATCATCGACCGCATTCGTTTTGGCGGCGCCAATAGCGCTCGTCCCGCAATGAAGCGGACGCTTGTTATCGGCCTCACGCACGAAGCGTTGCGAATCGGTGAGTTGCTTAAGCGAACGCAATTCATGAAGCATTATCAGTTGATCGGCTTTGTCGATCGATCGCTTTCGCGCATGGGCGAGATGGTTTTGGAACAATCGGCCGTACTTGGAGATATTTCAATGCTGCCAAAGATCGTTCGCGATGAGCGCGTCGCCGAGGTCATCTTTGCCAACGATGCCCTTTCCTATTCCGAGATGCTCGAAGCAATGCAGCGAGTATCCGAGGAGAATCCTTCTCGGAATGTGAATTTTAACGTCGTGCCAACTGCAAGCGACATCCTCCTCGCAAAACGAAAGATCGAATCCCTGCAGCCCGAACGCGGTGGCGAGGGTGTCGCGCTTCTGCCCGTGCACTACAATATTCAACGTTTGAGTCACCGGCTGCCGAAGCGGCTTTTGGATCTTGCTGTGCTTCCGTTCCTTTATCTTTACGCAGGTGTCTGGCGTTTGTTCACCGTTAGCGACGCGCCCAGGCGATTGCTGTCGAACTGTAGCGCGATTCTGCATGGCGAGCTTTCTTTGGTCGGGATCGAATCGGCATCGACCTCAAGCCGATCGCTGACGAAAACGGGACTCACGAGTCTTGCGAGGATCACGCTCAATCCGCTTGCAGCGGCCAGAGCTGAGGATGTGGAGCAGCTCGACAGGTACTACGCCGAGAATCACACGCTCGGCATGGATCTCGAGATCCTGCTTCGAACTGTCGTTCGGTAGCCGTTTCAATGACAGGCGCGAGGAATTAAGGTCACCCGGTGTTAACTTTGTACATCAAGTTAGAGAGCTATTCCATCATGAACAAATTACTTCGTCGGTTTTGGATCATCGCGATCAGCTTCGCTTGCGTTGCCCTGGGAGCTTCTGCCGCATTCGCACAACGAACGATCGCCGTCGTCGGTGAAGGTTCGGCAACGCATTCAGCCGAAACGAGCACGCTTTCGCTGAACGTTACGTCGCAGGATGTTACTGCCGCAACGGTCTTTGCAAAACATGCTGTAGCGCTCGATCGGCTGAAGCAATCGCTCCTCGATGCTGGGGTTTCGTCGAGCGATATTGAAGAAGGAATGCTTGCGATGAATCCAACCTATGATTATTCGCAGCCTGGCCAGCCTCCGCATTTGGTTGGCTATCATTTAATGACGCCCCTTGAAGTTCGCGTAAGCGATATGCGTTCACTGCCGAAGTTGCTCGATGTCGCAACGCAGGCAGGTGCAAGCAACGCTTCGATCGGGTCGTTTGGTATGAAGAATCAGGATGAACTTCGGTCATCGGCGACGAAGGATGCACTCAAGGATGCGAAAGAGCGCGCCGAACAACTTGCAAAACAGATCGGCGCTCAATTAGGTGAGATTGTGTCCGTAAGCGACATGGAGGCCGAAGCGCCCGGCCGTGCGGGCATGGAGCGCGAGGGTCCGATGAACGTGCACAGCCTGCACGAGAAAGTAGAATTAAAGGTTGTCTATTCGTTGAAATAAACGAGTCGCATCTCTCACGGGCGAGATCACAACGCCTCACACAATCGAGATCGTATCATGGCCAAAACTGTTCTCGAGTTTGAAAAACCGATCGCCGATCTTGAGTTAAAGATCGAGGAGATGCGCGGACTTACGGATCTCGATCTCGCTGGTGAAATTCGGTCGCTCGAAGAGAAGGTTGAAGAATTGCGCCGCCAGATCTATCGCGATCTTACTCGTTGGCAGCGAGTTCAGCTTGCACGACATCCCGACAGGCCATATTCGCTGGACTATATCAATGCCTGCTCTCCCGATTTTATCGAGCTTCATGGTGATCGGACATTCCGCGACGATCCTGCTATTGTCGGCGGTTTTGGAACACTCGATCCGATCGGAAGCGTGATGTGGATCGGTCATCAAAAGGGACGGGACACGAAGCAGAACGTCTTTCGAAATTTCGGAATGCCCAATCCTGAAGGCTACCGGAAGGCACTTCGACTGATGAAGCTCGCCGAGAAATTCCAGCGTCCCGTTGTCACACTGCTCGATACACAGGGTGCCTATCCCGGGATCGAGGCAGAGGAGCGAGGACAGGCCGAGGCGATCGCCAGAAATTTGTTCGAGATGTCTCGCCTGAACGTACCGATCCTTGTGATCGTGATCGGCGAAGGTGCCTCGGGCGGAGCGCTTGGGATTGGAGTTGGCGATCGTATTCTGATGCTCGAGAACGCGTGGTATTCGGTGATCTCACCGGAATCGTGTTCATCCATTCTTTGGCGCAACTGGAGTTATAAGGAACAGGCTGCAGAGGCGCTTAAGCTCACTGCCCCCGATTTGCTCGAACTTCAATTGATCGATCGTATCGTTCCAGAACCATTGGGCGGTGCGCATGCCGATGCACCGGCAATGTGTACCACGTTAAAATGCGTGATCGCTGAAGAACTTGAAGCACTTCAGAAACTTCCCCAGCTGGGTGGTGCGGCACTTGCCCGGCGCACCGAAAAATTCAGCCGCATGGGAGTCTGGCAGGAATTGAGCGATGCACAAGTCGAAGAAGCGAAGGCCGTTCCATCAGAGCTACTCGGTAGTTATTAATCGAGGCATGTATTATTTGCTCGCCGCACTGGCAGCGGTCGTTATTTTCGCCTTCACTCGGGCTAACATTCATCACAATGCCCGTGCGCTGCGCACAACTTCGGCAAGCGAGCCGCTGCACGAAGAATTGTTGGTGCTCGATAGGATCGCAATTTCAGTTGCAAAGCAAACATCTGCGATAGTGCTCGATCATTCCAATGACCAAATTGTACAGGTCGAAACACTTGTAAGGGAAACTCCCGCACTGGCGTCCGAGGAGTTTTCTCGGCGGATGCTTGTCTTCGGTAGCTATTTGGGTGAGACGCTGGTGCGCAACCACGCGGGTAGCTGGCAGGTTGAAGAACCGAGCCACCCGCTGCCATTTCTCAGCTTTCCGGGCGGTATGCGTGCGTCCTCGTTCGATCTTGTGCACGCACAATTGCTGAGTTCCGAATCAATACTGAGTAGCGACTATGCCAAGCTGATCGCGTTGATACACGTAACGCCTGCTCCAGAATCGCCAGAGCAACCCGCAGCCGAACAACCACAAATCTTGCGCGATACGGATGCCGGATGACATGCTCTATTATCGCTGTCAGCTTCGCGTTCGCTATGCGGATACGGATGCAATGGGGATCGTCTATTACAGCAAGTACTTCGAATATTTTGAAGTTGCTCGCACGGAATTTCTGCGAGCCTGCGGCTTACCGTATGCCGAGCTTGAGGCGCTGGGATATTTCCTGCCAGTGATCGAAGCCTCGGCAAAGTATTTTCGAGGTGCGAAATATGACGAGTTGCTCCAGATCGAAGTACAGATGCCGGCGGAACCGATGACGAGGCTTTCGATCGACTATACGATCACGAATGGGTCTCGCGAAAAGCTTGTTGTCGGCAAAACGATCCTTGCGTTCGTCGATCGTAACACGAATAAACCGACGAGACCGCCAACGCAATACGCGGAGGCACTCAAGAATTTTCAACAACTTTCATCGGCCACCAGTTGAGAACACGACTCACAGATCTCGAACGTCAGCGGATTCGCATTGCACTCGTCGAAGATTCCGGAAAGGGCGACCCGACAACGGAAGCAACGGTGCCTGCCGACGCGATGGGCAAAGGGACTTTCCTGATAAAGCAGAGCGGCATTCTCGCTGGCATCGACTATGCGGGTCAAACATTCGAGATCTACGAAGCGCAAACGAATGCGAACGCTCCAATATTTGAGTTTATCGAGATGATCGAGGATGGAGCTCGCGTCGAGCACGGTGACGTTGCAGCCGAAGTCCGGGGAAATCTTCGCACACTCTTAACCGCTGAGCGCGTTGCGCTTAATCTATTGCAGCGCATGTCGGGGATCGCAACCCGCACACGTGAGTTCGTCGATCAAGTCACCGGGACGGGCGCTACAATTCTTGATACACGTAAGACCGCACCCTTGCTTCGTCCTTTCGATCGCTATGCCGTGCGTGTAGGCGGTGGCACGAATCATCGGTATGGCCTGGCCGATATGGTGCTCGTCAAAGACAATCATATTGCGGCTGCCGGCGGAAGCATCGCTCTCGTGCTCGAACGACTGAAAGAATATTTTGCTGTCGAAGAGCATCCAAAGATTCCGATCGAAGTTGAGGTCACAACGATCCTGCAACTCGAAGAATTGTTGTTGCTCGGCAAGGGACTTGTGCAACGCGTGCTGCTCGATAATTTTGAGGTCGGCAATCTGCGGCAGGCCGTTAGAGTTAATGATGGCGTTTTTGAAACAGAAGCTTCGGGCGGAGTCACGCTGGATAGCGTCCGTGCGATCGCGGAAACCGGTGTAAACTTTATTTCCGTAGGTGCATTGACGCACTCCGTGAAAGCACTCGACGTTTCGTTAGAGATTGAGGAAGTCTAACATGAAAGGCAGCCGACGTTTCTTAAGTGATACGCATGTAAGTGCTGCCTTCCTTGTCGTCAGTATCGTGATTGCCACAACGCAGCTCTCAGCGCAGACGATCACTCGAGCTCCCTGGTATGAATCGCACGTCGATTCAAACTCGATCACCTTTTCGTTTCAAACCGCTTCGACGGTGCCCGCGCTGATCTGGCTCGGCCCGCTGACGGGTTATGATAGAAAAAGTGAGTCGGTCGCTTCAACCGCGCATGTGATAACATTCGATAACTTAGCTCCGGCCACTCAGTATCTCGCAGAGATCATCGCTGCTAACGACACCGTTCGTCTCGTCACTTCGACCTCCTCCGATTACCGGTCAACGGGTAGCATTGAGGTCTACTTCAACCGAGGTGTCGATTCGACGCAGGCCATCACGCCGAAGGCGGCTGGCAATGTTCGTTATGGTGATATCCTTCGTGACAAACTCGCAAACGCAAAGCACTCGGTCGATCTTGCGGTCTATAGTTTTGGCGGGACGATCGCCGATAGTGTTGTTGCCTGGCTCATACTCGCTCGTTCGCGCCGCGTAGCTATTCGCCTGATCGCCGATAGCGCATCGGTTCACGATTCCAAACAATTCCTGTCGCTGGCTGGATACGGAATTCCGGCGATCATGAATAGCTATGGCGCAAATGCAAAAACGGCGGGCAATATTCATCATAATAAATTCATCGTCATCGATGGTCGCGGTAACGATGGTGAAGCGGCCTGGGTACTCAGCGGAAGCTGGAATCTAACAGAGCAGCAAACAACGACCGATTACCAAAACGTCATTCATTTTCAGGATCTTGCGCTTGCTCGCGGATTCGAAGCGGAGTTCGATCAGGAGTGGGGGAGCAGCGCTGATCTGCCTGATGCGCGTTACGCAAAATTCTCGACAAGCAAAAGCGATGTCACCCCTCGCACCTTCTTCGTTGCGGGAACAACGGTTCATTTGTTCTTTTCGCCAAATCGTGGAGCGTTTTCCGGGATCAATGCGGAGTTGCTTGCCGCAAAACGGCAGATACTCTTTGCGCTGTTTGTGTTTACAAGGTCGGATCTTGCACTGACGTTGGTGGCCGAGCACCAACAGGGTCTTGATATTCATGGCGTTGTCAATAGCAACGACAAATACGAGCAAACGCCCAGTTTGCGCGCCGCTGGCATCGACGCCATTCATTATACTGGACCGAGCTACATCCTGCTGCACGACAAATACGCGATCATCGATGCAGGTATATCCTCGGCGGCTGTTGTTACGGGCTCCTACAATTGGTCGCTGAGTGCAGAGCAGGTCAATAATGAGAACGTGATGATCGTCCAGAGCAATGATATCGCGAAAATTTATTATCAGGACTGGCTCGCGCGCTATCATGAAAATGGCGGGAGCCAATCGGTCGTGATCGCGCGATCGAACGTTGGAAGGCTCATTCCATTCGAACGAAGCAAACCTGCATATCCCAATCCTTCGAAGCGCCTCGTGCATTGCGAATGGGATCAATTGCACTCTGAGATGGATCATGTCATCATTTATTCGACCACTGGAATGGTGGTATATGATCGGGAAATGTATCGTCTTGCCGGCAATGCCTCGCTTTCGACATCACTCGTGGCCTCAGCGGGTGTTTACACGATCGTGATCGAGCATGACGGCTTGCACGACGTGCGAAAAATTGTTTTGACCAATTAAGCGTGAGTTCGATCCTGATCATTGAAGACGAAGCGAAAGTTGCGCGCTTTATCCAGAAGGGACTGAAGGCCGAAGGTTTTCATGCCCATATCGCGGCGTCAGGTGACGAAGGGTTGCGGATGGCTCGTGCGCACAACTATGACGTTCTCACCGTCGATCTGCTCCTGCCGGGGATCGATGGGGTTACGTTGATAACCAAGCTTCGCGAAGAAGGGCTTGTCAGCAGCATGCTCGTGCTCAGTGCTCGCGATTCGTTGAAGGATAAGCTTCGCGGATTCGATGCAGGTGCGGATGATTATTTGCCAAAACCGTTTCAGTTCGAAGAATTGGTTGCGAGGATCCGTGCGCTACTAAGAAGGCGAGAGGCACTCCGCCAGGATCTCTGCCTGAGCTACCAAGGACTTGAAATGGAAGTCACCTCCCACACCGTAACGCGCGACGGGAAGAAGATCGAGTTAACCCAGCGCGAGTATGCACTCCTTGAACTGCTCCTTCGCAATCAGGAAACGATCGTCACGCGCGCGAGCATCGGAGAGAAGGTCTGGCATGAGCAATTCGATCGCGAGACAAATGTGGTCGAAGTCTATATCATGTATCTTCGAAAAAAGATCGACTCGGGGTTCCCAACAACGTTGATTCAGACCGTGCGCGGTGTTGGCTACATGCTGCGGAGTTCGGTGCCGCAGGACGAAACAGCGTGAAGCGTCCGTACAAGTTGCGGGCGCGGACGGCGTTTTTTATTGCTGCAGCATTCACGCTATTGCTCTCACTCTTCGCGATCGTCAGTTATTTCGCCATCGAGCACGCGCTTGTTTCTCGCGTTGATAACGAAGCACGAGGTCAACTTCTCGCGGTCCTCACTGAACTCGATAACGGGGGATCGTTCGATACCCTGCAATCGGTAAATCGACATCGTTCAATTGGTGAGGCGAAGTTGGACGTTTGGCTTTTCGAACGGTCTGGCGATTCGTTGCAATTGGTTTGGAGCGATTTGCCAAAAAGCGCTGTGGTGCAGAATACGATTGCCAATGTTGCGAAGCGCGAGTCGTCCTTCGAAATCAGAATGAACGGCGAGAGAACCCGCTTTCTTTCCATACATTCGCAAAGTCATTCTGTGGTTGCGGCCATGGATCTCGTCGTGATCAGCGAAGCAGAAGAGGCGATCCTTCGCACATTTCTGTTTCTGCTGCTGATCGGAATTGTTCTTTCCGCAGCGCTCGGATATGCGATCGCCGGACTCTCGCTCGCTCCGATTGCGCTTCTCATCAAGAGTGCGCGTAAGCTCGAGTTCTCTGCGGGTGCCGGCGAGACTCTCCTGCCCGTGCCTGAACGAGTGCTCGAGGTTGCTCTGCTTGCCAACGCAGTCAATAAACTGATCACCGAGCGCGATCGGAGCATTATAAAACTACAAACATTCACTGCAGACGCGGCGCATGAGCTTCGAACTCCTCTGACGGTCCTAAAGGGTGAACTGGAGGTCGAGCTTCGACTCACGTCAACCGATGATAAGTCTTGCGCGATCTTTCAAAGCAATCTTGAAGAGGTCGAACGATTGATCGCTATCGTTCAGGATCTGCTCTTGCTCGCGAATTTCGATGAATCTTCATTACGTCCGGAGCCACCAGAGATGGATGCGATACGAGCCATTGAGCGTGTGGTCGAGCGTCTTGTGCCGCTTGCCTCCGAACGCTCGATCGACATTAAATTGCAAATGTCCGGCGCCGTGATTGTTCGAGCTGAGCCCGACCGCTTTGAGCGCATGATCTACAATCTTTTGCATAATGCGATCACGTATAGCGAGACCGGTTCGAGTGTGTCGCTTAGCGTGATACGAACTCCTGGATCTGTCTGTATCGCGATCGAAGATAGTGGTCCTGGTATTGATGAATCGGAGTTGCCGTTTGTCTTCGACCGATTTTATCGCACCGAACGCGCTCGCAACAGAAGGTCGGGCGGAGCGGGTCTGGGGCTCGCAATCGTTCGCTCGATCGCAGGTGAGTATAGCTTCAGGATCGAGCTCCGATCCACTCCCGGAGCTGGAACGGCTGTTCACATCTTTTTATGAGATAAGAAAATTCTCATGCGATTCTAATTGTATTCTTACCTTGGGTGTCTTAATTTCGCAAACTGTTAGCCCATGTTGTTGCTTGCGTTCTTACAGAACCTCAATGAGAATTGTCTTCGTCTTATTTGTTCTTAGTCTCGCCATCATTGCTATCCCCAAAACGGTACTCGCCGATGGGGGCGTAATTCATGGCACCGTGAGATCGGCTGACAAGCCTATCACGGGCGCGACGGTTCGCCTTCTTGAACTCGATCGCTATGCGCAGACCAATGCACAAGGTGAGTTCACCTTTACGAACGTACCCTCGGGCGATTACAAACTCTTCGTCCGGCTCGTGGGCTACGCTTCTTCAACGATTGCAATCACCGTCGGCTCAGGCACGACTGAAGCAACATTCGTTTTGAAGGAATCGGCCATTCAAGGAGAGGAGGTCGTAGTCACCGCAACACCGGATGCGATCACTGCGCAGGAGCAGTATCAATCGGTCGATTCCAAATCGCGGATCGAACTGCATGAAAGTCCGGGTGCAAGCTTCGCCGAGCAGATCGGCGACCTTCCTGGAGTTGATGTTCGCTACAATGGCTCGGCGCCTGCTCGACCGATCCTTCGTGGTTTGTCGAACAACGAAGTGCTGATCCTTGAGAACGGACTTCGAACGGGTGATCTTTCGACGTTCGATCCCGCACACTCAGTGCCGATCGAGGCCGATGCCGTTTCTGAAGTTGAGATCGTTCGCGGACCTGCGAGCCTTATGTTCGGCGCAAACGCCATTGGCGGGCTTGTGAACGTCATCACCAACACAATCCCCACTGCCGCCACAGATGGTGTATCAGGGAGAGTGGCGCTCACGGGAAACAGCGTGAGCAATCTTTATGGCGGATATTCCAATACGGTCTTCAGTAGCGGTGGCCATGCCTTCAGCGTCTCAGCGGGCGGCCAACATTCCGACGCCATCAAAATTCCCGACGCGATCTATACGGACGCCACCCAGACACCGGCTCATACGTTTCAACTCGATACCATCCCGCAGTCCTTCAGTCACACTTCGGAAGAAGGCATCGGCTACTCCTATCAGGGGGGATTCGGAATGATCGGGATCGGTGCAAAGCATTATCAGATGAACTATGGCATTCCGGGCGATCCTGTAGATCAGATTTATATGGCTCCGACGAATTCCAGAATTATTCAAGTGAAGAATCTCGTCGAGCTGCGAGGGCTGTTCAATGTTGACGGGTCGTTCATCAAGCTCATACGGCTCAATTCGAATCTCGTCGATTACAAACATTCGGAGCATCCAACGGTACAGGATAGCACCGGGGTCAGCGATCCGGAGCAAAACAACTTTCACCAGAACGGCTATAACACAACGCTCCAATTCGTCCAGACTCGAATGGGAAACGTGCAAGGGACAATTGGACTTTTTGCGAACATCGATAATCTTACGCTTGGCGGACCTCAGCCACTCGGGCCAAATTCGCTTACGACAAATCTTGCCGGATATGTTTTCGAAGAATATTTTGCTGGTGAGAGCACGCGGCTGCAGGCCGGATTGCGCTACGATTACAATAAGATTCAAACCAATCCCGAGCCCGGCTCTGCAGTCGCCGCGTTCCGATCTTCCGATACCTCACGTCTGGCAAATGCAGTAACGGGCTCGATTGGCGTTATTCAAAAAATAGCGACGGGACTTTCGGCTTCGTTGAGCATTGCCCGTTCCTACCGGGCCCCGACCGTCCAGGAGCTTTTTGGATTGGGGCCCGACGATGCAAGCGCATCGTTCATTGTGGGCGATCCTAATCTCCTTCCAGAAACCGCGATCGGATTCGATGTTTCGCTTCGTGGCGAGTACGAAGGTTTCTCATTTTCGGTATCGCCTTATTTCAATTTGATCAGCAATTACATCTATAGCTACTTCCCTGGACCGACCGATACCACCTCGCAACCCAACTACCCGATCAGGAATTTTGCGCAGACGGATGCTCATCTCTTCGGTGTTGAATTTTCAACGACCGTTCAACTCACGACGCATTTTTCGACCACCGTAAATGTTGGATATGTGAATGCAACAGCGGTACGCGACAGCTCCACGCCGCTTCCGTTCACTCCGCCGATGAAGGGACTCATACGATTTAATTATCAGGACAACACGTATCGCGCGATGCTCGAATGGCGATTGACCAACGCACAGGACCGTGTTGGCTTGGGTGAGACGACTACTGCCGGTTATGGCGTCGTGAATCTTGGCGTCGGTATGCGGATTCCGATGGGCCGCGCAGTGCATCAGGTGAGCTTGCACTGCGACAATTTACTGAACCAAAAATATTTCGATCACCTCTCCGTCATCAAAGGATTTTTGCCTCAGCCTGCGCGAGGGTTCCGGCTTGCGTATGATTTCCTCTTCTGAGCGTGTGTAGTTTCGGAAGTTACGCTTCAGCGTATTCGTCCGAGTAAAATCGTAACTGACACGCACTGCGAACCGGAGTAGTGCTTCGAAAGCGCTCGTGATGGTTTGGGTTTCAATCGTTGCTCATATTTTGACCAGAGACTCCAAAAATGGCCTGAGACTTGCCAATCCACTCTTCCATAAACCGTCGTATTATTGCAGAGGAAATCGGTAAGCCTTTAGATGAACTCAGCGAAAGAGTCACCCATTATTTTAGTCGATCAGCCAGGACGAGGCCTTATTACAAGGCGCAGCCTGATCAGGCTTGCCCCGCTGGTATTGCTTGCGGCGTGTGACATTTCGCCACAAGGCAAAACCGAATCCTTTCTCCGCAAGGTGCAGCGATTCAACGATCGTGTGCAGGGATCGGTCTTTGATCCGAATAAACTTTCACCCGAATATCCCGACTCGGATCTTACGCCGCTCAAAGATTTTCGCGTCAATACCGAATCGCCGCATGATCTTGATCTAACTCTGATCGATCCATCGAAGTGGTCGCTGGAGGTTGGAGGTCTCGTGGCCAGGCCCGGACGATACTCGATCGAGCAGATCAAAGCGTTGCCGAAACGCGTGCAGAATACAAAGCATGTCTGCGTTGAAGGCTGGAGCATGAACCCCAAATGGGGCGGTGCGCGAATCGTCGATTTCCTGACACTTGTCGGCGCGCGGCCTCAAGGCAAATACGTCTACGTGGCTTCTGCCGATGGCTACTACACTTCCTATGACATTGCAAGCGCACGGCATACCCAGTCGCTCCTCTGTTACGAAGCATACAATGCGCCGCTCTCGCTCGATCATGGCGCACCGCTTCGAGTGGTAATGCCGACCAAACTTGGCTACAAGAGCGCTAAGTGGATCACAACGTTTTGGGTGACCGATCAAAAGCCGAGCGGCTACTGGGAAGACGATGGCTATGATTGGTTTGCAGGAATATGAAAGCTGAAAAAATTTACTTCCATCCGGTCGTCGTCCGCATTACGCACTGGGTGAATTTTTTCGCGCTGCTCATCATGGTCACGAGCGGCCTCAAGATCTACAACGCTTCACCGATCTTCGGGGACGTGACGCTGCCAACGCTCTTCACCTATGGTGGCCTCGCCTATGCCAGGCAGTATCACTTTTTCGCAATGTGGATCTTCTTCATCAACGGAGCGATCTGGGTGCTTTTTAACCTGCTCTCGCGACGTGCAAGGAAGGCGACGCTCTTTGGCAAGCAGGACATCAAGAGCGTTCTCCCGATGATCAAATATTATTTACGACTGCAGAAACAGCACCCTTTTTTTACGAAGTACAACGCGCTGCAAAAACTTGCATACACGTCGGTCATAGCGCTCGGCATCGGCATCGTGCTTTCAGGCATCAGCATCTATTGGCCGGTACAGTTCGGATTTGTTCGCGCGATGTTTGGCGGCTACGACATCGCTCGATTCTTTCACTTCGTCTTTATGGCGTCGTTCGTGTTGTTCTTTGTTGGACATATTGTGATGGTTACGTTGGCCGGGTGGTCGAATCTCCTTTCGATCTTCACCGGCTATGGCAAACCGGGACCTCACGAACAACCAGTAAGCGACTCAGCGCTTTGACTCGTGAAAATCTTCCCCAGCGTTAAGACGAACGTCAGGTGACAGCCTTATGGAAAGCTTCCTTCCATACGATTTTTTTTGGACCGCCAATTTTTTTGTATATTTGACTCAAATTGAGTGGCTCTGAACCTGTTCAGGGTCTCCAGAATTTCTGGATGTTCTGTTTTTCGCCGTCTTTGAACTACTTCGCGCTGCTTTTCCAGAGTTGTGGCAGCGCTCCACGGATTCCTTGCATTACTTCTACCAAGCTCATATTTCTATGAAACGTCTCTTCTTGACAGCTATCGCCGCCGGTTTAATTGGCCTGAGCGGCTCCGCAGCATTCGCACAAAACCGCAATTTTGGCGCACAAACCTTCACCATGGACGATGGTTTAGGCCATACCTATATGATGATGACGCCGCTTGGCATGACGGGCAATGTGATCTATAGCATGCCTCTGCCCCCTCCAGGAAATCCACCAGCCGGATTTGTCGGCGTGGGTACCGCAGGCCAGACGCTCTTCTGGAATGGCGCAGCTGGTCATAACTCCTGGGAAGCCTCGAGCATGATCCAGAATAACATCAACGGAAGCGGCGCGAATGTCACCATTACCGCTCCGATCGCTGCCACAAGCACGCTTGGCGTGACCGGACTGACTATTCTTCAAAACACATTGTTCGTTAAGACTGCCACCACAACCGTAAACGGAGATTCTCAGCCGGTTGCGGTTCGCGCAACGGCGCCGGGACCTTACTGGACGGGCGGCGGCGCATTCGGAGGTTCCAATGCGACAGTGATCATGGGCGAGACGTCAGGCATAGCAGCTATCGGCGGCCATAATGGGACGATCTCCGGCTGGCAAGAACTCTATATCAATCCTACCGGCACCAACGTACGCATCGGAAGTCTCGTCGTGCCGACGAAGACGCTCGATGTTGCTGGCACCCTCGGAGTAAGCGGCGCAGTGACGCTCGCGAATCTTGCAACAGCAGGCATCGTACACAGCGCAGCTGGTGGTTTGCTTTCGTCGAGTGCTCTGAGTGCGGCCGATGTTGCATCCGCTGGCACACTTTCGAACAACACATCCGGCACAGCCTCAAACGTCACCGGCATCGTCGCGCTCGCTAATGGCGGCACAGGCGTAACGAACGCTTCGGGTATCGCGCAGAATGCCTTCTTCGGTGGCCCATCTTCGGGCGGCGCGGGTGCTGCTTCTTACCGTGCGCTCGTCGCTGCCGATGTTCCGACGGGCTCTGCAAATTACATTCAGAACCAAACCGCTTCCGTGCAGACCGGCGCAGGATTCAATACTGCGGGTAGTGGACAAGTAGGCACCACACTTACGGCAGCTGGAGATATCAGCACAACTGCTGGAAGGCTCTCAATCCCAGCCACCACTTCGGCGAGCGTTGGTACGATCAATCAGAACGGCTCAACGATATTTCATAGCTACGGGACCGGTAACTTGTTTTTCGGAATTAACTCCGGGAATTTCACGCTCAACACTGGCAGCGCTGTGTTCAATGTTGGCTTTGGCATCACACTATCAGCATTAACGACCGGGCAGCAAAATTCCGCGCTCGGAGTGAATGCCCTCCAGTTCGTTACAAGCGGCGGTTACAATTCGGCCGTGGGAAGCGCTGCGCTATACAACACCACCTTGGGAACGAGTAATACGGGTATGGGCTCCAGCGCAGGTTCCTCGAATACGACTGGGAGTAACAATGCCTATGTGGGAGGCAGCGCAGGTGGAATTTCGGGAGTGTTCACGACTGGTTCTTCAAACACCCTTATCGGCGCGAACACAATGCAGCGCGGCGGTACGAACACATCCTACAGTAACGTTACGCTTCTCGGTGCGACTGCCAACGCGGGTGCTGATAATCTCACGAACGCAACGGCGATCGGCGCTGGGGCTATCGTGAGCGCCAATAACACGATCCAGCTCGGGAATGGTAGCGTGACTCTCGTGAATACGAGTGGCAGCATCAATACCACGACAGGATTCCAGGTCGGCGGCGCTGCAACTTCCGGCAACTACTTGCGTGGCAACGGCACGAACTTCGTGTCGAGCGGGATTCAAGCGGCAGACGTTGCTGCAGCGGGGACGCTCTCAAATAACACGACCGGCACTGCTTCTAATGTCACCGGAATCGTTGCACTCGCTAACGGCGGTACGGGCGTAACGAACGCCTCGGGCGTTGCACAAAATGCAGTCTTCGCCGGACCTGCTTCGGGCGGTGCAGGCGCTGCGTCGTTCCGCACGCTCACAGCGGCAGATATTTCCACTGCGCTTGGCACGAGCGCGGTTCGGTATGATGTGACGAGCCCGCAAAACATCAGTGCGACCGGCACGGACAACCTGTTCAACGTTTCCTATGCCGCAGCGCCGGGTACGACGACCGCAGGCGCGGTCATCAACTCGACTTCTTCTGGCACGAACGTTTCGGCGAGGGGCCTTACGATTACAACTGCCGGCGGCGGCGCGGCCGGTACGGTTACCGGACTCAGCGTCGCTGCCTCGGGCGGTGCTACAAACACAGCTATCAATGCAACGGCTGGTGATATCAATATCGGATCGACTGCGAATACCTACCAGATAGGTGGCAGTCCAGTGCTCTCAGTAGCGGGCACTCAGAACACCTTCGTCGGCGTAACGGGTAACACCGCGAATATAGGTGCAGGCAACACCGCCACCGGCAACAACGCATTGCAGCACAACACGACCGGCAGCGTTAATACCGCCTCCGGTGTTTCCGCATTGTACAGCAACACGAGCGGCGGCGGAAATACCGCCTCCGGTGTTGCCGCATTGTACAGCAACACGACCGGCGTCAGTAATACCGCCTCCGGTGTCAACGCATTGCAGAGCAACACGACCGGCAACAGTAATACCGCCTCCGGTTTCAACGCATTGTACAGCAACACGACCGGCAACAGTA
>JBBSDW010000018.1:0-31310 GCA_038240295.1 Kapaibacterium sp. (SeqCode)
ATGAGTAGCCGTCCTGAATACACGAACTTTCCCAAAATTCACTTCCGAAGAATCGATCACCAGCATCTTATACTCGTCCTGACCGACGAGAAGGATCGTATCCGTTGAGCCATCGTCATAGGTGAAGACAAGATTCGCCGAATGCAAAAGCTGCGGTACCTTTGGCGTGAAAGTGATCGTGTAGGTTGAGGTGACGCCGAGCCAAAGGCTATCGTTCGATGTCGAACCCGACTGCGAGGCAATGCTGAATTCGTTATGCGCATCGTTAACGATCGCAAAGGTCGTCTTCAAATACCAGTCGCCAGCATTTGTCAGCGTAAGCGCTTTTGAAGCGGTGCCGGGAAGCGGGACCAATCCGCAATCAACTTTTTTGGTCGAGAATACCGGCACAGGCGCGGCTCCCGTCCCAAGTAATTCTACGGAATCGGGACGGATGTCGCCATCGCGCGCGTGGAGATATCCTTGATAGGACCCTCGAATAGGCGGCTGAAAATAAACGGCAAGGTTCGAAGTATCACGTGCACGGACGCTTGAGACGGAATCGCCTAAGGAAAATGCTGATCCCTGCTGTGAGATACTGATGCTCCCAACATGAAGCAGAACATTGGATCCGTTTGAAAAAACTGCTGGCTGTGCGACCTTTGTCTTCACGCGTACTTTGCCGAAGTCGATCACTTTTTGCGCGAATTGCACATACTGCGATTGCTCGCGACCGAGCAGCACAACCTTGTTGCGCGTGCTATCGGTATACGTGATCGTAAGCAGTGCCTGATGCAACAGTCCTGTCTTTGCGTTGGTGACAAATGTAACCGCGAGCGTGGTATCGCGGCCGGCGGGAACCTGAAATGCCGATTGCGGCGAAGACGAACTCAGCGTGAAATCGTTCTTATCGGGACCCGTAATCTCAAGATGTGCGATGTGGAGTTCGAAGTCGCCGGTGTCGGCAAGCATCGTGAATAACGTCGCAGGGATACCGGCCGGATGAATGCCGAAATCGAGCGTATCAAGACTCAGTTTCGGAAGTGGCAGCGCTCCGAATCCGACTAAATAGACGGAGTCGATTTGACCGTTGACCATTGTGTGCATCCATGCTGCAGCCGGTCCATGCGCGAGAGGATGAAACGTGATCTGAATCGAATCACTCTGGAACGGCGTAAGGGCTTGGGGAGCGGACGTCACCAGGAATGGCGCAGTGAATGGAAGCACGACAGGCGCCGTCGTGATCGGAAGCACAACGTTGCCGTTGTTTCGCATCGAGACCGTATCAGTTTTGGTCAGGCTCACCTGCACTTTGCCAAAGTCGATCAAGTTGCGGCCGAGATAGATCTTTGGCTCCAGTTCATAACCAGCCAGATTAACGACTTGCTCGCTCTTGTCATCAAAATCGAATTCAAACGTCGCCTGTCGCTGGCCTTCCGGTCCCGTGCCTGGAGCAAAACTGATGCTGAAAGTGATTGACGAATCGGGATCGAGCAAAAAATTCGAGAGATTCGGCGTATACTGATAAGCCGATGCATTCGGTCCGTGCAAGCCAACGCTCAGGATCGTCGCGGTCATGTCGCCCTGGTTTGTCAGCGTGACAGTTTTGATCACGTGATCTCCCCTGCGAACGCTGCCAAAATTCAGGGTATTGGTGCTGAGCACTGGGATCGGCTCGACACCCTGCCCCGTGATCTGGACACTATCGAGCGGCACATTTTGCGCCTGGACGAACATCGTTGCAGCGTAGCGCTGGCGAAGTGTTGGCAAAAAATGGACACGCATCTGCCAATTGCTCGAGGGCGAAACGGTGATCTGCGAGCTGGGCGTGATCACTGGCTGCGTGGTGAATGGCGAATTGATCGGGTTGATCGGATTGCCATACACATACAGATTTGCGTTACCGCCATTGTAGACGTTCGTGAAGCTTGTCGCGAGCGTGTTAATACGAATTTTGCCGAAGTCGATGTTATGCGGTCCGATTGCGATCGCCGGCGAGCCGCCGAGTCCGTGTAGATGAATGATACGATGCCTGTTTGGGCCATCGGCATTGTGTGAGTAAACATGCAGATCTGCATCGGCATCCGTCTTTGCGCTTGGCGCGAATCGAACAAGGAATTCATTCGTCGATTCAGTCGAGAGCGTGAACCGGTCGCCACGTTGTGAGGTCACACTGAAATCATTCGAGCCGACGATTCGAACGCTATCGACCTGCAACGGATCGAGGCCGTAACTCTCGATCGAATCCGGAATCGTCGCAGCAAATCCAATCAATACCGTTCCGAACTCCACACGATCGGTTTGCACTGCCACACCTGCAGTGAAGCGAGCCAGATTGATCTTGAGCGCACCCGTGCCGGTGCCGTAATAAAAACCATCGGGGCGCTCGTTCAGTCGATCTTTGATCCGAAACTTAAATGGCACGCCAGTGCTGACATAACGCGCCGTGTACTTATGCGACGTCTGGTAAGGCTCGTTGACGTGAATGACGCTTTCGCCCAACCTGTTCGTATCGATCGCAAGATAGATCTGGTAGCTCGTATTGTTAAAGCTTGGCGGATCGAGCAGCGGATAGGGTGCGAGCCAGTTCGGGACGGAATAAGTATAGCGAGCATCGAAGCCAGCACTATCCTGGCCTGCCCAAAGTCCAAACGTGCCGCTGATGCTCATGCTGACCTCAATGGGGCTCGTCAGCTGTAAATTGCTCGTGATCGAACTCGGATTGTTCGCCTGAATGAGCAGCGTATCACGGTCGGTCGCGATCCGCCACTGCGCTTGCGATGAAGAGGCGGCAAACACAAGTGCAAACAGAACCAGCGAAGCGGTTGCGTACCCGTTGATTGAATTCCATGGATTCGCAAGCGATGACAGCAAATTGCTGCACGCTCTCCAGGGAGAACAATAAAATCTCCTCTCCTGCGAAGGAGAGGTTGGGTGAGGTTTTCGGGCGTAAAATATAATTGGTCGCATAAGTTGGCAGACGAGCACTGGCCAGCGATCTCGAGGGAATCCGTCGACTCCTGTCAACGAAGAGATACCGTCCAAGCTACTACGAAAGACGAATTTAGCCTAAATTGTTTCGTGAACCGACCCTCAAAAGAGTTGTCAGCATTTTTTAGTCATTAATGGATGAGCGCTCCTGAACCTTAGAGCATTAAGGCAAGAACGGGCAAACCGAGCTTTTAGAAAAGTCATCTCGACCGGCAATGAGCGATAACCGATCCGCGCAAGATCACTCCAACGCTGATAACCCCTCTACTGTGACAATCCAAATATACTACTTTCAAACACAAAAACCAAATTCTTAGGGAAAGATTGACACATTTTTCCACCTATGTTGCGAAGGGAAAGAATGAGAAAAAAAGCTGAGGTGTAATTTTCGTCTCTTTGCTGACTCCTGCACATTGACGTCCGAGGGTTCTGGATGGCCGCTCCTACTCGAGATAGTAGCGAATGATGTTGCTCGCGTCCTTTCGACGATGTCGGTTTCCGACGCGTACCCTAATCCGGGAAACCGAGTTATAACCATGCAAGTCTCGGTGCCACGCGAAGTGAATTTGCATTTTACGTTCACCGACATTTTAGGTAAGCAAATCGAACCCCTGAACCGAGACTATCATTTATATGAGGGTAAGAACCTTTTATCATTTGGATTGTCAGAGTTGAGTAGCGGAATTTATTTCGCACGCATGGAGGTCGGTGCGGACGTTGTGACCAAAAGGATCACGATCACACGTTAAGCGTCGAATTCCACTGGCGCGCTGTCGATTCCTCCGAGCTTCAAAAATTCTCAAAATCCCTGCTTTCTAAGAAACGGTTAGTCATCTTTTCGAATTATATCAAGGCTGCCGTTGACCATGACGGCCTGGTGGAATGGTAACAAAAAAGTAACTTGAGTTGACGTATGGGTAAAAGTTTGAACAAGGCGACGATCATTGGGAATGCCGGTAAGGATGCCGAGGTGCGCTACACCGGTACTGGCAAGGCGGTTGCGACGTTTAGCGTTGCTACGACAGACTCCTGGAAGGATAAAACGTCGGGCCAGATGCAGGAAAAGACCGAGTGGCATAACATTGTTGCCTGGGAGCGTTTGGGCGAGATCTGCGGCGAGTATGTCAAAAAAGGCGTACGCGTTTATATCGAGGGCCGTATTCAAACTCGCAGCTATGACGACAAAGAGGGCATCAAGCGCTATAGCACCGAGATCGTGGCCAGCGACATGATCCTACTGGGCGGGGGTAATCGCGATGGTGGTAGCAGCAGCGGCTCGCACGAGTCGGGCTATTCGAGCAACCGAGGCGCTTCGCAATCATCCCAAGCTTCTCACGCCGCAGCAGCTCCTGTCGTGCACGAATTCGATCAGGCAAGCGCGGTCGACGATCTGCCGTTCTAAGAACGATTCAGACATTCCAGCCCCGCCCCATCGTCTATCTTTCGGGTGGGGCTTTTTTTTCACTTGAAGCGTCGGACATTGCGTACTTTTGTAGTGCAAGGGTGAACGTTGAGCATCCGGCACGAACGTCCATTAAACCCAACCGCATTGGCAAGCGAACGCACGACAGATATCAAAGTAGGGATAACCGCCATCGTCGGCATCCTTCTCCTCGTTTTTGGAATTGCGTGGGCAAAAAACGTCCACCTGTTTAGCTCCACAGAACAGGAAGTCCATGTCAGGTTTCCGTCACCGGGTGTCGGTGGACTTGAAGTTGGCGAACCGGTGATGATCAATGGTGTAAAAGAAGGTGGAGTATCGAAAGTCGAGCAGAAAGACAATGGCTCCGTCATGGTTACGCTCAAATTTCCGAACAGTGTTAAATTCCGTACTGACGCGCAGGCCGCCATCGGCATGCTCGAATTAATGGGCGGAAAAAAAGTTGAGATGACGCTCGGCTTGAACGGTAAATTACTTACCGATAAAGATACGCTGGACGGCAAATTCAACGGCGACATTGGCAGCCTCGTCGCCATGGTCACAGGGCTTTCCGGCACCGTAAAAGATCTCACCGGCAGGGCCGATTCCATGCTTGCATCAGTCAATGTTTTTTTCCACGACAACGACTTGAAGGGTACGGTCAACAAAACGATGCACGATGCGCAGCAAACACTCGAACATTTCGACGCAACGGCGCACAAGCTTAACGGAATGCTCGATGAAAACTCAGGACCGATCAAACGGACGATCGCGCAGGCAGAAGCTGCAACGAAAGATCTCGCCGATTTTCTGAAGACCGACCGCCCGACGATCCATGCGTTACTCGACACGACAAGCCTCGTGATGCACGACACCCGCACGCTCGTACTTCGGGCGACCAGCGCTATTGCGGATGTCGATACGATCCTCGCAGGCGCCACGCGCAACCACACACTGCTTTATAAGCTTACGAGCGATGTCGAATTCAGTAATCGCCTCGATTCGACCGTTAACAATCTCAACAAATTCATCGAGCAACTCCGGAAGCAGGGACTGGACGCGAACATCCGATTCTTCCAATCTTCGAAGCCGGCACCCTGAGCAAATTTTTGGCGAAGCGGAGCACTTGAGCCACGCAATTTTGAATTTCAATTTAACCGAATACCATGATCCGTTCAGCTTCACGTTCGTTGCTTCTTGCTGCAGCAACGCTGATTTTTCTCTCAAGCTGTGCAAAGAAATCCGAAGATCTCACGCCGGTTTCGCCGGGTGAGACGATCACCTATAAGGACGATGCGCGAAAGTTCAGCTTTAAGGCGCCGAAAGCATGGGTCGCAGAATCGCAGCCTGGCGCAAAGACGAGCTATTTTTCGACCACCGGCACGCAGGAGCGCTTCTCGAATTATTCATCGGGTGATTACGGTGCGCGTATTCAGGTTGGTGTCGATAGCGGAAAAACGGCCAATGAAATGGCGGATGCGTTCAAATCGAGCATGGATGGCGTGACGTTTGGTAATGCGGAATCGGCGACGCTTGGCGGCCAGCCTGCCGTAAAGATTACCTATTCGCAAGGCAAGGACGAGAACGGCCTGAACGGCTACAGGATCTTTGCCGATCACGATTCGCTCGTCACCTATTTCGACGCAGCCACTTTTGGTGCAGGCAGAATGACGAAGTACAAACCGGTATTCGATCTTGGGGAGAAGTCGGTGGTGCTGGCGCATATCAATCGCATCAGCAAGGATGGCAAAATGGATAGTGCGACCGAGGCGCAGATGAACGAAGATATCAAGCCTTCGGACCAAATGAGCAGCTACGCGGGCAACGGTTATTCGATCGATTATCCAAACAATTTCAACATTCGTGCATCCGCAAAAGGAGTGCTGATCAAAGGCGAGCGCAACGATGCGACCCTTCAGGTAGATGTGCTCAGCGATGCCGCCGGTGATCTTGGAAAGTTCGTAACGGAGAATTCGCAGAAGGTCTATCACGGCGCTGCTGTTTCGGGCGCGACAATCGGTGGGCAACCGGCAAAGGTGGTCAACTATTCGTTTCAATCGTCAGCCGGTTCGCGCGCCTATTTTATCGAACGTGGCAAGCAGGTTTATCGTATTACGATCAACTGGCCTGTCGCACAAGAATCGGCTTATAAGCCCGCGCTCGAACGGGCTGCGCAAAGTTTCAAGCTTAAGTAACGTTAGAAGTTGCTCTTCTCACTTAGAGAAGCCCTTCCTCATTTGCTTGAGGTTGGGCTTCTCAATTTAAAGTCGTAGTCTTTATGGATGGAACGCTGCAATCGAAGATCGAAACGTTCGCGGCCATGTCGGCCGAGGAATTTCTTACGGCGAAAAAAGATGTGTTCGATTGTTTTGTCACGCTTCGGCATCAACTCAATGGCGGTGTCGTGCGGGCTGCCGAGCCCGATGCATCGTCGTCATTCGGCTGGCGAACGAATGCGTGGGTAAAGCGTGGCATCCTGCTTGGTTTCCGGCTGGGAGTGCTCACCGAGATCGAAGCAAGCCACCCGTGGTCATTCTTCGATAAATCCACGGTGCCCGTGCGTACGTTCTGCATTGAGGATAACGTGCGGGTGGTGCCGGGCGGCAGCGCAGTCCGCGACGGCGCTTTCGTTTCGGCGGGTGTGATCATCATGCCTCCGGCCTATGTAAATATTGGCGCCTATATCGGCGAAGGTACGCTCGTCGATTCGCACGCGCTCGTCGGTTCCTGCGCTCAAGTTGGCAAACGTGTGCATATCAGCGCAGCCTCACAGATAGGCGGCGTGCTGGAGCCTGCGGGAGCGATGCCTGTCATCATCGAGGACGATGTCATGCTCGGCGGCAACACAGGAGTCTATGAAGGCTGTATCGTAAAGTCGCGTGCGGTACTTGGCACCGGAGTTATCCTAACCGGTTCGACACCGATCTACGATATCGTAAACGAGAGGATCATCAAACGCGAATTTGCCGACGAGCCGCTGATCGTTCCGGAAGGTGCGGTTGTGATCGCCGGATCGCGTTCGATCGCAAGTCGTTCTGTTTTTACAAAAGAGCACAACCTTGCGCTCTACACTCCCATCATAATCAAGTATCGCGATGCTAAAACCGACGGACGTACCGCACTTGAAGATGCGCTCCGTTAAGCGCGAACGTCGATCGTCGTGAAGATGCCGGTCTCCTTCATAGCGTGACGCGATTGCAGGATCATTAGGATCACGAAGATGACTACCGTGACGATCGCAAGAGTATCGGTTGAGTGCATGTTCGGAATAAGTGCAACCAGCCCGATCGAAAATACGAGCCAAAGTTGAGGAGCGCTCCGGAATGGTATCGCAGGGATCAGCAGCAATACGAATGGCGTGATCGAGATCGCGAGCCCGGCGATAACAAGAAGCGAGACCACGAAAAGGATCGCGAAGAGTGCCGTATCCTTCCCGCTCATTTCGGCCTGCCAGATAATAAAGATCGCGATCAGAATTGCGAGTCCGAGCAGAACCGACATCAACCCGATTCCCGCGCTCGACGGCAGAGAAAAGATTGATAGCGTCGCCTGCGGCCCATAAGGATACATCACAAGCACCGAAGCGATGACATAGGCGAGCGCGACGAGTCCGACCTGTTTCGAGCGCTCTTCTTTGGCAGTTCTTGCGCAAAGATGTTTGATAAAGCAGGCGAGAACTGCAAGCCCAAGTATCCCGAAGCCAAACGCAAGTCCCAGAAACGTAGCACTGACCCACCAATTCCCCTTTACAAGAAACCACAACGAGAGCGCAAAGCAGGCAAAGACAACGAATACATCGTTGTGACCGAAGAGCACAAGGAGCACTGTTGGATTGAGAATGAAGAGCAATGCAAACCGAGGACGACGTTCAAGCACTCGCAAGGTCCGAAGCGCCGCGAAGACAACTCCTAAATAGGCAATGGCACCGACGATGCGTTCGAGCAGAAGCGGCAACTGCAGCAGGTGATGTGGTAAATTCGAGATGGAGAGCGGCTCCATATACCAGCCGCCAAAGATGAGCGGCCGCCGCGTGATCACTGAAAGCACGGCGAACACTGCAGCGATCGCAAAGAGCCAATCGACAAATTGATTTGGATCGCGATCCTCCTGTCTGGCCGAAACGGCGTACGCCCAAAACATCGCAGCCCACATCAGGACAAAACAAACAAACGCCGGCCAATCTTTTACAACGCCAAAACCGATCAGGCTCGCAAGCAGCGTCTGAAGAAAAATGGATACAAAAAATTGGGTCGAGGTGCGGGCCAAGCGTGTGAGGGTTTGGAGAAGATGTCGGCAGCGCCAATTATTTCAGCACAAAATTAAAGAGGACTTGCGTCCCATCATCGGAACGGCGAACTTGCAAATCGTCGGCGAGAGCGCGTAAGAGGAAAATACCACGACCACCTGGACGATAGACCAGCTCGCCTTGCGTCGGATCGGGAACGGCGGCAGGATCGAAACCAGTGCCCTCGTCATCGACGCGGATCGACACGTTTGTCGAGTTCGCATCGAGCGACACTGAAACCTGATTAGCCGCGCTTTCCTTCGAGCCGTGCCGGATTGCGTTCGTTACGGCTTCGGAGATCGCGAGCAAAATATTGTGAAGCGCCGCCTCGGGAAGCCGTAGCTCACCCAATGCTGCATTTGCCCAACGATGCACCGTCTCCAGTGAAGACAATACCCCGGGCACCACAAGTTCTTTGTGGATCAACGCCTCCTCAGTTTCCATGAACGGTGTAACGAACGATCGATAGTCTTGAGATAAAAATTTCTACGAACTCTGACTGCGATTGCGCCACCGCGAATTACATCTCCACGTCTGCCTCTTCTGCGGAGATCATCCAATCCTTCAGGATGGAAAGATCGCCGATGAGTTCGATCAGTTTACTGAAACTGCCAACATCGACCGCCGTGAATGCCGAAGCGTTCTCGAAGCCCAGCGTGCTCGCATCATTCAGGATCACGCGTACCTTGTCTACGGCCTCGCGAAAGGATTGTTGCATTCGTTCGAACCCGGCGGCGTCCTTTCCCTCTCGACGCATGATCGCGAATGTTCTCTGTGCAAACCTTGCGTAGAAGGTGATATCGAAAAGCAATTCGGGCCGGCCGATAAGCGCGTTCATTATCCGGCGCACCGTGTCGGCATGACGCAATTTCCGCGCATGATCGCTCGACCAAAACGCATCGAGATCGCCAGGAATTCGGTTGCTCACGTGCGTTCGAAAAGGATAACGCTTCGATCACTTTTCGGCAACACTCTGCTCATTGTTCTTCCCGATTTTTGCAGCGATCCGAAACGACACAACACTTCTCTCACCTTATCTCACATCTCTGAAGGGTTGTTTACACAACCCTTTTTTGATGTCTTCGAATCGAATAATCGTTAGCGAATGAGCCTTAGCTCGCTGAGTCCGTCGAAGCCGGTGCGCCCGATTGGTCGCCGGATGCGTGCGCGCCATTCGAATCAACGCCGTTAGATCCAGCACTATTCGAAGCCGCACCGCTCAGCAGACCGAGCAATTCGTTGTGATATTTCTCGAATAACTCTGGAGCGATCTCCGGCAACAACGGCTTGAGCGCCTCGTCCGATTGGGGCTTCTCTTTGACGATCGCCTGCAACTGTCGGTTGTTGAATAGCGAGAATGGCTTAAGGTCCTTATCCTTGGCAATGCCGTTGCGCCACTTGCGGATCGCTTCATAGAGCGGCATATCTTCCTGCGAAACATCGACGACATGGTCCGGACGCGGCGGTTTTTCGCGCGGGCCATCACGTTTTGGTCCGCGATCGTTCTTGGCATCGCGCGGACCGCGATCGTTTCGGTCGTTACGATCATTTCTGTCGCCTCGATCATTTCGGTCACGCCTGTCATCGCGGTCGTTCCGGTCACCTCGATCGCCGCGATCGTTCTTGCCTTCGCCCGCACGCGGAGTTCTGCGTTCCGGCTGCTCATGACGTTCTTCAAACGCTACGAACAAATGCCAGATACCATTGATCGGGTCTCCGCTGAACTGCGTACCCCAGTGACGAACAACCTTGTTCTCCAAAAACTGATTGACCTCATTTTCTTCCGCTTCGTTTGTGACGCGGAAAGATTTTACACGAACTGCCATACGATCTTTTGTGGCTTGAAAGTGATACACGCCGAGGCGGCCGATTGCGGCCCGGGCAGGAAATGTCGACCCAATAACTTAGGGCCCTACCTACAACAGGGATCGGGGCGAATCTCTCCCATGAAATTTGAGAAGCGATAATTGAAGCTTTGGCGTACTCAATCGAAGCCTGTTTGGCCGGTTCGGGATTGAAGAGCGATACGCGCGAGGTCGGTCGAGACTGCGTAGCGCTCGGCGAGATCGTGAGGGGTATCTCCCAACGCCAACCTTTCGACCAGCATCCAGGCTGCGAATTCCTGAGCGCGGCGTTCTTCCTGCGCGTGGAGTGCTCCACGAGTCGAGTAGTGGTCATGATCCACAGAAAGATCGTTGCTGGCGGGTGAGTAAAACGAGTGATAGAACTCGTGCCAGAATATTTCGCGCTCGGGCACCGGCTCGCCGTGCGGAGTGCGATAAGCGGTGTTGATGACGATCGCAGGGATCGGGCGAAGCAAGCCATCGGAGTCTTCTTCGATTGTCACATTCGAAAACCCTCCCTGGTTTGCAGGACTTGGGCCCCGAAGCAGAATGATCTTTTCACGCTCGGCAACCCGCTCGATCGGCCAACCGGCATAGCGCTCGCGAAAGTGGTGCGCGAGATCGCGGATCTCCTCTCGACGTAAAGGAATATGGGTGCGCTTGATTTGATTCATTACCGACTATTTTTCATACGTAACTCTGATTCATAGATGACTTTCCTGTGCTTCATAGGTGCCTGTCATCTGGTCGTGGAAGATAGTACGAATGAATGCTGCTTGCGCAAAAGGAAGGAAATACGGCTGTGGCCTGTTCTCGGGCAATGCCAAAACTTGTTTTTCCGAGCGCGATATATAGAGATAGCTTTCTGAAGGCTCTCGGTGAATTTCAACTGGAGGGCAGAAATCTTGAATGGAACATGTCAAGACTGATGGAAGATTTTTCGCCACTGCTCAACCGCTTCCGAATGGATGCGCTCGGTCTTGATCTTCCGCCGGGGTTTGTACCACAGGTAATGTATTGGCTCGTCGAGGGCGACGAATATCTGGGGCGGGTAAGCCTGCGGTTCCCGCTCACAGATTCGCTTTATCAAATCGGTGGCAATATCGGATATGAAGTTCGTCCGACAAAACGAAGGAATGGTTACGGGCGGCAGTTGCTCGAGCATGGACTTCTCGAAGCAAAAAAACGCGGACTTCTTCGCGCACTCGTGACCTGCGATGCCAATAATCTTGCAAGCCGCAGGATCATCGAATCTGCTGGCGGTCAGTACGATACTTCGCTCACTCTCACTTCCTTACCTGACGAACGTCATTACTGGTTCGATCTCGGTCACTATCATTTCAAAGCATGATCAGCGCAGCACTCGTTCTTTTAGTAGTCACCGTCGGAATCAGCATCATCGCTTTTCGGAACCATGAGCTCCTCGACAAACTGATGCTTCATCCCGACCAGGTTTATTACGACCGAAAGTGGTACCAGATGCTAACGTGCGGATTCGTGCATGGCAATGGCGGACATTTGGGGCTTAATATGCTTTCCTTCTTTTTCTTCGCATTCCCGCTCGAAGCATATCTGGGACCGCTTGGCCTCACGACGCTTTATTTGGCGAGCATCGTGCTTGCGAATATCTCGACGGTATTCGAGCACAAAGATGACCCGGAATATGCTTCGCTCGGGGCATCGGGCGGAGTGAGCGCGGTCGTCTTTAGCTTCATTCTTTTTGAACCTGGGACAAAGCTCTATCTTTTTTTTATTCCGATCGGCATTCCCGCGATCGTCTATGCGGTCGGCTTCGTCGCGTATTCTTATTTTTCCGGTCGCAGACAGTCAGGGATCAACCACAATGCGCATCTCTGGGGTGCACTTTCGGGAATTCTACTTACATTGATCTTATCGCAGCGAGTTCGTGAGGAACTCGTTGGGGGAATCGGGTCGCTGATGCATCCCTGAGCTGCGTGATGAAATGAGAGGCGAGCGTTAATTTGGAGAGAAGGCAACGATCTCAATGCGCTCGTGGAGCGATTGATAGCTATCGACCCGTTCCTGCAAAACGAAATATCCCGCAAGCGGAGCGTACCAATAATCGACCCCAACCCGGTTCGTCTGCGAGGCATTCAGTTGAGGTATTCGTTGCTGAATGTATTCGGAACCCTGAAAATGAAGAGTGACCATCTGCTCGCCGCCAACGCGATCGTACTCTGTACCGAGATTGCGCAGGGTGTCTCGCAGTGAGGCGGTTTCCAAGTTTCCACTCTGATCAAAGCTCGTGTCGATGCGGCGCGTTTCTACTACCGATCCTGCGTAACCGAACGGAAACGGCGCCCAATCCAAAGTGCCGGTATACGAAAAAAAGAGTACGGTTGGCATAACTTCAAAGCCCTGAGTACCATAGTTGATCGTCAAAGAATTTGCGTTGCCATCGCTCCAGAAACTTACGTTGCTCTTGCCGCCCACGCTCCGATGGGTGCTGTCGACGATGAAGCGGTAGGTGGTCGATTGTGAAAGCGAATCACCGGTTGAATAACGAAACGTAATGACACTTCCCGAATCAAGAATGGAGGTTGTGGGAAAAGCCGGTTCGGGAGATGCATTATTTGTTTGCGTGCAGCTTGATGCGACGAACATCACGAGCAATGCAGCAACCCGATAGCACGAGAAGAACCTGTTGCGAACCATGATCGTGACTTTTGTCGATCAATATACGACTCGAACCCATCGGATCATATAAGATCGCTTCACCGACACTACTTGGGTGGCGCGACGAGCGCTTCCTCAATGGCAAGAAGGAGCGTCTCGATAAAAAGCGGCTTTGGCAAGAATGCGGCGAAACCAGCATCGATGGCTTTTTGGCGATTCTGAGGGGCAGCGCTGATGGCGAGCGCAGGGGCGCTCGAATGCCTGCGAAACGATTCAAGAAAATGAAAACCTGATTTATCGTCGAAGAGCAGATCGCAGATCGCAGATCACCAGATCATACTGTGTCGATTGTGCGTAACTAAGTCCCTGATCGACCGAATGGGCGGTCGTCAGGTCATAGCCTTTTCGCTCGAGCATCCGCGAAAAAACTGTCGCGACATCGACATTGTCATCTACCAGCAAAAGGCGTTTCCTTAGCATGTACAAAGATACTAAAGAATTGCTGAGCTTCCTCGCGTCTAAGCGAAGTTTTTTCAGTTTAATTGATAGTCTGAAAAGCAGTTTCCGTCGATGAAGTGCAACGAGCATTGTGTCGTGAAAGGCGTATGCTCGGTCGTCACGAAGAAGGAGGCCCTTCGTGGCACACAGTCGGGATTCAGCATACCCCACTATGCCTAACAAGCTCTCAACGCTTTTTTGGTTTGCTAAAGACTCGCGCATTGTAAAGCAGCAAAAACCCGCCCAGGTAAATAAACCGATAAGGGAATGAGCTGCCATGCAAGGTAGCAAGTACGCCTATCAATCCGAGAACGTAGAGCGAGCCAAAGACCACGCCGATGACTTTGGCAATTCGCCTGTCATAAAAGGATGTGCCTTTTTTGATTTGAGGAGCGTAAGAGATAGCGGGAGCGCTTTCGAGCAGGGATCCCGAGGCGGGAGCAACACTTCGTGCGTCTACAACTTCGTTGACATGATCGATCCTTGCGGTTAGTCGCGCAGCAAATGCTTCGAATGGAGTTTTCGATTTTGCGAATGCACTTCGCGGAGTATAGCGAAGCTTCTTCCCATCCGGTTTTAGCCTGAGCCTGATGGTCACATTTCCCTGGGGATCGCGGTCATAGAGATACTCGTCGATGTTCTGCCATGCGATCGTATGAGCCTGCACAGCATTTTTACGGCGTTCGACAATCCCTTCGTTGGAAATCGCCAGCGTAACTTTTGTCGTGGCAAACTTGATGAGCCCTACGAAAAACGCGACGAAGATGAGAAAAAAGAAAATTCCGCCTATCGCGATATCCAGTGAATGCGTAGCGATCACAGCCACATCGAGCATCACAAGCGCCGCGAACATACCAATGACGGCCAGAACTCTCGGCAGACTTGCAAGGCTTGCCGGCGTTTCACTACCGGCTGAATCAACCGACGACTGCGATAAAACCGGTGCTTCGAACGAACTGACTGACATAGGCATTGGAAAAAGAAGGTGTGATGCAGCGCAAAGATAGTGAAGGCGAACGTCGAAAGCAAAAAAGCGACGGCAACTTATTTCTACCCACCCCACTGCATCTTTTTAGCCTTCTCACGTTTCATTCTTATGGCAGGAGCCCGATTTGGTTGTGTTGCTTTATGATCCATCCATGCCGCTGAAGCGTTTTCGTTTGACGTTGTTGCTCGTTCTGCTTGCTCTGTGCGCCGCTGCTCGGCCTGCGCAGGCGCAATGGCAAAAGGTCGCGGCAAATTTGTACCAGCCGGTGGGATTTGGCGCCATGTGCTACGCCGATGGCTATCTCTGGCTTGCCTCCATCGATCTTTTTTTATCGACCGACCTCGGATCGACCTGGACCAAGCGCACATTCCCCGATCAAGGCATTCAAGGGTTGCTGCAAGATCTTCAATTTTTTGATCGGCAGACAGGCGTTGCTGCGTGTGCCAGTGGCACCTTCCTAACCCACGATGGGGGCATCACGTGGAAAAATATACTTGCAGGAAGTCCAGCGGCTGTCTGTTTTGGTGCTACTTCCTCGATCATCGCAAGCGTAGGTCCGGATGCTGATAATGTGAGTGTTACCACAGACGGCGGCCTGACCTGGGTCAAGCGATTCGTAGCGAAGTTTCCTCTGGATGTGCATGCTGCCCGCGACGGGAGTATTCTTGTTTTCGGTGGTGGTGAAGGCGATACTGCAAAAGGACACCTCTTCGCTTCTACCGACTTCGGCGCGACGTGGCAATCGCGCGGAGGTGCGATCGATTTCGACAGCTTTACTTTTGCCATCGATAGTTGCGACAACGATCGTGTGTATCTGGCGAACGAAGATGTCGCAATACCTACCGATCAACTATCCCAAATCTTTTTAACCAACGATGGTGGAAAGAGTTGGTCGACGGCAGACGCGCATACGCTTCAGTATTTCGCCGGCAATCTCGCCATTGGTTACACTGCGCTTTACGCTCAAACGATCAAGAATGGGATCCTGCGTTCGAGCGATCGGGGTCTAACGTGGACCTCGATCGGTGGTCCATCGAATGACTTTGACACAAGGTTCATCGCTGCAGTTACCGACAATGTTGTCATCGCTGGGGACGTAGATGGTAATGTTTGGCGCACGATGAATGGCGGCGGCGATTCGATCTTCGTGCAGCCTGGCAAGGTGTCGCTTCTGCCGAGCGCACTAACATTCGCCGATTCTCTCCACCCGTGCGATGCGCCACTTGAAAATGTTGTATTGGCGTTGATCGGATGCAATGCCCCGTCGATAGATTCGGTGCAGATCGCCGGTAGCGATTCTCTGGCATTCCTGCTTGAGAATCCGTCCCGAAGTGATAGTATCAAACTCCTCTTCGCACCGACTCATATAGGGACGAATATCGCCACACTACAAGTAAAACTAAGCGACGGCTCTACGGAGATCGTGCCGTTGACCGGTTATGGAGTCGCACCTCGGTCAATCACGTTTCATACTCAAGATATCTCCAACGATACGATCGGCGGCTCGATCTATATACCTATCATTGTGGACGATTCAATCTCCCTTGCCGATCTCGGATTTCATCTGAGCTATGATACTACCACCCTCCAATATGTCGGGTCGTATCGAGCTGGTTCGGCAATCGATGGGACCGTCGCAAGCGCGGCGGGAAACACCAGCGTGGCATTTCCGAATCTGCCGGGAGCACTGAAGAACGACACGATCGCGTTTGCGCTCTTTCATATTTTTCCAACGCACGATAGCTGTGTTCTCGTAACGATCGATTCCTTCACTGTCACGAAATCCGCCAGAACATGTCTTCAATCGAGCAGTGTTTTGCGCTCGAACGTTTGCGCACCTCTCGGATGCATCGCCACGCTGCTAAGCAATATGGAACGGCGGCGTTTGGTGCAGTTTGGTGCGCATCCCAATCCAACCAACGGCTCGTTTTCGATCATCTCCTCAGAGACGCTTGGTGATTGCCGGCTCAGCATCTGCGATGCGCTTGGGAAAGAGCAGTCAAGCTTTGACCGAACGCTCACTAAAAATGCAGCCATTACACTCGATCTTTCACACCTTCCGGAAGGCGCTTATGCGGTGATCGTACACTCGGCCGGCCGTCTGGACAACATCCACTTTGTGTTGATCAAGTGAAGCGCGCCAACTTGTCTTCAGCATTTTTTTGCAGTTTCCTCGCCTGCTTGATTCTCGCAATGAGTTTCGAAGCCTCTCACGCCCAGTGGCATCAGGTCTATGACGAGAATTCCGGGGACATCGAATCGCTTGCCGCCGATGCGCACTTTATTTATGCGGGCACGGACAGCGGCGTTTTTCGAAGTTCGGATGAGGGAGGGACGTGGCTTCAAGTAAATAATGGACTCCTTGAAGACGAAGTTTATTCGTTGGGGATCTCAAAAGCCGGCAATCTCTTCGGAGGCACCGAAGGCCATGGGATTTTCCGAACAACGAATTCCGGCGACCAATGGACCGAGCGCGATATCGGCCTGCCCGACTCTTCGACAATTTTTGCAATCGTGGGAGACAAATTCGGAAATCTCTTTGCCGGTTCGGCAACGGACGGAGTGTTCTATTCTTCCAACGAAGGCGATAGCTGGAATTATCGCTCGCAAAGCTTAACGAATAAATTTGTGTGGTCGATGATCATCACTCCTTCGAACGAGTTAGTCGTTGGATTGTCAGGGCAGATCGTTCGTTCGAGCGATTCGGGAATGCACTGGACGAGACTCGATTCACTCGCTTCCAACAATGAAGTCCTCTCGCTCGCCTGCGATTCCTTTTCGGTGCTCTATGCCGGAACATTGCGGGGCGACGTGCTTCGATCGGAAGACAGCGGGAAAACCTGGCAAGTCGCTGCAACCTCACCAACGCACAAGCCGGTTCGGAATATAGCGATCCGCGATTCAATGATCTATGCTGCAACCTACGGCGACGGCGTGCTGGAATCAAGCGACCGCGGACTCCATTTTCGGAGTGCGAACGAAGGTCTTACCGATACGCTGCTCTATCGCATCACCATCTCGCCAAAGGGATACGTTTATCTGGGTACGTTCACCGCAAAAGTTTTTCGATCGTTGGCCCCACTGGCGGTCGTTACCGCCGAGACTCAAGCCAAGCGGCTCTCGGCATATCCCAATCCTGCGACAAATCAAATTGAGTTCATAGCTCCCGATCTGGGCGCGGCGAGCATCGAAGATGTGAAGATCTATGATTGTTTGGGGAGGCTGAGAATGACCAAAGTTGGTAGTGGCCCACTTGACCTGCATGCCATAGCCAACGGATTTTATTTTGCGCGCATCGAAACACTCGGCGTACATGCGAACATGCCCTCGACAACATCTCTTCGTTTTATCGTTTCGCACTAAAGAAAAAAGCCGGGGTGTGTACCCGGCTTTTGCAAAACGAGATCCTGCATCCTCATTATTTATCCACGCACTCGATCGTTGTGCTTCAGCTTGTAGATCACCTTGCTTTCGTGATTCAGCTGGTGGTCGAGCTTCGCACGCTCGGCGGGCGTTACGTTGCCATCGGCTTTTGCGAGGCGCTTATCGGCGAGGATCTTGCCTTCACCCTTTTCGAGGCTGACGGTCTCATGCCGTGTGAGTTCGTCCGAGTGAATGCCTTGTAGGATCCTCTGCTGTTGTTCGCGCTCACGTGCGTTGATCTTTGGTGTGTGAACGGCCGGCGCTACAACGGCGGCGCTCGTCGACGGCGCATTCGTTGCGACCTGATCGGCCATTGCGGTTGTTTGAATTCCAAATCCGAGTCCTAATGTGAGTACTGCTAACATGATGCGTTTCATAATAACCTCCGATAATAGTAAGATGCCAATGCTGATATTTTCTTGTTCCTATGTTTACCATTCTTGACCAAGTCTCTCCTTCCTTGTTCCTGCTATTCAGAGTTTGATGTCGTCAAGAAGTTTAAGCGGTACGCGCTTAATCGTTTTTCATCGTGCGTTCACCTGGAGGATCAACCTGTAACAATTTGGTTGGAGCAAGCTTAATAGAGCATGGCTTAAATAATCGCCGTTTCTTTTTCCTTTGTCAGGTGTCTACCGAATAGCTTCATTAGTTACTCAGAATTCGATCCGTTGACCTATATCCATTCACCCCATATTTCAATTCAACGCTTATGCACATTGCTACTGTTGCTGCTGCCGATTTGCGCCGATCGCATTGCCGGTTGCGGCCGACAAGCATGAATGGCATCGCGTGGCTCTCCGATGATGTGGGGGTCATGAGCGTACTCAACACGACCTATTACGGTACGAACGATGCGGGAAACAATTGGCGCGTTCTTCCCGCAGGCACCGCAGAGTGCTGGCAACCCCTTGCCATTCAAAGTCAGCATTCCATCAGATTCGCTTTTCGCCGCATGTCTGCTTGCTCCAGAGTCGTCTGGAAATCCATTGATCGCTTTTTTGAATTCAGAATGTGGCGGTAATCTGGTGCGTGACGAAATGAATGGGGGACTTGCTATGAGTGATTTGTCGATCGTACCCAATCCTGCCCACAGCAATTCGGCGAGAGTTCTGTTCGAATTGGAACATGGGGACAATATCCGTGTGAACATTTGTGATGTACTCGGAAGGTCTCGAGTCGCGTCACTCTCTCAAGTCTTTGCAAAGGGAAGCAACAGCTTGACGGTCGAGCTCTCACAGTTACCTGCCGGAGTTTATTTTGTGAACGTCGAGGCTTCCGATGACCACCGAACACATCGTTTATTGATCCAAAAATAAAGAGAAATGAATGCGTCTTGACTGCGAGCCGCGGTACGTGTCGCATCGAAACGATTGTACTCCACCCAAAAGATATTTCGCTTTTCCAACTCAAATCGTTGCCGCAAGCGGGTTGTGAATGTCCGTGAACCGTCGATAGAAACCCGGCGTTAACTTTGATCATTAGCAACAAGTAGCCCGATGTCGAAATTGCAGATTTACGTTGGCAAACAACACGATGGTCTTTGCATCAGATGTGGCTTTCGCTTCTATCGTTGATTTTACTCAAGACTCTTCGAAGATGGCTCGGAGTTGGTAGCAATCGTTGGCAATGATAAACTCTCTCGTTTCAGATCGTACAGAACTTGTCCTTGGTTTGGTCGTCCCACTCGGAAGCGATCTGACAGCGCTAAATGGAGAGATCGACGATAGCTTTGCGAAGGCTGGATATATCGTTAATCGGATAAAGCTTAGCACACTCCTCGAAGAACACGCCCGGCATGGGGTCGATATCGACAGGTCTTCGCATTACACCAGACTCAAGGCGACCATGGATGCTGGCGACGCCATACGCGCGCGATATTCCCGAGCCGATGCGCTTGCCTTGCATGTCGCTGCACAGATCAATGAGCGACGTGGCGCTGATCATTGCCTGCCCACGCCCGAGACGGTCCATGTGATCGAATCGCTCAAACGGCCGGAGGAGGTTCGCAGGCTTCGCTCGATCTATGGGCCAGGATTTTTTTTACTCGGAGTCTATAGCTCGGAAGATAAACGACGCACTTATCTCGAGCGCAACAAGGGAATGAACTTCGCGGAGATCGGGGAGCTGACCTTGCGCGACCAAAACGGTCCACAGCGATTCGGTCAGCGAACACACGATACGTTCGAACTTGCCGATGCATTCATCGATCTGGACGAACCGGAAGAAGCGAAGCATGGGCTTTGGAGAATCGTCGATCTCCTTTTCGGCGATCCCTTCACCACCCCCACGCTCGATGAGCACGCGATGTTTCTTGCCTATGCATCTTCGTTCAGGTCGTCGAATTTGTCGAGACAGGTCGGTGCTGCGATTGCTTCTCGCGAGGGTAACATTATCGCGACCGGCACCAACGAAGTGCCAAAAGCCGGTGGGGGTCAGTATACAACCTCCCTCGATCGCACCATCGAAAATCACAGGGACTTCGAAGAAGGATATGACTCGAATGCGCGCGAGCGTGATAAGATCGTCGATCGCCTCGCGGCTGTGCTGAGTGGTCGCCTGAAAGCGGACACGGCCCCCGGCGATCTGCGAAAGCTTTTGACTGCTGAATTAGAAGGCCCCATCGCGAATCTTACCGAGTTTGGAAGGTCTGTACATGCGGAGATGGAAGCGATCCTCTCCTGCGCGCGCACCGGCACGAGCACGATCGGCACCACGCTTTACACGACCACCTTCCCCTGTAATAACTGCTCGAAGCATATCGTCGATGCGGGCATCGAACGCGTTGTCTATGTCGAACCGTATCCAAAGAGCAAAGCGCTGGAGCTTCATGGTGACGCGATCGTGATCGGTTCAAGAAAGGATAAGGACACATCGCACGTGATCTACGAGCCATTCGTAGGAATCGCGGCAAAGCGGTATCTCGATCTCTTCAGCATCAAACACGGCAAAGGAGATCCGATTGTTCGCAGGCAACTCAATGGTGACCGTGTTGAATGGGACCTTCGCCGAGCCTCACCGCGATTGAAACTCGCTCCTGAATCCTATATTGACAAGGAAATAGAGTGCCGTAAATTACTCTGAGTTCGCGAGAGAAGCGCGCCCTCCCGCCTTACTTTCTGATTCTTTCCACGGGACTTTTCCTTCGAGCTCAATTTCGAGTGAGAAACTAAGGAATGTTCTGATAAGAACGATAACGCCAAGCGTTAGTACTTTCTCCATCGTAGGCTCGGTAACAACGGTGCTTATGATATCGCCGGCCACCAGTATCTCCAGGCCGAGCAAGATTGCCTTGCCAAGCTGTTGCCGCAGCATTTTATACGATCGCGGTTCAATGCCTTGCGAAGACAAAATGTAGCGAACTAACGCAATAGCTATTCCGACGACAATAGTTAAAACGCCGGTTACCTCTATTCCACGAGCAACAAACCCTATGTACGTTTTTATTTCATCCATTGCAGCGCTTTATTCTCTCACACTGCCTTGTACCGAGGCTTATGATCCGCAGTTTTTAATTGACTTATGGTGCCTACAAGTTCCTCCATCTTCGATTGCATACGACTGAAGAGACAAATGTGACAACAGGACTTGCCATAGGGTCTTCGCGCTCTTGCTACTATCGAAGCGTCCACCTGTGTGGCAGTTTTTAGGATTCTTGATGATGGACCAGCTGTCGACTCAGAGCTGAAAGATTGCTCCGCTTCGCTCGCAATAATGGCGAACGGTAGAGGCCTTAACCGGAGACCTGGTCTTCCGCGGCGAAGGTATTGCGGGGTTTAAGAAAGCACAAAAAAAAATCTTCCAGACCCGGGGAAGGTGAGATGTTTCCCCGAGGTCCTGGAAGTCGAGTGTTGCAGTTGCAGATCGACGAACATTACCACTTCAGAGGTATTCCTCCAGAAGATACTGTCCGACGACACTACAGGATTAAGAATTAAGCATTTTTAGCCACAAAACTTTTTCCGTTGGAACCGCCCCACTCCATCGCGGGCCAGCTTATCTGATGCCCTCGTCGTAGTCGATGTGCACGATCCCTTGCGCCTGGTCGTAAAAATCGTGGCTGACCTGCTGCATGAGCGTGCTGTCGCTCTCCACCTGCTGGATCTGCTGCTGGTTGCTACTGGCCAATCCGTCGATCTGCGCGGCTGTCGGCACCGGTCCGGTACCAGAAATCACCTGCAAGTAAAGTAGAATCTCGATAATTTGTAACATCACTTTTCTCCTTGTTGGGCTAAATAGAGGCTATTGTCAACTCTCGCATGCAAAACTGCTACATGCAAGCGCGAATTCCATCGGCTTATTCCATGTTTCTCTTACCAAAGGCATCGGCCATTTTCCTAACTTTCCGCATCTCTCCGCTTGACTTTCGCGTTCAAATTTCGTAGATTGCAGGCCAAATTCAGCAAACCAGACGATGCAGTTTTTAAGAGAAATCAGCCAAATCATTACCAATACACCTCGCCAGAGAGAAGATATTTTCGTCGATCGGGCCATCGGAAGGCCCCGCGACGAGGTCGCAAAGCTTTACGAAGGTGTTCGTTCTGGCGGCTATTTGACGGATCAATCGGCGATTCAGGATATCTATGGCGATCTTCAAAAACAGGCAACCTACGCGGTACTCAAATCGCGCCTGCGAACGCGGCTGCTCAATTCCCTTTTTGTGCTCGATCCAAAGCCGCCGCGCTACTCTGAAAGCACCCGTGCGTTCTACCAGTGCCACAAAGGGCTCTTCTGGGCAAGCGTCCTCTTGCGCTTCGGTGCGCGCGGTGTAGCCATCCAGATCGCCGAGCGAACCCTCGAACAAGCGACTGCCTACCAGTTCACAAGCGTTGCGCTCGAACTTTTGTTCTTTCTCAGGGGACACTATAGCTTGCTAGGCAATTACGGCAAGTTCGAGGAGTTCAACACCCGGCTTAAACAGACGCTTCAAATTCTCGAAGCCGAATTCCTGAGTCGCGAATATCTCGAGCGCGTGACGATCAAATTCGCGACGATAGAGGCCGAACAACCGGAGATCGCTTCGCTCGCCCGCACCTATAGCGATGCGCTTGATCCGCTCAGAAAGAGCTACGACAACTTCAGCATCAATCTCAATTTCTACCGGTTGCGCGCTCTGAGTCTGCAGATCGCACAGGAATACAAACCGGCGATCGCGATCTGTGAAGAAGCTTCGACCTATTTGCTCGGGCATCCCAAGCTCGCACTTGGCGCAAATTTAGGAGAATTTGCGCTACAGAAGCTTTCGTGCCTCTTGCATCTTCGCGATTACGAACGGGGCAAAGCAACCGCCGAAGAATGCGCCAGACACTTCCCTACCGGCAGCAACAACTGGTTCACCTACATGGAATACTTCTTCCTGCTTTCGATGCATACGGAGCATTTTGAAGAAGCACAGCGGATATACGCTTCCGCGACCACCCATGCCCGCTTTGCAGGACTGACCGAAACACGCAAAGAGAAATGGAAGATCTTCGAGCTGTATTTGCAGTATGTCATCCAAAGCATGAATCCGGAGCCAACCGCAAAGGCGATTGGCCGGTCGGCTCGCACCTTCGATCGCAAGCGTGTACTGCGCACGGTGCCGACCTATTCCCGAGATAAGTATGGCTACAACATCGCGTTGCTCGTCATGCATATTTTGTATCTGCTCGACCAAAATGATTTCGGCGAGATCATCAACCGAATGGAGGCACTCAAGGCATACCGCAGCCGCTATCTGACGATGAAGAAGAACCGGAGGAGCGCACTTTTTTTTAAGCTGCTGCTGGTGATGGAAGCAAACTCTTTCGACTACAAACGGACGAAACAAAAAGGCGAAAAATATTACCAACAGTTACTCGTGACCGCTCCCGGCTCCGAAGAATTCAGCGAAACGCTGCAAGTGCTGCCCTTCGATTGGCTCTGGCTGCACGTGCTCGAAAAGCTTAAAGGAGTGAGGGTTTAACTCTGCTTACGTGCGCGAATCGGTAGAGTGCAGAACGCACTCCTCAGATAGCCGCTTAGCCTCCTAAAGTTTACGATTTCTTTTCTGGAAATAGCTCCACCGTCACTTTGTTCGGGCTGCTGAGATATTTTTTAGCCGAAGCTTGAATTGCCGCTGGAGTGAGTGCATCGATCATCGCCTTGCGCTGCATAACCTGCTGCGGATCTTCGCCCATGTCGTAATACGTCGTAAGCACGGTCATCCAAAAACTATTTTCTTTGAACTGCGTTTGGAGTTCGCTTTTCTGGATCTCCTGCACCTTGCGGATGTAAACTTCGTCGAACGGCTTCATCATTGCCGTGTCGAGTTGATTCTTGACTTCTGCGACCAACTCATCAACGCGTGCTGGATCGCAGCCAAAGCGAACGGTGATCGCATAGCGCGAACTCGGATACCGCGTTGGCGCGGCACTCACGCCTACACCATAAACGCCGCTCTTATCTTCACGAAGATCCTCACGCAATTTGATATTCAGCACTTCAGCCAGTTCCTGTATATCGAAGCGATGTTGCAATGACCAGTCGAATGATCCCGTGATCGCGATATTGACCGAGCTTTTCGGTTCGACGCCTTTATAGACATGTTTTTCGATGACTCCCTGAGGAGGCGCGATGTGCTCATTTGCCCATGTGGTGTGAACGCCCGACGAGGGCAGACTTGCGAGATATTGCTCGACGAAGTGCCGTACTTTTTTCAGATCGAGGTTCCCAACAAGAAAAAAAGTAAACGCGCCTGCATCGCTATAAGCCTGTTTGTAGATCGAAAAAGCTGTGGATGGATCGATCTCATCAAGCGTCCGGAGCGTCAGCGCTTTGCGGCGAACGCTATAGTTATTCATAACAGCATTCAGCGTATCTTGAAATGCCGTAGCAGGATTGCGATCGCGATTTTGAACAAATGTGCGAACACGGGCAAGCAGCGATGTTACGGCGGTTGAATCGAGTCGTGGCTGCGTGAAATGAAGATAGGTAAGTTGAAAAAGCGTTTCAAGGTCCTTGTCGGTCGAATTGCCGCGCAGCCCCTCGCCGAGTGTGCTCATCCACATGCCGAGGTTGACGGTTTTACCCGCGAGCATTTTCCCGAGCGTTATCTGATCAAATTTGCTAACTCCCGACTCACCAACGAGACTGGTTGCGAACTCTCCTGAAGTCAACTCGGCATCGGGAACAACCGAAAGTCCTCCTGGCGCCTCTGCCGAGAAGAGTATTTCATCTGCTTTGAATTTTGTGGGTTTGAGTATGACGGTGGCGCCATTGGATAATTTCCACTCGATCGACCCAACGCCCGTCAATTCTTTTTCTGAGACGATCTTGCCGGGTTTTGGAAGGGTCGACATGAGTTCTTCCGTAGAAGCGGTATCAACAAAAGCAGCGAGCTTCTCACGTTGAACCTTCGTGTTTATATCGAGCAACTCCTGCGGGTTAGGCAAAACACCCGCTTCATTTTCCGGAGCGGCGAGCGCCATCGACATGCTCCCCGCTTCGAGCCGGTCATGCACGTGCATGTTGATCTCATCAAGCGTGATCGAAGGGATAAACTGTTGGGCGAGCTGGTGCTCGATGGCGATCCCCGGTATCGGCTCATCGTGCAGAAAATTTCGCACATATTCACTCACGAGGGCATTAGAGTTGGTTTTTTCTCGCTCGGCGAATTGATTTTCCGAACTCGTCAATAACTCCTTTTTCGCACGATCGAGCTCCGATGGTGTAAAGCCATATTCCTTGATGCGATAGACCTCGCGAAGCGCTGCGCGAATGCCCTGTGTGAGTGAATCGGGTTTCAGAATTGCGTCTACGTCGTAGGCATGCGTACGACCAAGTCCCGGTGCTTCGTTCGACGTGAGCGAGACATAAGGAGGATTCGTACGCCTCACGATCTCCGACATTCGCGCATTGAACATTGCATCGCACAAGATGTGCATCAAATCACGACGATAATCATTCGAAGTGATCGTAGGTATTTCCGGGGTCAGCAACTCAAGTTCGAACCTTGCGTACGGCAATTCCTTATCGGTCTGCACCGAAACGTACGGGTCGGCGTGCGACGGAACGTCGTAATGAACGCGCGGCCGTTCAACGGCAGGATTCGGGATCGCTCCGAACAGAGCCTTGACCTCTGCAAGCATCTTTTGCTTATCGATGTCGCCAACGATCACGATCGCCATCAGATCTGGTCGATACCAATCGCGATAAAAACTTCTCAGCGTCTCGTAATGCGCAGTGTCGATAACAGGTTTTTTACCGATCGTAATGCGGTCGGCGTACCTCGATCCCTTTAAGAGGATCGGCAACTCCTTCGACTCGATTCGTTCATTGGCGCCAAGGCCCAAACGCCACTCCTCGCCGACGACGCCCCGTTCTTTATCGATCTCAATCGAATCGAACGTGACATCGTGCGCCCATTCGCTGAGTATCTCAATTCCTTTGTGGAGTACGTTACCTTTATTGGTTGGCAACTCGAGCATATATACCGTCTCGTCGAACGAGGTATATGCATTCAGATGCGCACCAAAGCGAATTCCGTTCGATTCGAGGAAGCTTACCAAATCATTCTTTGGATATTTCTTTGTCCCATTGAAGGCCATGTGCTCCGTTAAGTGCGCGAGGCCTTGTTGATCGTCATTCTCAAGAATGGAGCCTGCCTTGACTGCGAGCCTTACCGATACGCGCTCCTCCGGCTTTTCATTATGCCGTATATAGTAGTGCATTCCGTTGGGCAGCACCCCCGTCAATACTTCCGGATCGACAGGGAGAGGAGCGCTTGGTGCGATATTTTGCGCGAAGCTATTGCTCCAGAGGACAAGGACTGACGCGAAAAGAAAAAATATGGAGGTGGGTTTCATTTTCGGTGTTGATAATTCGTTGCGTTAGTTCGTTGGCTGGGTGCCTGGCGCCGGGCGCTCCTGGATCTTGATCGAAGGCGGAATACGAAAGGCCGCATGATCGGCCGGTGTGGTTGTATCGACCATATCTGCTGTCATGATCACCGTATCGCCAGCCGGCATGGTGATTCGCTTGAGCAGGATTCCGTTCCAGATCGAAAGCTTGATCGGTGCTTCGTTTACTGCCCAGACGTTGGAGCGCAGCCCCATCACGGTATCCTGACCGATCAAATGAGCTCGCCGTTCCAGATAAATCTTTGCTGCTGCGTCGGCCGTGGGCGTTTCGGCCGCGCTCAAATGGAACAAGCTGTCTAGTTCGGCATCTTTGAAATGTACACCTGCATTTCGGTCCAACTGACATGTGTAGACATCTGCCCCAAGGGTAAGATTGAGCGTCGCACTTTTGCGAAGACCTTGGTCTTCAATATGCTCCCAATTCGCGATCTTCGCTTCGCGAGTGCCATATTGATCGAAGTAGAGATCTTCATAGCCTCTTCCGAGCCCGGAATACAGATAGTGGACGTGACCATGCTCGACAGGATAGCGATGAAAGTCGCCCAGTCGTGCAACAGTGGGTGTTTCTTGCTTGCACCCCATACTCAAAAGTGCTGTGGTCGCCGTAACCATGACAAAAAGCGAAAGGTGAGAAGGTGTGCTCATTTTTTCCCGATGATGGCGCGATAAAGGAATAGTAAGATCATTGCACCGACGACAGACATCAGGAATCCGACCGGTTCGCCAGGATGATAGAATCCGAGTGCGCGACCTACAAACCAGCCGATGACCGATCCGATCAAGCCAATGATCATCGTAACGATGCATCCACCGGGTCCTTTGCCCGGCATGATAAACTTTGCAACAGCACCGACCGCAAGGCCGATGAGCGCCATCCACAGATACTCCATATTATGCTAATCTTGAATTGGTGAGATGCGGTTGGTTAACACGAGTTGACGCAAAAAGAAATTCCGCATTTATTTTCAGGGATTGCCCGAAGGCTTGCGCGCAGCATCCTCGAGCATCCCAAGATGTGCAAGGCTATCGCGATAGGCGTTATAGCGCGAAGTCAGGTCAAGATCCCGGAAGCGCAACGTATTTGCAGAGCTGTCGAAGATCACATTTCCACGAGCACTATCGATCAGCGAAAGCAAATTGACGACAACTTCATTGGAAGCTGTTGAAAGAGAATCATACGCCTGCCGCCACTGTGGTCCCAACAACTGCGGCCGGAGCAGATACTCGCGAAGAGCCGCCCGGCCTGAAGTGTCCGATAGATGCCGGAGAAGGGTATCGACGGATCTCTTGCAACCGGCAAGAAGCTCCCGTTCACTTTGATCAAGCGAGTCGCTGCTTAGAACGGCCTGCTCGAATTTTGCGACCAACGCATGTCGAACTGTGTCGTTGAGCGAGGCGGCAGAAGCTATTACTGCAACAGAGCTTGCGAGCATCTCTTCCATCGCAGAACGAGCGTGCTCGATTTCAGAGGCGGAGCGATAGTATCTGAGTAGTGAATCGTAAGCCAGCGAGTGTTTGATGCTGTTTGCCGCTATCTGCTTCGGCGCCTCGATTGCAGCGCTGTCAGAAGCTGCTCGCAGCTCCGCCGGTGAGTATCCGTCCTTTGCGCATCCAATAAATACGACCGCAAAGAGCAATAGGGCCGCACCAAGCTGAACGCCTCGAAGGTTCGGTTTCATACAAACTCGATCGGATGCTGTTTCACCAAATGTTCAAACCACATGAGCGACAGCTTTTCCTCGAGTGAATTTGCACGAAGCCTTTCATTCAAATGCTGGAAGTCGACTTTGTCGAGTTCCTGATCCTGATCGAAGCAACTGAACACGTAGCCCGTTTCTTTTTGCGTGACGGGATCGAGATGGCGCTGCAAACATTGGGCGCAAACTTCCTTCATCATACATTGCATCGGTGAGTTGATCGAACCAATTGCGGTATGATCCTTTGGCAACAGATCATAGAGCTTGCCTCCGGGACGTCTGGCCATCTTCACTGCTGCCATCATTCTATCAGAGCCGATCGCGATGAGCCGGCTCACGGTTGAAAGTGGGAAAAGCTTCGGCACGCCGAGCGTACCCGCTTCGTAGGCAAGCATCGCTTCGAGGATGTTCGCGCGAATGTGCGCATCCTGCATCCGGGACGGATTGATCGGAATACCGGCATCGGTCGAAAAGATCACCTGATCGGTGTATGCCTCGATCTCTTCACGCTTGAAAAGATCTTCACCGAATTTATAGCCCGCAAAATAAATAACGTTGTTGTTCTTTTCCTTCAGTGCTTTTGCGATGCTGAAGAGCACTGCATTGCCGAGTCCGCCGCCCGCAAGCAGCACCGTTTCATTTTCAGGGATCGTCGTTGGCGTACCGGTTGGCCCCATTACGATCACCGGTTCACCCGGTTTGAGTGCAGCGCATAACCTCGAACTCGACCCCATTTCCAGCACGATCAGCGATAGCAGCCCTTTTTCTTTGTCGACCCAGGCGCCAGTCAGTGCGAGGCCCTCCATCGTCATGACGGTGTCGTCGAAGCGCGGTGCAAGTTTTTCGAAATTCTGGAGTCGATAAAATTGCCCTGGATGAAAATGCTCCGCGGCAGCAGGTGCGCGCACGATGATCTCGACGATCGTGCGGGTAAGTCGATCGACTCGAACCACGGTTGCGCGCAGTTGATCGTCCATCGTTTGCTTGAACGAGTGCCACTCGCTCAGATCTGCCACCGGCGAATCCCCTCTGCCGAGCACGGCTCGAACGACCTCGGGGTATCCATCCTTCGCGCTCGCCATTGCCTTGACAACATTGCCCGCATATTTCGGATGGTTATCACCATAGTAGGTGATATATTTCCCGTGTTGAGTAAAGCTCGTAAAAAATTGCGGACGAGTTTTATCTTCGATCAGTTCATCCGAATCGTCGAGTGCATAGGCTCTAAAAAAATCTTTCCAGTCATCCATCACGAAGGTGCCGGGCCGCTCCTTTTCATAGATGGTGTTGGGACTTGTGCCAGCTGCGACACAGACCGTCTTTGCATAAAGCTCCACAAATTCACCGGTGCTGCGCCATTTACCTTCGAGAATTGCCTGACGCTCGAATCGAACAGCCTGCACGGCATCGTTCTCATCGGGTATCACCTCGACGGGCGACATATTCTCTACATAATAGATGCCTTCTTCGAGCGATTTCTCGACTTCCTCGTGGTTCAAACGGTACGCAGGAGAATCCTGCAGCGATTTACGATACGCGATAGATACGCCTCCCCACTTTCGCAGAAGCGGAATAAAATCGGGCAGCTCGTTCGCTACGTTCGCGCGCTCGCGCTCAGCCAAAATTGCCTTACCATGTTCGATAAAAACTTCGAGCACTTTTTTGTCATCGGGACCCAGGCGCTCGTCGACAGGTTGACCCGCGTCGATCAATTTCTGATATCGCTTGTAATATTTCTCGACCTGCACCGGATAATAGGCCATAAGCTCCGTCGCGGTATCGATTGCGGTAAGGCCACCGCCGATCACGACTGCCGGAAGCTGCACCTGCAAATTCGTCATCGTGTCGCGCTTCTGCGCACCAGTCAGTTGCAGAGCCATCAAAAAGTCGCTGGCTTTCCGAACGCCTCGAATAAGATTATTTTTCATCTTTACGATCGTCGGCTTTCCAGCGCCCGAAGCGATCGCGATGTGATCGAATTTATACCGATCGAAGGCATCCTCGATCGTGAGCGTACCGCCAAAGCGCACACCGCCATAGATCGAAAGCGTCTTCCTGCGCGCGAGCGTCAGATAGATCGTCGTAAGAAAATTCTTGTCCCATCGGACCGTGATGCCATATTCGGCGACGCCACCAAAGCCATCGAGCGTTCTGGTGTCGAGCGTTTTATAGAGCGACGTCCAGTGTTCCAATGGCCGCGGTGCGATCCACGCACCACTATTCTCAAAATAACCGGTGTCTTCTTTCGCGAGCGGCTCAATCTTGAGACCATCGATGCCAACCACGCCAAAGCCTTCGTTGAGCAGATAATGCGAGAGCGTATATCCCGCAGGCCCCATGCCTACAACGAGGACATTCTTGCCGTTGTAGGGCAGCGCGTAAGGACGTTTGATGTTGAGTGGATTCCATCGCGCGAGAAACGAATAGATCTCAAAGCCCCAGCGCATTCCGAGTACATCCGTAAGGGCACCCGTCTCGGCCTGTGGAATATTGACGGGCGTTTGCTTCTGATAGATACAGCCCTTCATGCAATCGTTACAGATCCGGTGGCCGGTCCCAGGGCACATCGGATTATCGATCATGATGAGCGCAAGCGCCGAGATCGAATCGCCATCGTCTCGCATCACGTGCATCTCGCTGATCTTCTCATCGAGCGGGCAGCCTTCGAGCGG
>JBBSDW010000019.1:0-28658 GCA_038240295.1 Kapaibacterium sp. (SeqCode)
AGTAACAACGACCGTTCAGCGTCGCACAATAATCACTAACATTCTGCCCGGCCGGCGTCCATCTCTTCGATAGAAATGGAGCCGGTCATCGGCCAGTGCGCAAAGTTTACAGACGTACGCAAAAAGTTGAAGCCACAGACTCTCATCTTGCAGCCCTACGAAGGCATCAAACAGCTGTCATTTCCCGCGAAGGCGGGAATCCATCCCCATCTGCCCCCAAAATAAATTTTAAATCAAGGGTACAATTCCGGTTTTCTCGTTGTATATTCGCAAACTGTTCTTGAACGACTAATGTCGGAACGACGGTTTTTTAGCCACGTCAGCGAGACCGCTTCCTAACATTGAGATAGATAGCGACTACACCAACAGCTCTGGTTTGCTGCGAATGACGCCCCAGGAGCAACAGTTTCTGGAGGATATAATAATCAGGCTCTCGGAGATTATTCGAATATCGGAGGAGGGACTTCGAATACTATTGGCTTTGGCATAGCCGGCACGAAAACAGCATCGGGCATTGGCGGAGGCGAGTCGAACACGATTGATGCGGGCATTATCAAGCAAACGGATCACAATTACATTGGAAGGGGTCAACCGATAAATTACGTGTACAATCCAGCGATAACACCGAAGGATGTCCCAAATCAGCCGATCTTCATCATTTGAAATGGTACCGCTGATGATCAACGAGTCAACACATTCGAAGTCTCCTACAATGGACACTCGACCGTGACGCATACAAATGGGGGTTTTGGAAGCCAGCCCGTAATAATGGGCGCAACTTACACCGATAATATTATTAGGGCGTGGGGGGAAATTGATGCCTCAGGTATTATCCTTGCAAGCTTTGGAATCTCAGGGCCTAGCATAACTTGGATCGGCAACATGGCCACCGTCTGGCTTGACAACGCAGTTAAGCCTGATGGTTTTGCATTTGCTCTGGGGAACACCTCCGTTACTGCCACGATAGAATCATCAAGTGCAAATAGCGATCCTGGCTGCGTTACGATTGCAGTATCGCCGATTCAGAGGGCCTTGCATAACGCGTTATACACAGATTATTTTACAGTATGGACCCACACGCTTAATTCGGGAACGTGCACTCAAACCCCTTTAGCTTTCACGTTCAAGGTGTGCGGTAGGTAGAATTTGTCGAAATGATTAAAAGTGGCAGACTACCTTATTTTTTGTGCAGAGGGAGGACAACTGTGCTCTCTCTCTGTACTGTTCTCGGTTTGCTGGCATGCACTGAAACTCGAGCTTTGTCTCAATGGTCGCAGATATCTGCCTTCGGTATAGGGTTAAAGGGAGACTCGACATATTGCACCGCGATTGCTCCTATCCCGGTATTCGATTGTGATTCGTCCAGATGTATATGGGCGTATACCTGCTCGTTTGTTCCTGATCGATTTTATAATCGCGGTGCGGAAATATTTTTCAGTTCTTCGACACAAAGCTTTGCTGGCCCTTTTAATTTGCCTGACACAATCTGGTCCTTCGCGTTCAAGGATAGTAAGACTGGCTGGGCCGCGGGAGATCAAGTAACTTCGGGCGGAATTTATGGGACGAGCGACGGCGGATTAACGTGGTCGCCGCCTTTGACCACTGTGGATCGTTTTCGTTCGGTCCATTATGTAGAGTTAACTCACCGATTATTGGCATGCGGTGCAGGTGCCACGTATTACTCGGATGACCTTGGTGTGACATGGTCGGTTCTGCGGCCGGAGATTCACACAAATTTCGCATTTTCGGATGGGCTGCATGGCGTAGCTTCGAGCCCTCCGGGTCAAGCAATGATCTACACCAGGGACGGTGGGTTGACCTGGGCGAATAGTGGATTGCTCGGTTCGGAATTTCAACCGCTCGGCATTGCTGAATCTAAAACATTCTTTGCACTAAGCGAGGCAGGGCCATTGAAGAATGCGCTGCTTCGATCCGACGACGGAGGCGCTACATGGAATACGATCCATCAATTTTCAGCCATCGACTCACTTACGGGTTGCATTACCGGCAATCTTTGCCACTTGTTTATCCAAGCTGCCCATGAGGTCCGAATGTCAACGGATGAGGGATTAACATGGGCTTCGATGGGAGGGCCGGGCAATGCGAATCCTACGACGATGTGGTCCAACGGATTGACAGTGATCGCAGCTGCCCCAACGGTCTATGGTAATCCTGATTCTATCAGGAATGGCTCGACTCACGGCGCGATCGTCTATAAATACGAACTTCCAAAGCCAACACTCGCGGTGGATTCCTTTTCGGTCACAACCTGCGAAAAAGTTGTCAGCGCGGTGCATCTGACGATCTCGGGGGATTGTCACGACAGTCGGCTGACGGCATTTGCATTGACGGGCTCCTCTGCGTTCCGTTTGGCCAATCCGCCGTTGCTTCCAGATACTCTCCGAGCACCTGACTCGATCAGGGTTGAATATTTGCCGAGTCCGAACAGTGCAGATACAGCCGTTTTGATCCTAAGCATTTGCGTACCTGGAAGAGAGATTGATACGTCGGTAACATTGATCGGCGCCGGACTTCCACCTCCGAACGTCGTACATCTGTCTCCTGTCATTTCTCGACCAAGCGGATCGGCAGGAAGCGTAACATCTTTAGCCATTTTTCCACGAGCGAGTGTACAGAACTCTGGCCTCAACCAACTCACCTTCAATCTAAGCTATAACGGCGATCTGCTTTCGCCTTCGAATTTTCAGACGGCGGTTGTTGGCGCGAGTATGGTGGTGGGTGCGGTGCAGCGGGTTGGGAAGATCGAGACGGTGCCGATCACGATCTCAGGGAGCGATCTTTCGCTGGACCCGAGTGTGCCGATCCTGACTGCGCAGATGCGTGCGCTGCTGACCGATTCGACTTCGACCGCAATCGTAATCTCCGATCCGGTGCTTAACGGCGGCGACTTCAACTATCGCTGCACACTCGGAATCCAGGGCGATTCAACCCAATTCTGCATGATCGATCTCTGCGGCGATACGACCATCCGCCGATTCCTCTCGACCAAAACGCTGACCATAACGTCCGCCCAACCGAATCCCTCGACAGGACAATTCACGATCGACATCCGAAATACGTCGGGCGGAGTGAAACTCACGGTTTATGATGTGATGGGAAAATTGGTGCATTCGCAATCGGGGGTTGAGGGGAAAAATGGAGTCGATCTGTCGGGACTTGCGGCGGGAAGTTATATTTTGCGAGTCAGCGACGCGAAAAGTGTAGTGAGCCGGATGGTGGTGATCGAAAGGTGAGGTTTCGTTGTCTTTGAGGGAACGAAAGCAGCTATAAATATGTCTTATATGCTCCGACTCCGCTCGCGATGTTTTCCGCCGCAGCGCGGCCGAGCATCCCAGCCACGATATTCCATGAGATCCTTCATTTCGCTTCGCTCCATTCAGGATGACATTTTGGACTGCTCTGGAAGCGAGATTGGCGCCGAATTATGAATAAAGTTTACACACACACGACTTAAGTGCTTTGTTTTCAACAAACCGATTGGATACAGCGACCTTCCCTTCAATCTTCATCCTTCAACATTCATCATTGCGGGAATGCGCTTTAAGGATTTTTTGATCTCGTCCTCAAGCGAGGCTGCTTCACGTTCGGAGAATGATCGCTAACATTCTGCCCGACCGGCGTCCATCTCGCCGGTAGGAATGGAGCCTGTCATCGGCCATCGTGCAGAGATTGCAGACCTCGATATGCGATGGACTTATTCCCGATCTCAAAAGCTGCTCGACATTCGCACCTTTGACATCGAGGAGAAATTTTTGATTCGGCTTTTCGATGAGATGCTTTTTTTCGAAGAGCGTCGCGACTTCAAGGCCGACCTCGTACGATTGCTGCGAAGCACTCGCCCCGACAAACGCGACCATTTTCTTTGGGTCGGCTCCTTTACCCATCAACATCCGAAGCGTCGAGAGTACGATCATTTGTTCGGTGCCGCGCCAGCCAGCATGAACGGCCGCGATGGTTTGGATGTCGGGTGCATAGATCAAGACCGGCGTACAATCGGCGACGCTGACAGCGAGGATCACATTAGGCTTATCAGTGATCAAGGCGTCGGAGGAGGGCACGATCCCTTCGTCACCATTGACCAGATTGATCGAGGCCGAGTGGACTTGATTTTGATACACGACCGGCGCTCCCTCCGGAACGCCAGCCTCGGCAAAGAATCGCGTTCGATTTTGCGCAACATTTTCGGGATCGTCGCCCACATGGCTGCTCAGATTCATCCCGTAGGGCTCGGGTGAAACGCCGCCAAGTTTTGTACTTTGCGCCGCAACGATCTCGGGAAACCGCTCAAAGATCTTTGGCCGAATGATCATTCGTTGATGACAAGTTGCTTCCTTGCACGCCGGGCCTGCTCGCGTTTGTATTTCGGGCGGTCCTTCAAATAATTTTTAAGAATTTCCCGAACCTGAAAAAAATCGTTGAACGGATGATGCGGTATCCCCTTTTCACCGCAGGTTCGTAGTAACGTATCTCGCGCAAAGACGATATCGGAGATCTCGATGGGACAGACATCCGAGTATCCGTCGCCCACATAAACAATCGTGTCGTCGTCGCCGCTCGTCGAGATGATGTGCCCGCACTTGCAGGCGGCGCATGCGCGGCACGATTCACGGCCATTCTTGAAGTCGATCGAGAGTTCGCCTTCATCCGTGATCTCGATGTCATTCGCATGATACGGCACCAGAAGATCGTTCGCTTCAAGGATGGGCCGGATATAGCAGCTGAAACCATCGCTTACGATGCTCAACTCAATTCCCTTCTCAGATAAGAATTCGGTAAACTCTTTAAATCCCGGCCGAATCGTCTCTTGCGTAAAAAGTGCTTCAGCCTCTGCTCGATCGATCCTGGAAACTGTCGAACATGCGAACGCGATGCATTCGGATGCGGTCATTTTCCCTCGACCGAATTCCTTCCAGATGGTGAAGGCTTCGGGCTTCCCATACTTCGTGAAAAGAAGATGCCAAAGATCGTTGTTCGTGACGGTCGCGTCGAAGTCGCAGTATACTTTATACAAAGGGTTAAAGATTCAAATTGTTCGACAGCCGATCAACCGGCAACCTCGCGTTTCAGGGCTTCTCGTTCGATCTCGAGCTGGCGAATGCGCCGTTCTAATTGATCCAGTTCTGCCGGCATCGAATCGATGTCGATGCGAAGTTTGCTCGCTGCTTCGTCGACAAGATCGATCGCTTTATCGGGAAGGAATCGATCGGAAATGTAACGATCCGAAAGCTGCGCCGCGGCAACAAGCGCCGCATCTTTTATTCGAACACCATGATGAACTTCGTATTTCTCCTTGAGTCCGCGCAGGATCGAGATCGTATCATCGACCGAGGGTTCGCCAACATAGACCGGCTGAAATCGCCGTTCGAGCGCCGCATCTTTTTCGATATGCTTGCGATATTCATCAAGTGTGGTCGCACCGATCGTTCGGAGTTCGCCTCGCGCGAGCGCCGGTTTCAAGATATTCGCCGCATCCATCGCCCCCTGTGTTGCACCTGCGCCAATGAGCGTATGAAGTTCGTCGATGAAAAGAATGATCTCGCCGTTCGATTCGGTCACTTCTTTTACGATCGCCTTCAAGCGTTCTTCGAATTGACCTCGAAAACTCGTGCCGGCGACCAGCGTCCCCATATCGAGCGCGATGATGCGCTTCGACTTCAAATTCTCCGGCACATCTCCCGATACGATCCGATTGGCGATGCCTTCCACGATCGCCGTTTTGCCAACGCCCGGTTCTCCGATCAGCACCGGATTGTTCTTCGTACGGCGTGCAAGCACCTGCATGACTCGCCGAACTTCTTCTTCGCGGCCGATGACCGGATCGAGCTTTCCTTTGCTCGCCATCTCGGTAAGATCGCGTCCGTATTTTTCGAGCGACTGATATCGATCTTCGGCATTCTGATCTGTCACCCGCTGCGTTCCACGAACGGATTTCAACGCCTGCAGAACCGAATTCTTATTAACGCCCTGCTCCTTCAGAAGCTTCGATGCCTGCCCCGAATCGCTGATAAGCGCCAGAAGCAAATGCTCGGTCGAGATGTATTCGTCTTTGAGCGCTTCGGCTTCATTTCGCGCTACGTCAAAAATTTTGTTGAGTGCGTTCGATGCAAATTGCTGCGAACCGGCAGCTCCCGACACTTTCGGAAGTTTTTCGAGCAGTGAGGTTGCTCGCAACCGAAGCTGGTCGATGTTGACGCCCACTTTCCTGAGAAGTGCGACGACGACCCCTTCCGAATCCTGCACGAGCGCGGCGAGTAAATGCTCTGGCTCGACCTGTGAGTTGCCATAGTTCCCGGCGATCTCGATCGATGCCTGCAGGGCCTGCTGCGATTTTACGGTTAGTTTGTTCGGATTGATAGCCATTCTTCTTCCGTTAAGAACCTGTTATTTCATCACTCACAATACATCCGTTGCCGTTCCGCGTACTCGTCTTTTCACTCGCACTGGTTTGCAGTTTGCTTCCGCGATCGCTCGTCGCACAAACCGCGGCGGGTGAAGTCACGATCACTGCCGACAGCTTGCTGTATGGCGAAACGACCGGACAGAAGACGCAACAAATGATCGGTCACGTGCAGTTCGCGCAGGGCACGCTCCACGGTGCGTCGGACCGTGCGACAAGATTCCTCGATCAGAACCGGATCGAACTCACGGGCCATGTCGTGATCAGGCAGGACACACTGTCGCTGCTCGCGCCGCACGTGATCTGGGAAGCGAACGACCACGCAGGTCACGCCGATGGCGGTGTCACGCTTTTAGACCGGGATGTTAGGCTGAAATCTGAAGTTGGTGATTACGATGCGGCCAATCAGGTTGCGGTCTTTCACAAGAATGTATTTCTGACTGAGGGACGCACGTTGATGAAGTCGGATGAACTCACCTATTATCGCGCCACGGAAACGAGCATTGCGCGCGGGCACGTCGTCGTCACCAGTGACTCCGGCAGAATGAAAGCCGACAACGTGATTTATTCGAGAGCGCTTGACGAAACAACTGCCGAAGGTCACGTCGATCTTCGAAACGACTCGCTCCAGCTTAATTCGGATTGGATGTATGATTCGAAACCGCAAGGCGTGATGTTCGCGCGCGGTCATGTGCGCGTCGAAAGTTTTGCCAATAACACCGTGATCTTTGGCGATACGCTCGCGCGTTATTCCCGCCTCGCCTATTTGAGTGTGCCGATCCATCCGCTGCTGCTCCTGATCGACACGTCGACAGTTTACGATAGTCTTACCAAGTCGCAAACGCTAAATTCCGATACGCTTTTTGTTCGTGCGAAAACGATGGAAGCATTTCAAGGCGACTCCGCGAGATTTCTCGCCGATGACAGCGTGAAGCTTTATCGCACGGGTTTTGCTGCGATCGGCGGACGGCTCGATTATAAGCAGGTCGCGAATCTCATGGTGCTATCGAATGCGAAACGTCAGCGTTTGTGGTACGATAGTACCGAGGTCGTTGGCGATAGCATTGCGATGTTGCTCGATCATCGTAAGATCAAGGAGGTCGTTGCGGTCGGTCACGCGTTTGCGAGCGATCCGGTAGGCGAGTTGCGGGGCAGCGGCCGGGTCAATCAGTTGCAGGCCGAGCGAATTCACATGGATATTTCGCACGACACGGTTCGCAATGTGTTCGCGATCAATAATGCGCTCTCGATCTATTTTATTTTGAATAACGGCAAGGCCGGCGGAGTCAATCGCTCGAGTGGCGATAGTATTCGCATCGACTTCGAGCATAAGACGGTTCGCCGCGTAACAGTCCTCTCTGGCACCGAAGGAGAATTTTTTCCTGAGCGGTATGTCGTAGGCCGAGGCAAAGATTTTCGGCTGGCAGGCTACGATCGCGCACTTTCGCTCAAGCCTCACCGAGACAATTTTGAGGTGCCAGTTGTAGAAGGTGCTATTCCTGTTCCGGACGCCCCGAAACCTAAGGAAACCACAAAGCGTAAGAAGACGAGCTAACTCACTCTGATCAATGGTCGAAAAGCTCTACTCGGAACATCTGCAGAAAATTTACGGCAAACGCGCGGTCGTCAAGGATTCGAGCGTCTCGGTTTCGCCCGGAGAAATTGTCGGCCTGCTCGGGCCGAACGGCGCAGGAAAGACGACAACGTTTTATATGATCACCGGACTCGTAAAGCCTAACAAAGGCCGAGTCTATATGAACGACATCGACATTACTCCCCTGCCAATGTATGCCCGTGCGAGAAAAGGCATCGGATATCTTCCGCAGGAAGCGTCGATCTTTCGCAAACTAAGCGTCGAGGATAATCTCATGGCTGTGCTCGAACTCATGCCATATTCGAAAGCCGAACGCAAGGAACAAGTTGAACGGCTGCTGGAAGAATTCAACATTACAAACATTCGGAAATCGACAGGCTATATGCTCTCGGGCGGTGAACGGCGCCGCTGCGAGATCGCACGAACGCTCGCAACGAATCCGAAATACATCCTGCTCGACGAGCCATTCGCCGGAATCGATCCGATCACCGTCGAAGAAATCATGCAGACCGTGATTCGACTCAAAGATAAAGGCATCGGTGTACTTATCACCGATCACAATGTGCACGAAACACTTTCGATCACCGACCGCGCGTACATCCTGATCGACGGCACGATCTACAAAGCCGGCACCGCCGAAGAACTCGCAACCGACGAAGAGATCCGTCGACTGTATCTTGGCGAGACCTTCAAGCTTGAGCGCTACAGCGGCGTCATTCGTTAGGCTTGTATACCTTCTGGTTCGGACCACACCACCCCGACCTCGTTCGGTCCGTTGAGCAACTTCTCGATTGAGTGGATGATCAACGCCGGAGAGATCGACGAGACTGGTTCTCCCAACTTTGGAGTGAGCAGTATCGCTCGAATATGCTGCGGAGCCCACTCGTTTTTTCGGACATAAAGTCCGACGACCGGCTTCCCTTCCGCCGCGGCGATGTGAACGACCGATGTATCAGGCGTCAGCACGACATCCACAAATTTCATCAGCGCCATAAGATGATGAATGCTTTCTGTCTCGATCAAATGAATTCGAGGATGCGGATGCTCGGTAAGAAATGCCGAAGCGTGCGCGAAACTTGCAGGCGATGTAGTCCAGACAACGGAGCACTCGCGATTTCTCGTAGCTAATTCGAGCGAAACCTCGAGATTTTTTTTCAGTCCGTATTCACGAGCCTCTGTTTTTGCTTCAAGATTCACATAGATCACTCGCGAGGTACTATCCATACGGTGCAGAGCCTCAACACGTTGCCTCATCGGCCCGACCGCTGAAAGCTCGCGATATAGATGGCCTTTCCATTCCTCTTCGGTGATCGTGATGCCAAACGTTAACGATACATGCGTTCGTAGCATCTCCGACATCGTGGTATCTCCAAGATCTTGTGGAGCAACGACGACTCCTTCGAACATCTTTTTGTAGCGCTCTAACGAATCGGAAGGAAGAATGACCGTGCAAACGGGCGTAGAGGGTACAAGCCAATGCGCAATGGCCGACATCTTCGTTAGTTTACTATAGATCAGCGGCAGCACTACGTCCCACCTTTCGCGACCAATCTCCTTGCGTAATCGAAGCGCATCGCGAACGGTGGCAAGTGACCCATCGAAGCGAATATCGATAGAGGGATCGAAAGCTATCACGGGCAGATTCCGAAAGCTTCCGACGATCCCGATACGAAGATGAGGATATCGCTTCTTCAGCACTTGCCAGACCGGCAGGGAGAGCACCATGTCGCCAGCCGCGTCATTGCGGATGATGAGGATACTTTTGATCTTCGAAAGATCAATCGGCAGTGGAATTGGCCGAACGTTAAACACTACTCGCATCAGTTCAAGCAGTGAGCCACGCCCGAGCTGCTCGATACGCGTCAGCAGACGCTTGGGCAACGAGCGTGTAAGATACTTCTCGTTCGCCCTCCTGCGGCGCTCGTATACGCGTTGCTCACGCTCATTGGTCACCATCAAGCCGACGCGGAGTGATGTCTCGCTAAATCGATTACTTTTGCGGTCTGTTCAGCATCAATCAGTGATTTTACCGCGGCCCAATCGACCAACGGAGTCATGACTTCCGAATGCATGTGCGTTGCAACGCCAGGGATCGGCGAGACGCAGAGCGCCCTGCCCCAAAAATCATTTTGAGCATAGATCGACTTACTCAGCAAACCATCCTGTGCGCCAATCGCGCTCGCCAATAGTTTTTTCCGAAAATGTTTGAACGACTTCGCCTCTGCGAGAAAGGTGAATGTTGTGTTCGATATCTGCCGCCAATGGCAATATTGCGAAAGAAACAACAGGCTCCGTTTGCGCTCGCGCGGTTCGTAACGATCGGGATAGTCCGGCGTATGGATAAACAAAAAATGGCGATGGAGCTCACCTAATCGGTTCGCGAGCATCAGCCGTTCAACGTTGCTTTTCGGTTTCGTCAGGAGGATGCGATCGCGGTGACGAATGAATTCATCGATCCAGAGGAAGGCCTCCGGAGTGTGCAGGTAATCATCCTCGACGAGATAAACCCAGTCGCTGTCATCGTAAGAGAACGCTTGCTCGAAAGCCGCAACAATCGAGGCATCGTTGCCGAACGTACCGTTGGCGAACGTTACGGGAAATTGTTCGAAGAATGATCTCAGCTCGCTGCTAATGTCATCTGCGATAATGTGAATCGTATGATCGAACCCTTCGAGTGATTTGACGAGACTACGAAAGCACAATTTGATCAGCGAGCGCTTGTCGAGATCGAACGGCCGTGGCGCGTTGTGCAGCGAATGAACCTTGTCACAGGTCCTGAGAATGATCCGATACATGTCGTGGGGTATGATCTCCTGACTCGAGCAGATGCAAGGATGCCGATAACACCGGCCCTACCGGAATGAATCGAACCGGTACATTCATACCGGAGGTGAAGATCGTGTAAGGTGCGCGGTAGGGCATCCACTCCGTCTCCTTCTCGAAGAGAATGATCATCGGCACTCTGGCAAGCGCTGCAAAATGTACCACCGCTGTGTCGGGCGTAACGACGAGATCGACAGCGTAGACAAGCGCAGCAAGCTCTTCGACGCTTTTTGTCCTAAAGATCTCGCAACGCTCGGCATTCATCGCGGAGTATGCCGGATATCTTGCAAGGAAAATAGGGCTCGCAGTGAGCAAGATCGTTACATCAGGACGGGCTGCAAGCAGACGATCGACAAAGCGCTTCACATTTTCAAACTCCCATTCCAGCGTGCTTCGCTTAGCCTCGAGATGAAGCTGCACGAGAAGCAACGTGTTATTCCGATTACGAATTTGGGTAGCTCGCTCGCGGATTTCCTCACGCACTGATAAACGTGGTCTGTAGGTCGGCTCACGTTCTTCGTCATTAATCTTAATCAGGAACAATCGCTCTATCAGCGATTGAAACTGAACGATCATTGGAGTGGGATAAGGAAGGTTGTTTCGCTTGAAGCAATGGGAGTAGATATCGTGGAGCCGCTCCGAGCGCGATTCGTGCAGCGATGCGGTGAGCTTGTCCCGTGCGATGAATCGCATGAGCAAAGCATATCGCACTGGCTTGAAAAACCCACCGGTCGTGATCACAACGTCCCACCGGTCGCGCCGCGCACGAAGTACTTCGCCTATGCGCTCGAAAAGATTATGTGCGAAGACATCGTAACGAACGTCCACCTCCGCATCGTCCTTGAGCAGCGACATGTTCCTCGGACTTCCCATCACTCCGATCCTGATCGATGGTTTCCGGGCTTTGAGTATATGCCAGAGCGGCGAGGTTAGCAGCAGATCACCGATGGGATCGTTCGGAAGAAAGAGTACGCTCGAAACTTCGTCGAGATCGAGCGGCTCTTCACGGCGATATTTTCTGAACCAGATACGCGCTACGACGATTGCGAGTCGTCGAAGCATGTTAAAAAGTTTGTGTTGTACCTTTAGAAGCGTGCCGCCGCGCTCGCGGAAATCGAGTCGCCAGCGGGCAAATTGCCACTTCCATTCCACATAGCTTCGCATTACGGGTAACGCCCGTACGATCCGCGCAATGCGAGGTCGCTGAATCTGCGAGAGGGTGCGTAGAACCTATTGTCGTTCAACCTCAGTTTCCCTGCTGCTTTTTTGCAAAGCGGGTCTGCATCCGTTTCTCAAGTTCGTCGAAGAAATCCTTCATGTCGGGATGCTCAGGGCGCGCGGCTTCGAGCGTCTGCAGAGTTGCAGGGCCGCCGTGATTTGCGAGATTGTTGAGCGCGGTTACACGGATGTCGCGATCACCATTGTGCGTCAGATTCCAGAGCACGGTGTAAACTTTCGCGGAATCGACCGTGGCATTGTCGCCGATTGCATCTATGATATGCCACCGTGAATATTTTGGAAGGTTGCGCTCACCGATCATCGCGATCAACCGGTCGAGATCTGCTTCCGATTTCGATTCGCTCAGGACATCGACAGCGGCATATCGAACGTTATCACGCGGCGACTTTTGCGAAAGCGAAGCAATGGCAGCAGTTGTGCCGGCCCCAGGATCGAGACGGTAAAGCGCGCGAACGCCCAGCCCATTGATCCGATAGCTTGAATCCTGCAGCGCCCCCATCGCGATCTGTCGAGCGGTTGTTCGGTCTGACATGTGCGTCGACAACCCAACGGCAGCCTGGCGAACATCGGGATTCACATCATGAGCGGCTGAATTCGCGACCAGCCGCTCATAGGTCTTCAGCGAATCGGAAACAGCGGCAAGCGAGGTGAGCGCATACATTCTCGGCGCCCAGAATGAATCGCTTGTCGCAGTGTGCGCCAGCGCGTTCATGACCGTTGGAATTCCAGCATAACTTCTGCTTCCCAGAGCCTCAGCTGCTTCCGAGCGCTCGATCGCGTCAGTCGAATGCTGCAACTGGTAGACCCATTCCTCCTGCGATTTCTGGATGTGAAGCTCCTTAAGGATCGTGTTTCCTTTATCGAAGATCACGTTGAGCGGCTTCTGATTTGCTGCGAACGTGAAGGTCTGGCTCGAATCAAAATTGCGGACGGTCTCAAGATGTCTCGATCCATCGGCCATCGTGAGTTCGACATCAATCGGCATCTTAAACGTACTTGTCATCGAATCCCGCTCCTGTGTCTGCACGACCTGCATACGAACGAGATGATTCGTGGGCTCATAGTTATACGTGACGTCATAGATCGGATGGCCCGACTTATAGATCCATTGGTCAAAGAACCAGTCGAGATTCTGCCCTGTCGCCTCTTCGGCTGCGACTTTCAGATCGTTGGCTTCAACGTTATTGAACTGATGCACATCGAGATAGTGATGGATCGTCTTCCACCATCCCTCGTCGCCAAGAATATGCCGCATCATGTTGAGCACCGTCGAACCTCGGGGATAGATATTCGCCGTATAGTTATTGGCCGCGACGATCGGCTTCTTGCCTAACTGCGCTTCTGCCGCGAGCGAGGCATTTTGATTGCCCTGAAGTTCTTCGTCGAATTCCGCCTTGCCATCGTGATATTCACGGTAGAGCGCTTCGAAGTAAGTGGCGAAGGATTCATTGAGCCACATGTTGATCCAGCCGCGGCAGGTCACATAGTCGCCGAACCACTGGTGCGCAAGTTCATGCGCGATGAGTGATTCGGATGAAAAATGCACCGCGGTTTTTTTATCGAAGAGAACGTAGTCGTTGAGTGTCGTCGCCGTCGTGTTCTCCATGCCGCCATACTGGAATTCGGCGATGGCGATCTGCGCATATTTCTCCCACGGATAATCGACGCCCGTCTTGCGAGAAAAAAAGTCGATCATGTCGGGAGTAAGCCCGAAAATCCGGTGTGCATCATTTTCCCAGCCCGGGTAGACCCAGTATTCCACAGGCTTTCCATGCCACTTGTCTTCAACGATCGAATATTTTCCGATGCCGAGCATGATGAGATAAGTTGAATGCGGATGCTCGATCGTCCAATTCCATGTTACGGTGCCGTCTCTGTTCTTCTTTTTTCCGACAAGTCTTCCATTCGAGAGCGCCTGCTGATCGGCATTTACGGTCACGAACATTTCACTCGTCGTCTTGTCGTTCGGATAGTCGTAGGTCGGAAACCAGTAATGATTATCCTCGCCTTCGCCCTGCGTCCAGATCTGGTACGGTCGATCGGTGTTGACGGTGTCGGGTCCGCGAAAGTAAATTCCCTTTTTGGGATTCTGAGTCGTGTACTGGACGCCGATCGTGAATGGCTTATTGAACTCGGCGGGCGCCGGAAGTTTGATGCGCACTTTGCCCGCTTCGGTCGTATCGAAGCTGAGCGAAGTTGAACGTCCGGCAGGGTTAAGCGTGACTGAACTGATATTGAGATTCTGTTCATCGAGGACGATCTCAGTCACCGGATCTTTTTGCGGAAGGACGGCGAGAGTTGTTAGCACATTGCCGATCACTTTCTTGCCCATCTGATCGAAGGAGATGTGAAGTTCGATATGCTGCAGATCGGTGTTGTGCGTCCGCGCATGTTCTTGTTTATCCCATCCAAGATACTGCGCGCCGCACGGCTGCACTTTTAGAAAAAGAGATAGAACGAAAGCAACGACGAGCGTAGAATATTTCATGGACGATAGCTTTGACGAGACGGGGTCCTGAACAACGAATCACAATGCGTGCAAAAATACCACACGAAGTCGCCCGATCAGGAAAGTGCCTGCCGGACGACCTCCTGTTGCTCCAGTTGATGGATCGTGTAAAAACCCGTTGACGGACTCGCTGATCGATTCCGGCCAACGAAGCGAAGCTTACCGAGCCGCTCGGGAATGATCGATTCCAGTCGCGGACGAACGAATTCCCACGCACCGATATTTTCCGGTTCCTCCTGCGCCCAGCAGATCGAAGTCGCATTCGGATAGCGCTCCAATAGTTCAACGATCCTGTTTTTAGGGAATGGATAATATTGCTCAACGCGGATCAACGCTGCGTCACTGGACCCAGAAGCCTTGCGGCCTTCGACAAGATCGTAGAAGACTTTGCCTGTTGTGAGCACGATCTTCTTGACGGTTGCAGGATCTTCTACCGAGCTGTCATCGAGAACGGGTTGGAAGCCGCCGTTGAGTAAATCCTCAACCTTTGAAGTCGCAGCAGGCAATCTCAACAAACTCTTCGGCGTCATCACGACGAGCGGTCGTACAGTTTCCTGCATGATCTGACGGCGAAGCAAATGGAAGTATTGTGCGGGAGTCGTCGGATAAGCAACCTGCATATTGTTTTCGCCGCAGAGTTGCAAAAAGCGTTCGAGCCTTGCGCTGGAATGCTCCGGTCCCTGACCCTCATAACCATGCGGAAGCAACAGTGTCAAGCGCGAGCGTTGCTGCCACTTATCCTCGCCCGAGGCGATGAATTGGTCGATGATGACCTGCGCGCCATTTGCGAAATCGCCAAATTGCGCTTCCCAAAGCGTGAGCGCTTTTTTCGCGATCACCGAGTAACCATATTCGAATCCAAGCACGCCTTGCTCCGAGAGCGAGCTATCATATACTTCGAATACTCCGCCCGAATCGTTCGGCAGGTTCGCAAGCGGCGTCCAGGCCTTTCCTGTCTCGATATCATAGAGGACAGCATGACGCTGGCTGAATGTACCGCGACCTGAATCCTGACCGCTCAAGCGAACGCGTGTCCCTTCGAGCGAAAGCGATCCAAATGCCATGGCTTCGGCAAACGCCCAATCCATCGGCTGCGCACCCGATCCCATCTTCGCACGTCGCGCAAGCTGACTGACCATCTTTGGATTGAGATGGAAATTTTCAGGGACGACTGAAATTTGCTGCGTGATCTTCGCCAACATCTCGCTCGAGATCGCCGTCGATATCGTCGCAGAACCGTCCTCTTCGATCGGCGGCTGTGGAAGCGTCTTGATCGGTACGTTTTGCGCGACGATCTCTTTCGCACGTGCGAGTGCATCGCTGTAGAGCCTGTTCCGCTCCTCGATAAGCCCAGTGACTTCCTCTTCGGTCATCACGCCATCGTTCACGAGCCGGTGCGCGTAAATCGTCCGGACGCCCGGATGCGCTTTTACCCGCTGATACATCAAGGGCTGTGTGTAACTCGGTTCGTCAGCTTCGTTGTGTCCGAGTCGCCTGAAACCTACGACATCGAGCACGACATCCTTGTGAAATTTTTGCCGGAAGTCCAGCGAGATTTGCAGCACGCGCCATGCGGCATCTGGATCGTCGCCATTGATATGAAAGATCGGAAGCTGCGTCATCCGCGCTACGTCGGTCGAATAGATCGTCGAACGGCCAGCTTCAGGGCTCGTCGTAAATCCGATCTGATTGTTAACAATGACGTGGATCGTACCGCCCGTGCGATAGCCTTTAAGATCGGCCAGATTCAATGTCTCCATCACGATGCCCTGTCCCGCAAACGCTGCATCGCCATGCAGCAACAGCGGCAGCACCTCGTCCCACGCTTTTTCGCGCTCGGGTGTGACGTTCTGGATCGTCGGAGATCCCGGTGCACGGAAATCCTGCTTTGCCCGCGACATTCCTTCGACGACTGCATCGACGAATTCGAGATGACTCGGATTCGGCGACATCGTCAGCTTCAATTGCTTGCCATGGGTTTCGCGAACCGCTTTAGCGCCCTGATGATATTTCACATCGCCTTCGTCAGCCGGGAAACTCGGATGAACCGAACCAATGAACGAAGTAAAAATGCGCTCGCAGAAATGTCCAAGCACGTTGGCCAGCACGTTGATGCGCCCGCGATGCGCGAGACCGAGCACGATCTCATCGACGCCGCGTTCCGCCGCACCTTCGATCAATTGATCGAGCAGGGCGATCACTGTTTCGCAGCCCTCGACACTGAAGCGCTTCTGGCCGAGAAAATTTTTGTGGAGAAATTGTTCGAATTGTTCGGCGGAGATCAACTTCCAGAGAATCGCCTTGCGCACTTCGACCGGCACGACCTGCGGCTCACCTTCCAATCGCTTGCGGAGCCAGAGCTTCTGCTCCTTGTCCTGAATGTGACGATACTCGATGCCGACGGTTCCGCAGTATGCGCGGTGGAGCAACTCGAGAATTTCACGAAGTGTCATAGACTCCTTGCCGCCAAGTCCGCCAGTGATGAACGTCCGGTCGAGGTCCCAAATGGTAAGGCCGTAACTTTCCATCTCAAGCTCGGCATGGTAATGCAACGGCATCGCGTTCAGCGGGTCGATATTCGCGATCAGATGGCCACGCACCCGATACGAATTGATCAACTCCAGCACGCGAGCCTGCTTGATCATCTGCTCGCGAGAGCGGTCACCGCCGAGCAGCGCCGGGTTCGAATCGATCGACCATGAGTACGGCTTTGTTGGAACGCCAATATCCCAAAAGATCGAGGAGTAAAAATCAAATTTGCCCAAAAGCAACTCGTGCATTCGCTGCAACAGCTGACCCGACTCCGCACCCTGGATCACTCGATGATCGTAGGTGCTCGAGATCTGAACCACTTTGCCGATGCCAAGCAGCGAAAGAACCTCTGGCGACATTGCCTGATATTCTGCTGGATATTCGATCGCGCCGGTTGCGAGAATCAGTGACTGGCCGGACATCAGGCGCGGCACCGATCCGACCGTACCGATCGTACCTGGGTTTGTAAGCGAGATCGTTGTTGCATCGAAATCCGACATTTCGAGTTTGCCCGTCCTTGCACGCTTGATCTTGTCATCGTAGGCAGCGAGAAACTGCGAAAAGTTAAGCTTATTCGCCGACTTGATATTCGGCACCATGAGCGTGCGCGAGCCATCTTTCTTTGTAAGATCGATCGCAATGCCGAGGTTGATCTCGCTTCGTTTGATGCGTGATGGCGCATCATTCGAGATCACGAATCCATCGTTCATCTGCGGGACCGCTTCGAGTGCGCGAATGAGCGCCCATGCGATCAGATGTGTAAATGATGCTTTCCCGCGGCCGTGCTCGCTCAAAAACTGATTGATCAATCGGCGATTCTCTTCGAGCAATTTGACCGGGATCAGCCTGATCGAAGTCGCCGTCGGAACAGTGAGGCTCTGTTCCATATTTTCGACGATCTTTTTCGACGCACCGGCGAGTGCCTGCGCGCCTTCGATCGTCTTCGCTTTTGCTTTCGCTTTTGGCTTGGACGGTTCATCGAGACCGTTGGGCGCTATGCCATTACTTTCGAGCGAAGTGCCATTTGTGTGACCGTTCGAGGAATGTCCGTTGGTCGTGTGGATGGTTTCGCTTCCATTTGTTGGAAGGGGCTGGGAGAGATCACTCGCTCGCCCGAATTCTTTTATCGCTGACTCATCAATCGGATAATTCGCAAGGAGCTCCGAAAAAAAAGTGCGCCAGGATTCGTCGGTGAGCGCCGGGCTCGAAAGGTATCGATCAAGCATCGAGCGGACATAGCTCGAATTTGCGCCAAATTCTTCTTCTAAATGCTCGAAAAGGGTCGTTGTTGTTGGTTCCAAAAATTCTCTCGCCGTGGGGTTTGCATGATGCACGGGCGAGCGACCTCAACAAATTCGAACAGGAGTAGATTCAGAGTAGATCAAAAGGTATAACCGACGCTGATCCCACCAGAAACGAGGAAAAGGCCTTGCCCGAAGAAGGGTGTAACATCTGCCCTAAAAAGGACACCGCCGTCGACGGGTTGGTAACGGTAGCCGATAATGGCAGTGCCTATTACGCCAGAAGCGCCAAATGAGCGATATGACGCACCGGTGAGGCTGATGATGGTTACTCCGGCGCCAACTTCAAATTTATGATTGCTCAGTGGAGCGTCCGAAGAAAACAAATAGCTCGCCGTCAAAGGAATCGTAAGGATACTCGCCGAAACACTTTTCGAGCCATCGCTCGATGTGGCACCGAAACCAATGTAGCCGATTCCTCCGCGAAGCGCGATATGATTTGTGATCAGTTGATCAAAATTGAGGGAATAAATGAGTCCGTTACCGAAGAGCTCAATATAGGCACTGCTGCGTTCGATGGTCTGGGCGCCGCGCATCCCACCGGCGGGAGTCGGCGATTTTGCTTGAAATGCATCCGAGAGCGGATCACTCAGAGCCGACAACAGTGAAACACTCTGTGCCGAGCATATACTTGAATACCCGATGAGACAGAACACCGCGATAGCTGACAGGGTAAGTTTGTTCATGAGTGGGTAAGAATAGGAAGTTAAGAACGCTCAAAGATACTCATAATTTGCGGAACTCTGGCTAAGAGCACTTCGCTCAGCCAAGCTTGAGAACTTCGCCGACACCCTCCTTTTTATGTTATATTTACAGGTCAAGACTCGCCACGCTTTCTCGGGAATAACGATGAAAAAACTTTCGACTTCACTTCACTCGCCTTCGGTCGCACTTGTACTGCTATGTATGATGCTTGGAGCGAGCACAACTTTCGCCCAAACCGTTCGAAGTCCACGTTCGTCCAAAGAAGCGATCGAGAACGAAGCCGCGGTTGAAGCCGCCCGCCAACAATTCTTTTATGATCGTCTGACTTCGGGCACGATCAAAGATGCTGGCGAGATCGAGCGTAAAAGCTTCGAAGCCTATCAGGCGATTCAGCATCCGATCTCATTTCGCTCGGCAGTTGCAACCGACTGGACGCCGATCAGCCCGAATTCCGGGCCATACGTCTGCGGCCGACTTCGCTCCATCGTCTTCGATCCGGCGCAGCCAAAGATCGCCTACGCCGCAGCCGCGCAAGGCGGCATCTGGAAGACGACCGATATCACTGCAAGCACTGTACACTGGACATACCTCAGCGATAAATTTCCGACACTTGTTTTCGGCGCACTCGCGATCGATCCGAAAAATGGCAGCGTCATCTATGCCGGTACCGGCGAAACCCATCCTGGGTATGTGAAGACGGATGGATTCGGCATTTATAAATCGACCGATGCAGGGCTCAACTGGCAACAGATCGCCGATCAAAGCATCGTCGGTCCTTCCGTCGCTGCGATCACCGTCGATCCACTCAATTCAAACAACATCGTCGTGGCCACGGGCTCACCGGCCGGGCTCCTTTTTTCCACGAACGCTGGAGCCACGTGGGGTGCTGATCAAGTCACGATCGACCCATTCTCTCCTCTCTCTGTAAGCATCGATCCTAAGAATGATCGCAATGTCATCACTTCCTCCGCGCAAGGCGGAATCTACTTTACAAACGATGGCGGCGGAACTTGGACGCGTGCACTGACGGGCTTGCCGCAGGATTCGGTCGGCACAACGTCGATCGCGATGGCGATGAGCAGCCCCGCGACAGTTTATGCAAGTATCGGAAATTTGACCACGAACACGCTGCTCGGTGTTTGGCGAACCGATGATTTCGGGTCCACATGGAATCAAGTCAACGATGGACGCGATTTTAGCCAGGCCGACACAAACGTACTTGGCGACCAGGCCTTTTACGCAAACACGATCGCGGTCAATCCTACCAATCCCGACGAATTTGTTATCGGCGGCCTCAACACCTATTTTTCGACCGATGGCGGCGCTTCGTTCACGAATGGCAGTGCGTGGGAGGCCGACCCGACAGATCCTCGGTATTCGCATGCGGATGTTCACTACGCTACCTATCAAGGGAACACCGTCTATCTCTGCACGGATGGCGGCTTGAGCCGTACCTCGAATCGAGGGCAGGCATGGAGCACTTCTCTTTCAAGCGGCATCGATGCATTCCAGTTTATCGGAATCGATGCACCAAAATCGTTTAACTATGTGATCGGTGGGTTGCAGGATAATGGAGTGCAGCGCACGAGCTCACTCGCGGGAAGCTGGGCGCAAACGCGCGGCGGCGATGGAGGGATCACACATATTCCAGTCAATGCGCCAGGTACGGTGTTCTCCACATTCTACGGTCCTTCGCTCACACATTCGAACGACAACGGCGTCAGTTGGATCAAAGGCCCAAACAACGACATCGATCTTGTTACCAACAAAACACTTCTCGACGAAGGTACACTTTTTTATGCCCCGATGGATGTGTCGCAGGACGGCAACGAAGTCGCGATGGGCGGAAAAAAGAAGGTCTATGTCTCCTTCAATGGCGGACTCGACGGCATGATCCAGGAAGCGAATACAGAGATCGGTACCTCGACGTATATCTTCATCGATCCAAAAAATCCAACACAGATCTGGGCAGGCACCAACGATGGCACCATCCATCTGAGTACCAATAGCGGTCAGGACTGGTTTACGAATACGCTCGGAACGACGGGATCTGTGATCGGTATTACGAAGGATCAGACAAATAATATTGTCTACGCAATTCAGGGAGGTCTCGCGAACAACCAGTCTTCCTCGTTTGCACTTAGCACCGATGGCGGGGCAAACTGGATCAACCCGGCAGTTAGCGGCATTCCGCAAATTCCGTTTAACTCCATAGCAGTTGCAACCAACGGTACGCTCTTTATTGGGACCGATTATAATGTGATAACCTCGACCGATCATGGAGTGAATTGGCAGCCAGTTGGTACGCAGTTGCCGCCGGTACAGGTACTTTCGCTTGCGGTGCGCGGCGACAGCGATCAATATCTCCTCGCAGGGACCCATGGCCGTGGAGCATGGTACTTCCCTCTCAAGAAAGCTGCCGATCCGCTTAGCGGAGTTACGGGCCCAGGTGGACCAACATTTCAACTCCTTCCAGTCATCTTTTCCGATGTCTACCCATCGGATCAACCCGAGAACCCTACCATCCGATTCGTACTCGAGAAGGGACGCGATTACACATTAAAACTCTATGATGCAGCTGGCCGAGAAATTCGAAACATCGACGCCGGTTTCAAAGACGCAGGAACCTATGGCGTCAAATTCGACGAAGGCGGCCTCGCGGCGGGAGAATACTTCGTCGGCCTCGCAAGCTACGGCCAGGTCCTGATGCAGCGACTGGTCGTGTTAACGCCGCATTAGGCAGATTCAGCGATGAGTCTTTCGTCAGCAGCATCGTAGAGGGTGCTGCTGATTTATTCTTTCTCTGAAATTCAAGCGCTTCACTCCTACCGAGGTTGGCGCTTGGATTTGTACAAACTTTCTTCGCGTTTCAAACGTGTGTTTAGATTCCAGAACAGAATGCCAACCAAACGAACAGTCACAGTCATTCCTCTTATCCTTTTTCTGGCGATCTTTGTAAAGAGCGGTGAGCACATTCCGAGCGCGCACTCTCGACACTATCAGCCGGAGATCGAAAATAGCCTTGCGCGGCAGCAGTTTGAATGGCTTCGATTGCACGATCCTAAGACTGGGATCATTCCGGCTGGCATTCGCGAACGGGAGTTAGCGTTCGCGCAAGAGCAGGTATCCTCCGATAAAGCGGTACAAACGCTTGCGCAAGATAATTGGCAATGCATTGGTCCAAGGAATGTCGGCGGCCGGACGCGGCAAATTGCTGTCGACAGTGCAAATCACAATGTCCTTCTTGCCGCTGCGGCCCAAGGCGGGATCTGGCGTTCGACCAATCGTGGCGCTACATGGACGCACACCAACGACGGTCAGCGGGACGCGACCTGTATCGTACAGGATCCACACACCGGCAAACGCAATGTTTGGTACTATGGCACAGGCGAATTGCTAAGCACAACTTTTCGCCGCGTGAGCGAAGTAACCGGACCTCGCTGGCGCACACGTGATATTGCCAATGGGATTTTGCGATCGACCGATAGCGGGATCACCTGGCAATCGATCACGATCAACCAAAGCGGAGCCTTTACCAAACTTGATTCACCCTTCGATGGAATCTGGTCAATGGTTATCGATCCGAGGCCGAACCACAACACGATCTACGCGGCCGGTTACGGCGCAATACTCGAATCGACCAACGATGGTGGTTCGTGGAGCACGTACTTGCAGGACACGATCAATCCTTCTTTTTGCACCGACATCGCGGTAAGTTCGACGGGCATCGTGTATGCTGCGTGCAGCAAATATTCGGTTACCGGAAATCAGTCCTCAACACAGGGTATTTATCGCTCAGTGGACGGACTTCAATGGGCGAACATCACACCCTCCGCGTGGCCATCGGATACCAGGCGCATGAAACTCTCGATAGCAGCTTCGAATGAAAACATTCTTTATGCCTTGATGGAGACACCAGGAAGCGGAGTCAGCGATCATAGCATTTTTCAGTACGAGTACAAGAGCGGCGATGGTACATTGGCTGGCGGTGTCTGGTCCAACCGCTCTGCTAATATTCCCTTCGATCCGACGGGGCAGAATCAACTCTTCAATTTTAATTCGCTTGGCGGGTATGCCCTGACGCTCGCGGTCAAGCCGAACGATGCCAATACAGTATTTATCGGCGGCACAAATCTTTACCGTTCGAAGGATGGCTTTGCCACTTCGACCAATACCACCTGGATCGGCGGTTACGATCCTAATCCCAATGGCCCACAATCCTATCCGAACCATCACCCTGATAACCATACCCTTACCTTCGATCCTGACGACCCGAATGGAATGTATTCGGGTACGGATGGTGGCGTCTTCCACTCTTCAGATAATAGGGATTCGGTCGTATGGGAAGTATTAAATCACGGGTATCTGACGACGCTTTTTTATTCGGTCGCGGTCGATCCACTCGGAAAGAACGATCACTATTTTCTTGGCGGATTGCAGGATAATGGAAGTTGGTTTGGCAGCGATCTTTCTTCCGATTGGCAGATGATCGATGGTGGCGACGGAGCTTACAGCGCGGTCGCCGACAACAAGCGTCATGTTTACACCTCATCTCAATTCGGCACGATTTCCCGTATCGATCTTGACGCGGTCAATCAACCGGCAACGTACGCGCATGTTACTCCCGACGATAGCGTCAGCGGCTTCACATTCGTAGCTCCATGGCGCCTTGATCCGAATAATACCGATCGAATGTTTTTGGCTGCGACCAACGTCATTTGGCGTAACGACGACCTGCCATCCATTCCGGAAAACAGCTCGCGGCCAACGCCTGTCGGCTGGACGCAGCTCGCAAACACCTTCCTTCCCGACACTTCGATCATTGGTGCGGTCGCCGTTTCGAAATCACCGGGAAACATTGTTTACTATGGCACGAGCGATGGCCGTCTATTCGAGCTTGATAGCGCGGATAATGATGCAAGCCAGCCGAAAGAGATTACCTCTAAGATTTTCCCGAATGCTTTTATTTCTTGTATTGCGATCGATCCGCACGATGCTAGGATTTTGCTCGTCGTATTCAGCAATTATGGCGTTCGAAGTATTTTTGCATCCGACGATGGAGGTCACAGCTGGCGCAACGCCAGCGGTTCGCTCGAGCAGAATCCCGATGGCTCGGGCGATGGCCCTTCCTGCCGGTGGGCTTCGATCATGCATACTCCGCAAGGGGTCATCTACTACGTCGGTACGACCGCCGGACTTTATTCTTCACGCGACAGTAATCTATCAGGCGCAACCACCTGGCATCGTGAAGGCGAATCAACCATTGGAGCCCTGACAGTTGAAATGATCGAAACAAGAGAAGCCGATCAACTTGTCGCTGTCGCGACCCAGGGACACGGCATCTATACGACAACCCCACCGCAGCGAGTTGCCTCAGAAGCCGTTCCATCCGACCAACTACTCGTTCCGTATCCGAATCCTGCACAGGATCGGACGACGCTTCCTTTCGATCTTGTTCGCGCAGGCACGATAAATATAATCTTCTACGACGAAACCGGCCGAGTGGCGCGAAGCTTGCACGAGGGATTGCTATCAAAGGGACATCATGAACTCTTGCTCGATACAAAAGGCCTGGAGGAAGGCGCATATTATATTCGCATGACAACCGCAACAGGTTCGCTGCCATCACGACTGATCATCACACATCCATAACGCTACGACAATGCCCACCCTACCAACCGAGAATGAGCCGACGCCATCGCCTGAGGACGATCATTTTTCAAAGGCCATTTCAGGCTTCCGTGAATCGCGTGGCGATCAATTTTCCAAAGAAGACGAACTTCGCGTACTTGGCATCCGCGACGCAGTGAACGCGGGTGATCGCCAGAAAGTCGAGGAGCATCTCAAGGACACACAAACGCATTCCAACTGGCTCTACGACGAACTTATGCAGCATCCTGAGATCTCGAGCATCCTCACAGAACTATCCATCATGGGGTTTTAGTAGGGTTCGGGAGGGCTTAGTTCTTAATTCTGAGTGCTTAGTTCTGAGTGCTTAGTTCTGAGTGTTGAGTGCTTAAGTGCTTAAGTGCTGAGTAATTGGGGGAGTGCAAGTGGGCTCTGGGAGTTCCGGAGGCAGCAAATACAAACTTTATCCTGTCAATTCCCTTCCCCTTATCCCCCGCTGTTCCCTGTCCCCCGTTCCCTGTCCCCCGTTCGCTGTTCCCTGTTCCCTGTTCCCGTTTCCCCCTAAGCCGCAAGAAGCGACGACTCTTTGATCAGCGACCTTGCTGCCTGGACAGAAGCTTCGCTTACGTCCTCTCCGGAGATGAGTCTGGCTACTTCGTCTATATGCTGGTCGTCGGTTAACTTTCTTAGCTGAGAGACCGTCGTATTTTTTACGACTCGCTTCTCGACTAAATAATGCACATCGGCGAATGCGGCGATCTGCGAGAGATGGCTGATCGCGATAATCTGATGCTCCTTTGCGAGAAGCTTCATTGTGCGCCCGACTTTCTGCGCGATCCTGCCTGAAACTCCAACATCAATTTCATCGAAGACCATCAGCGGCAACCGATCATTCTTTGCCAGAAGCGTCTTCAGTGCGAGCATGACTCTCGAGATCTCGCCGCCGGATGCTACCTTCGCAAGAGGCTTCGGCGACTCACCAACATTTGTCGAAAGGTAATACTCGACTTCATCAACTCCCCTGCTACCTGCCGCATAGGGCACACCATTCAGCACAACTGGCGTCTCTGCGATCTGGATGGCCGACAACTCGCGCCGGTCGATCCTTACCTCAAACTGACTCTTCTCGATCCCCAATTCCTTTAGCGCTCGCACAACGAGCGGTGCTAACTTATTTCCAGCAGCTCTTCTGGCATTGCTCAATACTTCCGCGGCAGCCGATGCCTCGCATTGCGCCGACTTCTGCTCTACCTGTTTATCGGCGATCAGCTCTGTCAGGTTCTCACTCTCTTCGAGCTTCGCTGACAGCTCTCTTTCACGGAACAACACCGCATCGAGCGTCGGGCCATATTTTCGCTTCATCTTGCTTAACTCGATCGCGCGCTGACGAAGTTTCTGCAGTCGCTCCGGATCGAGCTCTACTCTATCTTGATAATCAGACAGGAATTTTATCACTTCCGCAAGCGAGTTCGCGGCCGCGTTCAGCTCCTGCAACTGACCTACAAAAGCGCCATCAATTTTGCTCAGCGCCTGCATCTGCTCTCGAGCGATTCCCAACTGCTCGTGTGCCGAACCTTCGTTACTATAGAGGGTCTCGTGCAACTCGTTCGCCGTCGATTGAAGCTCCTCAGCATTCTCTAATATCTTTAGCTCCTGATCGATCTCATCATCTTCATTCGGTCGCGGCGCGAGGGTCTGGATCTCGTTCAACTGAAATTCAAAAAGGTCGCGCTCTTCTTTCAGCCTTGACTGCCTTTTTTTCAACCCCTCGATCTCATTCGAGATCAGCATGAAGGCATTCCTGGCGGCGTGATAATCAATAACCTGACTCGACAATCCGCCATAATCATCAAGCAAAAAAATATGATCCTCGGACCTCAACAGCGATTGATGTTCGTGTTGACCATGCAGGTCAACGAGAAACGTCGCAAGTTCTTTCAAGAGCTGCGCGGTCGCCGGAGTATCGTTGATAAATCCTCGACCGGTCCCTCGTTGCAGGACCTCTCTGCGCACGATCAAAATATTCTGATCGACCTCGATCTCTTTCTTCTCAAGAAATTTTTTGAGCCGCGGATTTCCTTCGATGCCAAACTCCGCTTCGACCACCGCTTTCGCGCTTCCCGTTCGGACCACATCCGCCGAGGCACGCTCACCCATCAGCAAACCAAACGCGCCGAGCACGATCGACTTGCCCGCGCCCGTTTCGCCCGTGATGATATTCAGACCAGGCTCGAAAGCGATGGTCACTTCATCGATCAGTGCGTAATCACGGATATAAAGCTGGCGCAGCATTGAGGCAAAAATAAAACAGGCCACGAATGAGCGGCCTGTTTACAGAAAATTTCTTTGGACGAACAGTCCACAGAAAAGAGGCCGATCAGGTGGTCTTGCGGCGGACGTCCTTCGCACCCAATCCACGAAGATGATAAAGCTTCGCGCGGCGGACTACGCCATGCTTCACAAAATCGATCTTCGCAATTCTCGGCGAGTGGAGCGGAAAAATACGCTCGACACCAACGCCATTCGAAATCTTGCGGATCGTAAACGTCTCGTTCGCACCAGAACCGCGGCGCGAAATGACGATCCCCTCAAAATGCTGGATACGCTCTTTGTCGCCTTCGACGACGCGTACCGAAACGTTAAGCGTATCGCCTGCGCGAAACTCCGGAATATCCTGACGTAACTGAGCGCTCGTAATCGCGCGAATAATTTGTTCCATGGCGAATTCAGGTTTGTGCGTGTGTAAAAAATAGATTCATTTTTTACCCGCGGTCGCAAGCTGCAACCATCCTCAAGAGCCGGAATATTTACTGGCAAACTTTAGCACCCATCGCTACAAGCAATCTGCCCAACCGGTTTCAGGTCGGGGCGATAAACGAACCGAATTCACGACAAGTTCACTCATTGCCCCCAAATTCGCCATTTTTATTGAATCTCAATCGTGCGTGTACAAACTTTTTTCATAATTCACCTTCCCGAAGAAATAGGTGCTCCTCGCCTTTTTTCCACAATCCTCTATGCCCGATCAAGAACTTAGTGCCAAAAAGCGAAAGCGACGCACGCTCGGTTTGTATAAACTTTTTTCCCAATTCTCCTCCCCACAGAAACAGGTGCCCACTAAGATTTTCCGAGCTTTTTAATTCTTCCACCAAAGCGCAAATTGGCCCTCGCTATCTCATCTCGATAAGCGCACACATCAGGCTCGAGAGTTTCGGTTCGTGCTCATGCGCGATTGCGAGGATCTCTTGAATATCAACTGGAACAAGATTATCGGGGTCTCCTTCATCGGTGACAAGTGAGATCGCGAAAACTGGGATCCCCATGTGCCGAGCCGCAGTAACTTCAGGTACTGTTGACATCCCAACCACGTCTGCGCCGATCGTTCGGAGCATCCGATACTCGGCACGCGTCTCCAAAAGTGGCCCGACTACCGCAGCATAAACACCGGTTGGCAACTCGAACCCCATTTTCTCAGCAATGCCCTGTGCCTTTGCGATCAATCCTTGATCGTAAGGCTCGCTCATATCCAGGAAGCGTGGACCGAGCGTGTCATCGTTCGGACCGATGAGCGGGTTTGTGCCTTGCAAGTTCAGATGATCCTCGATCGCGACCAGTGTACCCTTCTTGATCGATGGATTGACCGATCCAGATACATTTGAGAGATAGAGCTTGCCAATGCCCATCAGCTTCATAAGTCGAACGGAGTGGGCAATTTCCTTCGCAGTGTAGCCTTCGTATAAATGGAAGCGGCCTTGCATCACTACGACCGAAACATCGCCGATCCTACCTACCAGCAGGCGTCCGTGATGGCCTTCGACCGTGCTGATCGGGAAATGGGGAATGTCCACGTAGTCAATCGAGTGTTCGATTTGGATCTCACGAGCAAGCCCGCCAAGGCCCGTGCCAAGG
>JBBSDW010000020.1:0-28076 GCA_038240295.1 Kapaibacterium sp. (SeqCode)
AGATTTTATTTAAAGGTGCTGGATTATCGGGCAGAGGCGTTACTCGTGATATTCGATGCCTGTTCGGCTTTTTTGGCTCCGCTCTTTCGTCAGCCGACTCTTTACGAGCGGGCTACTCGGTTTCCGCTGTCACATTATTGAGTTTTGACCGTTTATTACCTATCCAGCACGGGGGCAACATGCGGCATCTCTGCGAGGTCGATGGTTGGGAGATCGTACCGTCCGTGCGCAAACGTTTGCGCGTACCAGTGCTAGGTGCCGAATCCGGCTTTGGTCGCGCAGATGTCGTATTCGCCGTTTGGCAGGCCGTCGATCTGCCAGGCGCCGGTGATATCTGTCGTCGCTGTGAACTTGGTACCATCGGCGGTTACCGTCACACCCGAACAATCGGTGCGGATCGCGCCCGTCGAATCCATCAGCACCGCCCGCCCTGCGAGCGTTACAACACCGTCGTCATGCTCGGTCACGCAGCCAACAAAAATGAAGACAAGAAAAAGCAATGCGAATAGAGGCTTCATGAGGATCTGAAAAAAAGGGTGCTTTACAATCAACGAATATCATTACGATCCGCTCTCGCCACACCAAAAAGGGTACTCGACCGCATTGATACCGCGTGGGACGGTCGTCTCGACCGTCTGGTGGGACGGGAAGAATTTCAAATGTTGCATTCGATCTTTAGGTGTAATCCTCGACCTATCATCGAGGCCAATTGATCTACATCGATCCGCCTCCACCAGACGGTCGGGACGACCGTCTCACGCGGGTAGAAGCACGTTTACCGTCCTGAGCAGATTCTCCCCACATCCAAACATTTTCCCCCTAAGTTGTTTTGAAGTTTGGAATTAGCGTATAAAAGTGTTATTTTTGTGATTCGCTCGGGCGGTGCGTGCGCTGGGGTGTTAATGACTCGTGGTTGAGCTTGCACTAATCTTGCTTGCTGCGTGTAGTTCTATGTCGATATTTGCGGGTAGCCTCATAAATCTGCTTCTTAAGGATCGCAATCATAGCCTCGGCGTCAAAGCTCTGCGTCCGATGCACTTTATATTATGACAGGATCAAGTTGGCGCTCAATTTTTTGTGCAGTCGTCTTGCAAGGCATTTTATGCGTTGCAGCGCCTTCGTTCGCACAAACGAATTCTGCGAGACCCGTTACGCAAGCTCCCGCAACCGACGTTCCGCGGACGATCAGCTACCAGGGCGTCCTTACAGGGCCTGATGGTAGGCCAATGCACGATGGGCAGTATGCGATTACCGTCCGGTTGTATTCCGATGCCGATGGAGTGCAGGCGATCTACGACGCGACGTATCAGGTAACTGTCGTAAGCGGCACCTTTAGTATCATGCTCGGCTCGGGCCACGCGCCGCTTCCGATGCTCGACAAACTGAATTCACCGCTCTGGATCGGCATTACGGTCAATGGTCACGAAGAGCTTAAACCCTACACAGCACTGAGCGCGTCGCCTTATGCGCTCAATGTTCCTAACAATGCGATAAGCTCCGATAAGCTGCAGGATGGGGCTGTCACGGCGCGTAAGATCGGGGCAGATTATATCGGTTCGCTCTGGATCGATGGCGACAAAGTGACGGATCGCGGCGGGAAGATCAATCTCGAAGGCCAAAATGGCATCGCCATCCAGTTCGATATCGCGAGCAACACGATCATCTTTAGCGGCAATGGCGCCCACGGCGCAGCGCCAACGCTCGCGAGCCCCGAGAAACTCTTCGTCGAAAAGGCGAACGATGGAAACATCAATGGGAATCTTGTTGCCAATGGCAACGTGGATCTTGGCGGTGTCGCGGCGAATCCTTCGATCAAGTTTACCGGTAAGGCGGCCTCGAACCTTGACATGAATAGCAACAATATTTCGAATATTGGCGAGCTATTTCTCGGCAAGGGCAAATCATACAACGGCGCTCTTTCGCTTTATTCGTCGGCGAGCACCGGCCATGCGACGATCGTGGGCGGTCCGCATATTGCCGATCACACCTACACCGTCCCGGACGCCGGCACGAACGCGCAGTTCGTGATGAACGAAGGAAGTCAGACGATCGGGGGGACAAAGATCTTCACGGAGCCGATCGCCGGCAATTTGAACGGCAATGCTACCACCGCGACGACTGCCTCGCGCGCAACGACTGCGGATCAGGTTTCGAATTCGTGGGTTTCGGGTTCTTCGATCATTTCGGCGTTGATGTCGAACGGTGGTACCCTCACAAACAACACGCTCGGAAACGCAAAAACTGCGACGCTTGCTTCAACCGCTACGACTGCACGTTCAGCAGAGCAGGCCGATCAGCTTGCGAATACGTACACCGCGGGAATATCCATCGAGCGCGCCCTCAAAACCTATGGCAAGCCAGCCGCAATCGATATTTCAGGCACGTCGAATCATTCGTTATCGGCCAGCGAAGCAACCCATGCTTCAAGCGCCGATCATGCCAGCGAACTCGTCAACACCTTCAGCGCCGGGGCTTCTGCGGCCAGTGCGCTAACGTCGTGGAATGGCGTGTTGAGCAATAGTATCACGGGCAACGCAGGCTCCGTTACGAATGGAGTTTACGTCTCGGCAAATTATAGCGACCCAGCGTGGCTGAGCGCGGTGGCAGGATCGAAAATAACTGGCTCGGTAGCCTCCGCTCAAAATGCCGCAAACGCGCAGCATGCCTTGAACGCAGACCATGCGACGACAGCGACAAACGCCGATCATGCTTCGACTGCAGGATCGGTCACGAACGGACTTTATTCGAGCGGCGCATACGCCGATCCCGCGTGGCTCACTTCCCTATCTGCAGCGAAACTCATTGGCGCAGTGCCGCGAGCAGATTTCGCGAAGAGTGCCGGCACTGCGCAGCCCATGGGAATTGCGGGCGGAAATCTTGGCGGCAGCTATCCGAATCCTACGGTGATTGGCGTCGATGTGAGCGCTGGTACCTCGATCGTCGAAGCGATCAACCATTCGACGAGTACGATCACCGCACTTAGCCTTGCTAAAAATTTAACGATCTCAGGCGGCTCGATCAACGCCTCGCCGATCGGCAGTTCAATTCCGGCCGCAGGTTCGTTCACAACGAGTCAATCCACGACAGCGCTTGGCGGCGCTACTCCTCCAGCAAGCGGCACGCGATATGCCGATAATAATATTGTAGCCTGGGGCGATGTCTCGGCAGATGGCAGGATCAATTCGCAGTTTGGCGGAGTGACCGTGACGCATGTTTCGGCCGGCCTCTACACGATCACGCTTCCCTCGGTCCCCGCAGCATCAGCAGTGCAGATCACCTCGCAGAGCACAACTCCCATGATCTTCTCAGCTGTGCGTCAGCAATCGACGGTGACGGTTCGAGCGTTCGATTTCTCCGCTTCCGCAACACCCGCAGATGGAGCGTTCTACTTTCTCGTCGTGACTAGGCCTTGAGATCCTGACCCGAACACACTCTCGTTTGTCTGATTGCGGTCTTGAAATGTGGGGTACGCTTTAGCTTGCCCCAAACGATCTTTCGTGTTGCGCAAATGTGGTCTTTGGGTTCTGCGCCATTGATAAGTGTAATCGTTGCGTTTAGATTGGCTGGGGCAAGCTAAAGCGTGCCCCACATGGTTTATACCGCGAATCGTTACTCGGGTCACGAAGGAGGCCCTTCGTGGCACACGGTCGACATTTAGCCTTTCGTTTCCTGCTCTGGTGGTAAACGATTCCAGGGCGCGTTTCTTGGATCGATCACGATCGAGTCCCGCTCCTTTTTTTGGACTTCTGCTGCAGTTGGGGCTGGTTCGTGGCGGCGGCGCAGACGCTCCTCGATATATTCACTTACTACCGCCATTGCGAACCCAAGCAGCATACCGAGTAACGCTCCTCCGATGACATCGCTCGGATAATGCAGGCCGAGATAGAGCCTCGAGATGCCAATGATCGTCGCCATGAGAAAGAGTAGTCGCACCGATCGACGCGTATTAAAGATGGTAACGAAATACGTCGCGACCGCAAAATTATTCATTGCGTGGCTCGATGGGAAGCTTCCACCCCATCGCGGACCGCTCGGCAGCCTGATCCACGAGACCACAAACGCGCCCGGCGACTGCGCACATGGACGCAAGCGATCGATGACCGGCTTGATAAGCTGATTTGCCAATTGATCGGAAAGAATCACCAGCACGATGGCCCCAAGCGCCATGCGTGCGCCTTTCCATTTATATTTCCAGATCAAGAGACCGACTGCCACGACGTAGACAGGCAGCCACCACCATACATTGCTGATCGCGATCATGATCGGATCGAGCCACGGCGCCGCGATCGTGTGATTAAAAAACCAAAGTACGTTTAATTCTGAATTGAACATTAATCGCGGAATCGGATCGGATGTGGGATCTGGTTAGTGATCGCTAACACTGTACCGGTGAAGAAATTTTTTGACCTCGCTGTCTTCGGATCGCTTGAGTTGGTCCGGAGTGCCATCAAAATAGACTAAGCCTTTGACAAGATAAATCACACGCTCGGCGATACGCTCGACCGTGAACATGTCATGCGTCACGATGATGCTCGTAACGTTTAATTTTTGAGTGAGCGATTGGATGAGCGCATCGATCTGATCGCTTAGAACAGGATCGAGGCCGGTCGTCGGTTCATCATAGAACATATAGGCGGGATCCATCATCAGCGCACGCGCCAGACCCACGCGCTTTCGCTGTCCGCCCGAAAGTGCATCCGGCTTACTTTCCTCCTTGTTCCACAGTTCTACAAGGTTAAGCTTTTCTTTCGCCAGATTTTTGAGTTCGGTCTGGCTCCGGGCTTTTGGTTGTTGGTTGGCGCTTCCGCGACTCCTCTCTATGCGAGTCTCATGCTCGCGCAGACCTAACGTTACGTTTTCCTCGACTGTCATCGAATCGAAAAGCGCCGCATTCTGGAAGAGAAATCCCATGCGCACACGCAGGCGCTCTAATTCCCGCTGGGTTGCTGTGTTGATCAGCAGGTCATCGACGCGTACCGTCCCATGGTCGGGCTTCATCAGGCCGAGGATATTTTTGAGCAACACACTCTTGCCACAACCGCTTGCACCAATGATCGCAAGCGTTTCACCGTCTCGGATCGTAATGTCGACTCCCTGTAGCACGACGTTGTTTCCGAATGATTTCTTTAGTCCTTTGATCTCGATCATGCCTTGCTTATGACGGTCCAGATAACAAAATCCATCACCAGCACCATCGCACTCGAAAGCACGAACGCACGGACGGTCGCCTTGCCGACGCCTTCGGCACCACCATCGGTAGCGAAGCCGACATACACACCGAGAAGCGCCGTCGTCCCACCGAAGACCAGCGCTTTGAGCAGACCCAGCAGCACATCCTTCACATCAAAGAGCCGCTGCACCGAATCAAAAAATACTTTGGCAGAAAGGCCAAGAAAAAAATTAGAGACGACATACGACCCCACCAGCGCGATGCAGTCGGCGAAGATCACGAGGATCGGCATCATGAGGACTGCCGCAAAAAAGCGAGGCGCCGAAAGGAAGCGAATCGGATTGATGCCGAGTGATTCGAGGGCGTCGATCTGCTCCGTCACTTTCATCGTGCCGATCTCGGCGGCCATCGAAGCGCCTACGCGGCCGGCGACGACGATCGCCGTAAGCACGGGCCCAAGTTCGACAAAGATCGCACGGCTCACTGCCGAGCCAACGAATGAGTTCGGGATGAGACCTTTAAATAGATACGCGGCCTGTAGTGCGCTTACCATGCCGGTAAAAAAACCGATCATGAGTACGAGCGGAACGCTGCCCGTACCGATAAAATACATCTGCTTGACCAGCAGGCTGCGATTCTTAAATGTCGCGCCGGTGTAAGTGAATGTTCGATATAACAGTCGAGAGATCGCACCGAACTCCGCAAGGAATCGGCGTACCCTAAATCCCGTCCAGGCGAGCACATTCTTTTCAGCCAAGAGCCATCATTGATTGATCGCGGGCAACTTGCCGATCGTTTCCTGAATCTGTAGCATCATGTGATAGAGCGAATCGACTACTGTCGTACTGATGTGTGGCGGATCGAGGTTCGGCCATTGAAGACTATGCACACGCTTGCCTTCGATGGCGAGTGTGGTGGTAAGATTCCCCGAGCCCTGAAGTTTTAACGTGTCGAGCTCAGCCTGGTGGCGCTCGATAACGTCAAAGACTTCCGCCGTCATCCGTGGCTCAGCAACGCCCGAGCGGGTGATCCTTAACGTATCGAGCGATAGTTTGGCTCGTTCGTAGATATGCCCGTCTCGCTCGATCGAATAGCGTTGCTCGATCCCCGAAATCCCGCCCGTATGAGAAAGTGAAACCGATCGCGGCCCACCGGCACAACCGGAACAGGTTACGATCATTGTCAAAAAAAGCAATCGACGAATAGTCATGTGCTGCAAATTTAGCACATGGAATGCCCTCCGGAGAAAAGCGGAGCAAACTTAGAAATCCTCGCCGACTGAAAAAATGTAATTTGGATGCGAAAACACCTGCCCATTGGTCGTCCAGGCTACATCCATGTGGACGTAAAATCCGAACAGATAGGTTCGAACACCCGTACCAATACTCGTCAGCAGGTCACGTGTGCGAACCGTCCCATCCGCAAGCTTGTCAAACAAATAAAGATTGTTCGTCCAGGCCGTGCCCATGTCGATAAAGGAATCGCCGAAGAATGCAAGCGGAAATCCTGCGACAAAGATCGGGAATGGATACCGAAATTCGATATTGCCCAGCATGTATTTCGTGCCGATCTTTTCATTGAACGCGTAACCACGCAACGGCCGGCCTGCGCTAAAGAACGCGTAATCCTCCGGTTCCGAAAGCGGATAGACCTGATTGGTGAAATACCGATTGATCCAGCCATCGACGCCGCCGACGAAAAACTTTTGCGGTGTCGGACCAAAACTCGCAGCACCCGCGAAGCGTGTTGCGATCGAAATGTTCGTCGAGATTTTTATATAATATCGCGCGTCGATCTGCGGCGTCACGAACCCGAGCCATGCATTGCCGATCTTTGGCGCTGCGGCGATACCGATGTTGTACCGTGCGCCCGAGCGAGGGTAAAAATAGCCTTCGAGCACATCGTCGTGTACGAACGAGATCGTCGGGAACACCGTGAATTTTCGTTTGGTCGGTGCACTAATGTCGATCAGATCCCGCTCAAGTACCATCGCAGAACCATTTAAGTCGATCCGCTCGAAGCGGTTGAAGGGATAACTGAGCGTCGCTGTGAGTCCATACGAAGTGAACCTCGCAAGATCGATCGGTCCATTTGGATCGGTACTTCCTTCCTTCGGAACATACAAGAACTGCGCGGTGTGGAAGCCTTCCAATCCCCAGTTATTTCGATGCTGAAGATTATAGTAGGCAAGCACATAGGTTGAGTTCTTCAGATCGAGTATGAGATTGGTCGCAAAGAAGATCTGATGATTGCCAAGCTCGTCGGAGAAGAGCATCTGCGTCGCACCCTGCAAGCCATAATAGCCGGTGTATCCTGCAGTGCCCAGGATCACGTCGGGTGAAAAGATCACCTTGTAATCGTGGATCACGTAGTGACCGGTCGTATCCTTATCGTTCGTGACTTCGGCGACAAGCGCTTTTTGCTGGTAATCGCGCATCGACCGATCCTGATCCGGCGAATTACCGAAGACATAATCGTGAAGATCGACATGCACCGCTCCATACCCCTTCGCAGAATCCTGCCCACCTTGAGTGAACCTGTCGCGCGCAAGCGAATCCATTCTGCCGGCAGAGAGCCCACGTTCCTGACGACGAAATTCCGTTAGCGGCAGAGAATCGATGTGGCGATCGATCGGATTGCGAAGCAGGAACATATCGTAGCCGCCATCATGCATTGTGCTAAAGGCAAGTTTCGATGCATCGTTCGAAATGGAGATCTGATCGATCTTGGAGATCGAATTTGTCAGCGGTCGAGCATGCTGGCCGTTGAGATCCGATGTCCAGATATTATTGATGCCGTTTTGGTCACTGATATAAAACATCGTGTTCGATGTTCGAGATACAGCAGGATAGATCTGGTTGACTCCCGGCACATTCGTGAGTCGTGTGATCTTGTTCGAATCGAGATCGAATCGATAGAGATTGAGTGCGCCGCTCTTCCAGTTGATAAAAAGATTTTGCGACGGTGGATATTCGCCAGGAGTCAAAAAGTCGGCACGGTCGCTCACGAAAATAAGCGACTTCGAATCCGAAGACCAATCGGGGTCGCGATCGGCGAAGAGATCACGCGTGAGATTGGTGATCTCCTTTGTCGCAAAATCATAAAGATAGATATCGCTTGCGCCGCTCTTGACACCAACGAGCGCAAGTTTTTTTCCATCGGGCGACCACTTGACCTGCTGCACACCATCGAGATCGAACTCGGGCAGTGGCGTTTGTTCCTCCGTGTTGACGTCGATAATATATACTTTGTCGTGCTCGCCAGATTTTGCAGCGAGCGCAAGTTTCTTTCCATCCGGTGACCAACTGAGCCCAGGAGTCAGCAAATGAAGTTCTTCGAAGCCGGCAGTCGCGCCGCCGCCACTCAGTACGCGTTTGATATCCTTCGGATGCGACAAACTCTGCACATAGACATCGTAATAATCATTGCGATCGCTGATGAAGGCAACGAGATCGCCCTGCGGCGAAACTTCCGGCGAGGCATTGATAAAGTTCTCGATCTTTTTGTGATCGGCAAGCACCTCGGCATACGCGGCTGGCGCTTCGTAGCGTGCGATGTCGGGATAATAAAGCACTTTGAGGGCTTGCAGGAAACGCTCGCTGAACTCGGAAACAGAAAGACCGAACGTTGTCCGGAAGCCCTGCTCGACCGAGCGCGTCGAACGAATGCGCTGCAGCAACTCGCCAACTTTATCAGGCCCATATTTTTGCGCGATATACCAATACATCGTTTGGCCGACGCGGTACTGCACATAACCACCAAGCCGTTCGAGTGGCGGTACCGATTCGGCAAGCGTTGCGTCGCGCATGAATTCATCGGTCTCGAGATCGAGGCCATAAAGTGAGCCGTACTCTGCGAGTCCTTCATTCATCCATGAAGGTATCTGCATACCTCCGCCCGTCAGGAGCGCCTGGTACGAACCTCCGATGAACATATCGTTGACCACGGCATGCGTCAACTCATGATGAATGACGTGACGGAACAGCTCGTAGTTACCTTCGTAGGGCAGCACGACGCGGTTCTTCAACGGCTCCGTAACGCCGCCGACGCCTTCGGGCAAATATTCGCCAACGGCATTCGTCTGCTGAAAATCGTTGTGGGAGTTGTAGACAATAATCGCGATGCGGCTTGTGATGTCGTAGCGCATCGTTTTTTCAATGGCAGCGAGCGCCGTCTCGGCATGCTCCGCGCAGAACTCCGCGATATCGTGACCGCCATCGTAGAAATAAATGTCGAAGTGAGGCGACTGGATATACTTCCAGTTAAAATTCTTGTACTGGACCTTGTTCTTGCCAAAGAGATTTCCAGGCTGTGCCGAGGCATTCTGGCAATGGGATAGGGTCGCGGTAGCAACCGCGAATAACAATGCGACACGAGCAATGCGAGAGCGAAGCAATCTGACGGGGGTCGAATAAATCACTGGATGATCAACCTCTTGTTCGGCCTCAATGGCCGTAAAAAAATATTCGATGCATTAGGCCGATTGTTCTGTCACACGCCGAGTCTGTCGAGAGCGTAGCGACGGAAATTGCGCAATAATCACACCAAGTACAATTAAGAGGGCACCGGTCGTCTCTTCTGTTCCCAGCCGTTCCATGAGAAATAAGTAACCGATCAGTGCCGCGACGACAGGCTCGAGCATATAGATCACCGCAGCCGCAGAAGGCGAGACCGCTTCCTGGTACCGCGCTTGTATAAAAGCTGTCAGAGCGGTGGCGAAGATCGCTAAGTAAAGTACGCTTGTGACCGTCAGCGTGGATGTATGAAACTTGAGCGGCCCGAACGGAAGCATCAGGACCATGAGGAACGTGGCGACGACAAGTTGATTGCTCGTGACCATCATCGCGGCCTTCGTGGCGCTATTGCCGGTGATGCCCATCACGTGCGGATAAGCGCGATCGACGCGCAAAATATAGAAGGTGAATGAAAAAGCACATCCAAGCGTAAGCAGGTCCCCAAGTTCAAATCCGAAGCTGCCGGTAAAGGGGTGCGTCATGAATAACACCCCGGCGATCGTCACGACGATCGCAGCTACCATTACACCGCCATGCTTCTCCCTGCCCGAAAGGAAGGAAAAGATCGGCGTCCAGATGATCGTGGTCGAAGTGAGAAACGCGCACTTGGAGGCGCTTGTGGTCATAAGCCCAAAGACCTGCAGCACGTAACCTGCGGCCAGTGTGAAGCCGAGAATCAGAGCGTCGAGCCGGATCATTTTTTCGACCGGTGTTCGAGGCATCACGATGATCCGAAGCCCCTCGCGAGCAGTTGTGGAAAAAAGTAGGAAGCCCACTGCCGTCAGACCAAAACGAATTACATTAAAGAGAAGCGGTGTCGATTCCAGGAGCGCGAACTTGACGATCGGAAACGTCGTGCCCCAGACGATCGGAAGCAAGATGATCAAAAGAAGCGGGCGAAGTGCGGGCTTTTTCGTTGACGGTTGGGACAAAGTACTGGGCGCTTCGATATGCTGAAGTTAGCTCTGGGCAAATAAAACGGTTGCTGCCGCGTAAGAACCGAATCAGAGGCGATCCGAGTCCCGGGGTTCGCGTCACGAAGGACAGCCTTCGTGGCACACGGCCGGGAGTCAGCACACTCTTGACTGTGTGGCGTGAAGCGCCTGCTTCGCGACCCCGACTCTTTCATATGAGAAAAGATTGGGGACGGGATCGGGTCACGAAGGAGGCCCTTCGTGGCACACGATTCACCGTCAGGCTTTCTTCCGACGTGTTCGCTTTTCCTTCACCCCGCCTTTTGGCAACGCTATTCCTCTCTCATCTGTTGGCTAAACGAACCAACGACCTGCTCAAATCAAAGTTTTTGCATGAATTTGCCCTGGAAACACGCGATCGTTCTCGGTGCCTCATCGGGAATCGGGAAGGCGCTCGCTGAGGAGTTACTCAAAAGCGGAGCCCGTGTCGCGCTTGTCGCACGACGAATGGAAGCGATGGAATCTATCGCTTCCACAAATGGCGATAAGGCGTTGGTATATGCCCATGACGTACGCGATTACTCCGCTATCCCCCGACTCTTTCAGCAGATCACGAAGGATCTTGGCGGTCTTGATCTCGTGATCTACGCCTCCGGAGCAATGCCTGCAGTTGACGAACACGAGTACGATTTTGCGAAGGATCGCGAAATGCTCGAAACAAATTTGCTCGGCGGCGTAGCATGGCTTGATGAAGCAGCGAAACGATTCGAGCAAACAAAAACAGGCACGATCGTAGGGATTTCGTCCGTAGCGGGTGAACGCGGCAGACGCGGATCGCCGGCCTACTGCACATCGAAGGCCGCAATCACGACATTTTTGGAATCGCTTCGCAACCGCTTAAGCAGATACGGCGTAACGGTCGTCACGATCAAGCCAGGATTTATCGACACCGAAATGACACGCGGCAAACCCGGCATCTTCTGGCTCATCTCGGCCGAAGAAGCCGCCCGCAGAATTCTCGATGCTTCCCGCTCCGGTGGCACAGCCTATATTCCCGGGCGCTGGCGCTATGTCATGTTCGTCATCAAGGCGATTCCGTCATTCGTCTTTAAGCATCTCCCCGTCTAAGGCATGGCGAGTTTGCTTCCGAACGATCATCTCGAACGCATCAAAGGCTGGGGCGGCGCTGTCGCCTCCGATGGTTATGTCTGGCGTCCCTCCACCACCGACCAACTCAAGGATGTTTTCGCGCTTGCCGGAGAGTCGAAGCGTCTAGTGACGATCCGTGGTGCCGGCAGAAGTTATGGCGACGCGTCGCTCGGAAGTGAGAATGTCGTGCTCGACATGACTCGCATGAATCGCATTCTCGAATGGGACCCTGCAACAGGAGTCATCCGTTGCGAAGCAGGCGTGACCATCGAGCAGCTCTGGAAATATTGCATCCCCGATGGATGGTGGCCACCCGTTGTCTCCGGCACAATGTATCCGACGCTCGGCGGCGTGCTCGGGATGAACATTCATGGGAAGAATAATTTTAAGGTCGGTCCGATCGGCGATCATGTGCTTGCTTTCGATTTCATGTTCACGAACGGCGAGACTCGAACAGTCAACCGCGAAAGCGATGTCGATCTTTTTTATGCTGCGATTGGCGGCTTTGGCATGCTGGGTGTATTTACTTCGGTGACACTTCAGATGAAGAAAGTCTATTCGGGCTTTCTTGAAGTTGAGTCGATCGTCACGAAAGATCTTCACGAACTTTTCGAAGTGTTTCTTGAGCGTGTGCCGCAGTCGGATTATCTCGTCGGCTGGATCGACGCTTTTGCAACGGGCAGCAAACTTGGTCGCGGGCAGATCCATCAAGCGAATTACCTGAAGCCGGGCGAAGATCCCAACCCTGCACAATCGCTGCGTGTCGAAAATCAGGAATTGCCGAACAACATTCTCGGATTTTTTCCGAAGTCGGTTGTCTGGCTTTTTCTTCGGCCACTCACGAATCAACTCGGATGGCGCTTCGTCAACTGGGCAAAATATCTCGCTAGCGCGATTGCACCGAAGGGAAAGAAATTCAAACAATCGCATGCGGGCTTCGCCTTCTTGCTTGACTACGTCCCCGATTGGAAGCGTAGTTATGGACCCGGCGGGTTGATCCAGTATCAAAGCTTTATCCCGAAAGAGACAGCAGAAGCGGCCTTTCGCAAGCAGTTCGAGATGTCGAAGGCGAATGGCAATGTGCCGCTGCTTGCCGTATTCAAGCGCCACCGCCCCGATAAATTTTTAATGAGCCATGCGGTCGATGGTTTCTCGCTTGCGCTCGATTACAAAGTGACCGAATCGAACCGTGAGGCGATCTGGAAACTTGCGCGGGAGATGAATGAAGTCGTGCTCGCGGCGGGCGGCAGATTTTATTTTGCGAAGGATGCGACGCTCACTCCCGACGCGTTCAAGAGATTTTTAGGTGCTGAAACGATCGACAAATTTCTCTCGCTCAAGAGAAAATACGATCCCGAAAATCTTTTAGCGACCGACCTTTCGAAGCGCTTACTCGGCGATCTTCACTCTTTGACGAACCGGACGCCATCCCAGGTGAGTGAGAAAGTTGAATCCATTATTTCGTAGATATCGAGATAGTCCGGCGTTGGGACGTGTCGCAGCCTAACCTGTTTTGCGATCCTGCCGAGATCCGGATGGTCCTCGCGAATAAGAAGATAGGTCGGCGCGTGTTGCAGATGGATCACCGAGTCTGAAATCGCGTGGCGAATATAGTGCTGCGCCTCACCAACGAGTGCTCTCCCGACAGAGGTTGTGCGAATGTCGTAAACATGCATGTTCGGCAGGTAGTAATATGCATGCCTGCTCCACCAGGTTGCCAGCAGCGTGGCTGAGCTATTGTCACTCAAATGCAGCAGCCGCTGCACAAGATATTGGTTAAGCGCATCTGACGATCGAACTGCCTGACGAGAGCTGTATGCAAATAGCCGGTTCAGTGCAAGTGATGCTCGATCGCCTGATTTGTAGCGGTGTGAGAGCGATTCGCTAAATGAATCCTGACTGTTCGCATTGTCGAATGTTTCAATATCCTTGCCCGGCAGCGGGACTGCGAACCAGATCACCTGCAGTACAACAATGCCACTTGTGATCGAAATTGCGGCGCGAGTGATGAGAGGCCTCGAAAGTAATAACGGATCATTGGCGCGCTCTTTTTTTCTACGAGCGAACATGATCGCGCAATGATCAATAAGCACTCCCGCTGCAAGAATGATCGTCGGCCAAACATTGAGCAGATAGCCCGCCTTCATAAAATAGATCGCAGCATAAAAAAGTAACGGCGCGCCCGCGATGAGTATGGCGAATTTGCCGCTTCGCGAGCGTAGCGCCTCTTTTATAAGAACCTTGGTGCTTGAGAAAAAAGCGATCACGCCAATAACAAGCGCGATGATAAAAGGAAGCGAACCTGCCGCGAGATAGGTTACGATCTTTGCGATGACCGCCAAATGCTCCCGTAATGGATTGCCGAAGATGACTGATTGCGTTTGGTAGATATGCTCCATACTCGCAAAGTGCAAGTAGGTCTGGAGTCCTCCCGATTCTCGAAGGAGTTCAAAACCCCAGAGCGCCGTAACGAAAATGAATGCGAGCACAGACTTCATCCAACTCTTTCGAGATTGCTTTGTCGTTACAAAAAGATAGATGACAGCAGGCGCAAATAAAAGAAGACTCGATTGCCGGCAGCCTGTTGCAAGAGACATGGCGACGCCGATCCCGATCGGCCGCCAGTTGGAAGCGGGATATCTGACGAGGCCTATTCCCAACATGAGTAGTAGGCTCGCGAAAAAACTTTCGTAGACGTATACCGTCGAGACCTCGCCGTAAAACCAGAAGAACGGATGGGTCAACCAAAGAGCCGCTACGATCAATGCCACACGTTCACCGCGAAGCAGGAATGCCGCACGCCAGAGAAAAAGTGTTGAGCCGACCGATAAGAAAATGCTGATCAGCACGAATGCAAAATTGACGTTATGCACGAGGCCTTCGATCAGCCTTCCGAGCAGCACATGCAAGATATAGCCAGGCATGTGTGGGGTGACCTGCTCTAAACTAAAGCGAAAGGTCGCAACAATAAAGTCGATCGAATCGAATTCAAACGCCATCGACGAAGCCCTGCGCGTCAGGAGAACGAGCAGCGCGATCAGGCATCCGGTAAATTGAAGGCGGCGCTTGCTACTGAGGCGCATGCCTTAGAGAATATAGCCGCATCGTAGTATCGGCCGCAGAGACCAACGGTTCGCGAATGCGGAATTCCTTCAGGAGCGAAAGCGAATCTTGGTGATGCTGGATAAACGCAGGGTTGAGCCGGTCGTAAATAACGAACGTGTTAGCCCCCATCGCTCGAGCAACCTTCCAGACCGAATCCTGATCGTTATGAACCTTGTAAATCGCGGGTGTCATTAGTCCGGTAAGGTCGATCAACGTTCGATCGGTGAGATAGGCCAGGGCGCCGACATCATCGACCGCGAACACGTTCGAAGGACTGGTGTTTCTTAGTACCCAGTCGGCGATCTTCAGATGCTGATCGTTGATATTGCGCGCTGCATACGATTCAAGCATTACCCAGCGTCCTGCTTCGATCATCCCGCAAACAAGAAGGAGCCCCGCGAACACATGCTGCATCACCGTTCGGTCCTTCGAGAGTTTCTCTCCCGCTGCGCAAGCGATGATCATCGCGACGGGAAATACTGGAAAAAAATATCTGCCGTGATGACGAAATTGTGGCGCAACAAAAGCCTGAAGTAGCGGAAGCCCTACGACTAACACTACTGCCAGGCGTAATTCATCGCGCCCATGCAACACGACGAGTCCGATCGCGATCAACAGGAATGCGAAGAGGTTGTTCGAAGCATAGATCTTTAGCGCAAACCAGAGATAGGCGAAATTCGGCAGCAATGAAACATGCGCGCCCTGTACCACACTTGAGTGCGATAAAAACGAATGGCCGATCGCGTAGGAATAAAGGGGGTAGGGCAACACAAGCGCGATCGTAACCGCAGCAAGCCATACGAATTCCGGCGATAGCTTTTTGGATCGCCAAAGAAACCACGCCCAGTCGAGCATGACAAGCGCAATCAAAAACAGAAACTCTGGTCGAACATTATAGCCAAGCCCAAGCCAGATCGCCTCGCGAATGCGCGGTCTCCCCCGCTGCTTCGCGCGTTCGTGTTCCTCGACTACAAGCAGCATGAGCAATGCAGCAAATGTGACCTCCATGCCGCTCGCCGCCGACCAGATCATTCGCGAGCCGATCACTGTTATAAGTCCCGCAATGATCGCCCATTGCTCTTTCAAATCAAAGACGTCGCGCGCAGTGCGATAAACACCCGGCGCAAGCATCAGATAGAACAGGATCGAAAGCACGATCGCAACCGTAAGCAGGTCATGCGTGATCAGGCCTCCGAGCGAGATCAGCAGCACCCAAAGCGGCGACGTATCGCCCGAGAGCGGCACGTTTGGATTAAACGAAAATCCTCGACCGGCCAAAAGATTTTGCGCGAAACGGCAATGGATGTAAACATCGTCGAGCGGTGCGCCGAGAAACCGAACGAAGTTCTCGCCGCTCGCTTCGTTGAGCACTGCCTGCTGCACGATCCAAAGTGCGGTCATCACCATCACGCCTATGAAGACAAGCCAGGCTTCGATCCGATACTGCTTCATCCGCGAAAGCATTACCGCTTCAGATAGATCACAACGAACATCGCGATCGCATAGACGATAAAATTAATGATCGTTGGGATGTCGCTAAGGACGATGTCGGTCGGGCTTTCGCCGAGATCTTTTTTATGCAGAAGGTAGAGATAGCGAAAGACCCCGTAAAGTACAAACGGCGTGGTCAAGATGAGATTCTCGGTCCCGAAGACTTTCACGGTGCGATCGGAGACAGTGTAGAGCGCGTAGCTTATCACAAATCCCGCAGCGCAGATTGTCGTCAATTGCTCGGCGAATTCGACCGAATAATGTTCGAGCACCTTCCGGCTTTGAAAACCGGTTGAATTGGGATCGCGCTTGCGGACGGCAACAAGTTCGCCTCGGCGCTTCGCAATTCCCAGAAACAGCGAAAGGAACATCGTCGTCAGTAAGAGCCACGAACTTCGGGGCACTCCGATCACAAGCGCGCCGCCGACGACGCGAAGCATAAAGCCGATCGCAATGACAAAGACGTCGATCAGCACCATCTCCTTCAGGAAAAAACTATAGGCGAGGTTCATCACGAGATAGGTCGCGACCGCTGCGACAAATCGCCAGTCGAGCCCAACGAGGAGGATCACCACGAGCCCGAGCATCACTGCAGCGATCATCATCGCTTCGCTGATCGAGATCTCTCCGGAGGCGATCGGACGGTATTTCTTTTTCGGATGCTGCCGGTCGCGTTCGATGTCGGCCGTGTCGTTGATGATATAAACGAAGCTCGCGCAAAAACTGAACGCGAGGAACGCCCGCAAGACGAGCGTCAGATAATTCATCTCCAGCAAATGCTGACTAAAGACCAGCGCCGGGAAGACGAAGAGATTTTTCGTCCATTGTTTGGGACGAATCAGGCGAAGAACGGAAGAAGGTTTGAGCAAGAACTTAGCGTTTGAGGATCATTTGTGCTCTTCGTTGATCACCTCGTCAATATCAAAGTCGGCAGGATACGGAGGCAGCGAAGCATGAAGCTTGTCAATTCTTTCAAGCAGTTCCAATCGCTCGGCCTTTTCAGTTCCAGATCCTTCTATAACGATAGGAGGAGCTTCCATTATTTTTTTGCTCATTGAAGTTAGAACTCATCCAGAAATTTTTTAAGGCTCTTTCCCTTAACTCGACCCTCACGCATTGCATTCACTTCCAGGGCAGCAGCCTGCAGGTCGAGCAAAAGTTGAGCAACGGATCCCTCCCGTACTGGCGGTTCAGGGTCATTCATAGGCTCGTCCCATTCGGACTTCGTGACTTGTCTCTCCTTCATCTCTCAAAATACAATACTCTCCGTGTACTCTCCGAACGGCACCTTGAGCACATCGATCATCTCGCCGAGCGTCACATAGTTGCGGGCGGCTTTGATGAAGATCGGCATGAGGTTCGTGTGGCCGAATGCGGCCGCTTTGATCTCTTCGATCGACTCTGCGACGTCGTGCTGCGAGCGGCTCGCCTTGAGGGCGGCAAGCTTGATCTTTTGTGAGCGCTCGACTTCAGGCGAGATCGTCAGGATCGGGATATCGATCTTCTCGCCCTTCTCGACAAACTCATTTACGCCGACGATATACTTCTCTTTTTTATCGAGTTCGATCTGATAGCGATACGACGCATCGGCGATCTCGCGCTGGAAGAACCCGGACTCGATACCGGCAATCACGCCGCCCATCGCTTCGATCTGATCGAAATACCGATTCGCTTCGAGCTCGAGCCGATCCGTCTCGGCTTCCACGAAATACGAGCCACCAAGCGGATCAACCGTGTACGTGACACCTGTCTCATACGCAATGATCTGCTGGGTGCGAAGCGCAATCTTGACAGCTTTTTCGCTTGGAAGTGCGAGCGTCTCATCCATCGAATTCGTGTGAAGTGATTGCGTCCCACCAAGCACCGCTGCAAGCGCTTCGTAGGCTGTGCGGACGATATTGTTCTCCGGTTGCTGTGCGGTCAGCGAACAGCCAGCGGTCTGCGTGTGGAATCTGAGCGTCCAGCTTCTCGGATTCTTTGCGCCGTATTTCTCACGCATACGCTTTGCATAGATACGGCGGGCGGCGCGGAGCTTTGCGATCTCTTCGAAGAAATCGACGTGCGAATTAAAAAAGTGAGAAATGCGCGGCGCAAAATCGTCGATGTCCATTCCGCGAGCGAGGCAATGCTCGACGTACGTAAAGCCATCGGCAAGCGTGAATGCCAACTCCTGCGCGGCAGTCGATCCGGCTTCGCGAATGTGGTAACCAGAAACCGAAACAGGATTCCACTGCGGCACTTCCTTCGTGCAATATTCGATCATGTCGGTGATGATCCGCATCGAAGGCTCCGGAGGATAGATGAACTCCTTCTGCGCGATGTATTCTTTTAAAATATCATTCTGCAGCGTCCCGCGAAGTTTGTCGAAGCTCACCCCTTGCTGCTCGGCGACGCAGAGATACATCGCGAAGACCATCGCTGCAGGCGAATTGATCGTCATCGAGGTCGAGACCTTATCGAGCGGAATGCCGCTGAAGAGCGTCTCCATATCCTGCAGTGAAGAAACTGCTACGCCGCAAATTCCGACCTCACCTTCGCTCCAGGCATCGTCAGCATCGCGGCCCATGAGCGTCGGAAGGTCGAATGCGGTTGATAAACCAGTTTGGCCGTGCGCCAGCAAATATTTGAAACGCTCGTTGGTATCTTCCGGCGTTCCAAAGCCCGCGAACTGACGCATCGTCCAGAGTTTGCCGCGGTAGCCGTTCGGATGAATGCCGCGAGTAAATGGATACTCGCCTGGGAATCCGATCTTTGCATCGAATTCTTCAGGAGAAGAATCCTTCGGCAGATACATCGTATCGAGCTTCTTGCCCGAGAGCGTCGTGAACTTCATGCCCGTCGTCCGCGACTTCGACTCGCGCGCCATCCATTCCGCTTTCGCGCGCAAGTACTCGGCGCTCGTTTCGAACGAATCGGTTTGCGCTGGATGGATACCGTTACCGATGATCTTACCGTCTACGTTGATTTCTGGCATGGGTTCTATAAAATCCGGATGAAGTTCGACGCGTGAAAAACGCGATTATTGAGGCTTTCGTCCCCTTCATGCTGACAGTGCTTCCAGCACAAACTTTACTTCACTGAGATCAGGCATTTATTCACTTTAGCGGTGGTTAAAATCACTGCGAAACGCTCTGACTTTCGCTGGGATTGGGTTTGATTTTTGCATATTCCTGCTCGGATTTCGAAATTTAGCATCGCGCCCGTTCATCGTTTAAGTACGCTCGGTGGATTCGCCGTCAAGACTGCCCACAATATGAATACGTTAACATCTGACATCACCAACGTACCCCTCGATACCCTCAATGCAGCCGGGGCTACGTCACCGCTGTCACCCAGCGCGCCCTGGAGCGCAAAGGAATCCGAGCATTTCGTCCAGTTTTACGAAAAAGACGAATTTCTGCTTGACTCGGTGAGCGAATTTTTAGCAGCAGGTCTTCAATCCGGCGATGCGTGCATCATTGCAGCAACGGAAGCCCATGCGATCGGCATCGAATCGCGTTTGGAGTCGATCGGCATCGACGTTCGTGCGTGCTACGAGCGGAAACAATTTGTTGTGCTTGATGCAGCTGCGACGCTTTCGAAGTTTATGGTTGATGGCGTTCCCGATCAGCAGCGATTTGATGCAGTGGTTGGTGAGGTGATTTCGGAAGCAGCGCGCAACTGGCCGAAGATCAGGATCTTTGGTGAGATGGTCGCGCTTCTCGCGGCCGACGACAATTTTGCTGGCTCGGTCAAGCTCGAAAGAGTCTGGAACGTCTTTCATGAGAACCATCGCTTTCAGCTTTATTGCGCTTATCCGATCGGTCAGTTTACCGGCGAGGGCTATGCCGAATCGCTCGCTCATATTTGTTCGGAACATTCGCATGTACTGCCGGCCGAAAGTTATAGCGATGTCCAAAGCGCAGATGCACGTCTGCGGCAGATCACACTGTTGCAGCAAAAGGCGACTTCCTTTCAAGCAGAATTGCTCGAGCGCAAACGCGCTGAAGCAGAGTTGTTAGTCGTCAAGGACGAACTCGAGGTTCAGCTCGACGATCTCCGGCGGCTGCACGAAATGAGCATTGGCCTTACGAGTAAACTTGAGATCGAATGGGTGCTGCGCGAAGTCCTGCGCTCCGCGCTTTCGATGCAGGGTACGAATCTCGGGTTTCTAACGCTTTGCGACGATTCTGCACAGGCGCTCAAACTTCGCATTCATCAAGGCTTTTCACAAGAGTTTCTCAAGGTTGCATCGACGATTCCGTATGGGGTGGGAACGTGCGGCAAGGCCTATGCCGAGCGCCGGCAGATCGTTGTCGAAGATGTACTGAAGGATCCGCTGACGATGCCTCATGCAAGCACTTGCGCTCTCGGAGGTTTTCGTGCGGTACATAGTACGCCGCTGATCACAAATCGCGGTAACATTCTCGGAGTACTCACACTTCATTTTGCCCAGCCTCACCTGCCCACAGAGCGGCAGATGCGGCTTATGGATCTATACGCACGAATGGCGGCCGATATCATCGAGAGTAACCAGTTGCACCATGAGGTTCAACAAAAGCTCGCGGAACGCGAACAGCTTTTGCGAAGCGAACACGATGCTCGAGAACGAGCTGAGAAGGCCAACCAGCTAAAAGACGAATTTCTTGCGACAGTCTCGCACGAACTTCGTACACCGCTCAGTGCGATCATCGGATGGGTGGAGTTGCTGCGCACGGGAGAGCACGACGATGCAACATTGGTTCATGGATTAGAAACCATCGATCGTAATTCGCGCTCACAGGCACTGCTCATCGAAGATCTGCTCGATGTTTCGCGAGTCGTGACCGGTAAATTTCGGCTCGAAGTCGGCACCGTCGATCTTTTTGCGGTTGTCGAAGCGGCTCTCGATTCGGCTCAGCTTGCTGCCTCGTCAAAGAATATCAACGTGTCCTTTGATCGCGATCCTGAGGCCCAGTTCGTAGCGGGCGATTCGGGCAGACTGCAACAGGTCGTCTGGAATTTGCTTTCGAACGCGATCAAGTTCACGCCACCTGAAGGTTCGGTCGCGATTAAACTTTCGAAGCAGACCGGCCAGCTTAAGCTATCGTTCACCGATACAGGCGAAGGGATCACTGCCGAATTCCTTCCCTACGTCTTCGATCGTTTCCGTCAGGCGGACGGCACCAAAACGCGGCAGCACGGCGGCCTCGGCCTCGGACTGTCGATCGTAAAACATTTGATTGAACTGCACGGCGGCACAGTCAACGCGACAAGCGAAGGCCAGGGCAAAGGCACCACGATCGAAATATCCCTTCCAGAACCCCGATAAAAAAGAATCGGTAGAGATCAAAAACGGAAAAGGGGCGGTCTGACTCCGCAGTCGATCCTTCAATAGCCGCCGCAATATTTCGTTCGAGGGTGATGGCCATGCGCCACCAGATTGCTTCGCACCGTTTGTTTTGCGGGGCAAAACAAACTGCGCTCGCAATGACCCGCGTTTGGGGATCACGCCAGATCATTGCGAGGAGGATTAATTCGCGAAACGAATCAATCGACGAAGCAATCTGCAGGTTACTGCCGCAACATCTCGTTTTAAGAGCAGCCCGTTTTTCATTTCCATTTGCCTCAGTCGATCAGGCTAATTCGGACCCCGACGCCCCTCTCCCCAAATTCATCCTTCACCCTTCCTCCTTCACCCTTCCTCCTTCACCCTTGCCAAAAAAAAAATCCCCCTCGGATTGAGGGGGATTTGAATGCGCGAATTTGGCATTCAACTCTCGTCGAAATAATCCATGGATGAGCGTGATCTTACGAACTCGCTAATCCCAAGAATACGAATTACTTCATCAGAACCATCTTCTTCGTCATGACGATGTTGCCAGCTTCAAGACGATAGACGTAGGTGCCTGATGGAAGATTATTCTCAAGAAAATCGACTTCGTACGTACCCGCATCATACGACTCATTATTGATAACGCGTGCGACTTCTTGCCCGAGCAGATTCATGACACGCATGGTGACCTTGCTTCGCTCAGGTACAGAAAACCGGATCGTCGTCGATGGGTTGAATGGGTTTGGGTAGTTCTGTCCAAGTGCATATCCGTCCGGTAAGGTCGCAAGCTGTTTCACCGCGCCAGTCTGCTGGTTTTCATACCAGAAGCCTTGGTTATCGGTGAATTGACCGCCTGTGACTGGGCCGATGATCGCCTGACCAATGGTGCCGTTCAAACTGAACGTACCAGCAGCAGACGGACCGCCCCCCGAACCGATAACACTTTTCGTGATCGAAAACTGCGCATAAGCAGACATGCTGCTCATGGCAATCATCGCTCCCGTTAGTATCAATGTTCGAATTTTCATTATGCTGATTCCCTTCGATATTGTTTCGTCGAGAGAGAGTTCACTACTAATATACAACAATTTCTGAGCTATGATGCGAAATTCGGTCCACTTTTCATAAATAAGTGAGGCGCAGCCTTTCAGATTGAAAAACGGCGCAAAAAATGACCGAATCTGAGTCACAACCGGCCAGCTTCCTCCGCCTTTATTTCAGAGGCGCTGCAAGCCACACGGTATGATGAGGATCCGAGGATCGCAGGAAAAGATCGCGAAGGATCGCGCGCTTCGAAGCAGCCGGCGCCTGGTTAGGGCGAATCACCAAATTGTTCGTTACATTTCCCTCGCCCCTGATCACACCTCCGGAAGCTACTGAAGGCTCAGACAGCTTGCCAGAGTATACGACACCCTCGCGATCAATGTTTCCCTCAATGGGGGTTGTTGGAGTTGCCACAAAATTTTCCTCAGAAGGGGTAACCTGAGTGATGCGTTCATCGTGCGAAGGCAACGCACCGATGCTGCTTGCGCTGGTATCGAGATTTACCTCGAAGCACGGCGAATGTCTACCATCCGGAATCCCCAGTCCCCAGCCGCTCGCGCACTGAGCCTGAACAGGATCGTTCGCGAAAAGCAACGTGACAATACTGACCGAAAAAAGTGCTATCGTAGTACGCATAGGTCTCGATGATTGATGAAGTAAGAACGCTGTCTCACAACAAGGATTCCATTTTGATGAGCTTCCGGAAACAGGCACGGTCGAGATTCAGCAAAAGCGCGTCTGTGTCGTGAAGCGCCGATATACTTCGGGCGATGCGCAAGCACAGCGGCCGACCATGCGTAGCCCTGCGTGGAAGCGTGGCTAATGGTTTCCGTTTTCGGGCGGCCCGACGGAGCGCGGGCACCCAACAAAATGTCCGTTGACGAAACAACCACGGACGGCCGCGATGCGGCGTTGAATTCCAAATGTGTTGCACACCAAGCGCTTCCGCACGGGGCTTTGGTACTACGACAATACTACTACGTCACGCTATTTTCTGTGGTAGACGTACCACCAGCCGATGGTCGTGTCGTAGGTGTAGAGGCTGTCGAGGGTTTCGCGGAAATTGGGTATGCGCATGAGGCCATCGATGGGAGCGGGCGCGAAATGGGCGCCGCGATCCTGCCTCGGTCCGTAGGAGGTGACGAAGAATTTTAGATCTCTGGCAGACATCTCCTGAAGAAATTCGTTTTGCCAGGACCGCTGGTAGTCGGGCGTCGGTTTGTTCGGCGAAGACATCGTGAGCGGGATCGTCGTAATGAACCGGCTCGGGACTTCGCGAGCCCAGCGATAGGTCAGCCACGGATCGGTGCACCCAATAAGCGCGAGCTGCTGCGGGGTTGAGTTGGCTTCGAGATAATCAACTAACTGCTTTTGATGCCGGTAATTTTCGAGCGTGTCCTCGTACTCGTAATCGGTCTTCTGGTGGCGTACAAATTCAAGCGGATGGCCCGTTGAAACTCCAGCGACGAACTCCTTCGCAAGAAAAAACGGGTACGTAGTTGCAATCGCCAAAAGCACCGTAACAATAAGAAGCGATCTGCGAACATTGCGATTCTCGATGTTTCGTAAAATGCGATCGATCGCCACAGCCGCAGCGGGCATGCAGAGCTGATAGAGCGGCTCGAAATGATAGCGAAAATATTTGCCCATCACAACGATCGAGGCAAACGCAGTCGCAATGAAGCCAGCATATAATAGAAGATCATACCTGTCGAGAGCTGGGCTGAGCGTTGGTCGTGAAGCTCGCCGCGATCGGAAGAACAGCGTCACGAGCATCGGACTAATGAGCGCCACCGCGGCGATCGCCATGTGCTTGCCGGAGGAGAAATATCCGAAGGGAAATCTGAATGTCGAAGACCCATAGACATCGAGATTGAACTTGATCATCGACGTGTAGAGCGCGGCGAGCCCACCGTCCTGCAAGGCATAAGGCAACATGAAGAGACCGATCGGAAGCAAGACTCCGCAAGAAAACACGATAAACCGAAGCAGCTTTTCTGCTTGCGGTCGCAACAGGATCACGAGCGCAAGCGTCGCCGGAAAGCCCGCGTAGGTGGGGCGAACGATGACAGTGAAGCCGAGGCAAAATCCGGCCGCAAGATATTCCAGAGTAATGGGAAGACGTCGCTTGGGCTCCGAAACGGCCTTCGTTCGGCGAAGCGCATCGTAATAAGCGAGCGCGCCAAAGACGAGGAACATCCCCGCATAGGCATCGCGCTGACCGATCGACCAGCCAATCGCAGTCTGATAGATCGCACAGGAAAAAACTGCCGCAAGGAATCCGGCGCGAGCGCCATACCAGCGCTTGATAAGATAAAAGATCGCAACCGCTTCTGCAACGTGAAGCGCCGCATCGAAGGCCATAAAGCCCGGCTCGGAATTGCCGAACAGAAGGATCGAGAAAATGTGGAAGAAAATAACGCCCGGAAAATTCTGATCCCACGCACCCGTATACGGCATCCGCCCAAACTTCACCCACTGCCAGGCCATCGAATGCCAGACAGCGTTATCATAGTGCATCGGATTAACGAGATCGATGCTAAGGATCGCAACAGCGCTCACGATCGCAGCCAGAAGATAGCTGCGAGTTGACGTATGCTTCGACCGAGCCGGTTGTGGTGCGATCAGGATCGGTTAGCCTCCATAATAATATTCGTAGATCTTCTTCCATGAATCGCCGACCAGTTTCATCACTGCAACGCCCTGAAACTCACCATCGCTGATTTGAAAGACGAGCTCGTCGATGCCATCGTGGTCAAGGTCTGACTGACCGACAAAAAATCCTGGATAAACCGACGAGTCGGTCGGCATCGTCAACTGTTTGTATTCGGTTGCAAAGTGATCGCCTTCCTTTCGCATCACGAGCGAAAGTGCATATTCGCTGCCGTTCGAATCTGCTTTGGTGAAGAGATAAACGATCGCGCGATCGTCGCTTTCCTTGGAGATGTTCGAGATTAGGATCTGCTGCTGGATAAGCGTATCCGTCGAAGTGAGGTTTAATCCTTTGGCTCGAAAGAGATCGTAGCAAGTCTTGAGGATCTCTGCGCGCTCAACAGGATTCGCTTCGCGGCTTCGGGCTGCACCAGTATGGAACAATGCTGGCGAACCGGCAAGCTTCGGTAAAAAGGGATCGAACGTGATACTCTCGCTGTGATGCACGGTTGCCTGAAGATAAAGTCGAACTTCGTCCGAGGCGTCGGCTGTCGCACGAATCTGCCGCAGCGTATCAACGATGACGCCGTGATCGGTTATGGCATAGAGCGGCGCATGTGCATAATGCTCTTCGATAAACTTCTTTTGAAACGGTAGATCGGCTTTTGTACCGATCAACTTCTCCGGTTCGGGCTCGGACAGCTTACCTTCGCTGACGACCGCGATCGGAATCAGCAGCGCCGAATCGGTCGGCAGCATTTTGTCGTCAACCGTTCGGTAGCTCTCGAGGTACATAAAGAGCGTCGAAGATCTCGGAACTGGCCGAGGAGGCAACCCACGAGGCTTCTGCGCAAAGCTCGCGTTGGTAAAAAAAAGACCTAAAAAGAGAAGCAAAAAAGAGAAGCGCATCTGCTGACAAAAATACGAAGAAAGCCGTATAAGTCCCATCGATCCTTTCAGTCCTATAAGTCCCACAGGTCTATAGGTCTCATAAGACATATAGGACTAATCGGCAAACGAAGACAAAAAAAAAGCCTCGCGAGAGGCCTTTTATCGAAACCGAATTATTTAATGAACTCCGAGAAGCTCTACATCGAAGATGAGCACTGCATTCGGTGGGATCGCTGCGCCTGCGCCGCGTGGGCCATATCCGAGATTTGCAGGAATGATCAATCGACGTGCGCCGCCGACGTTCATCGTGCTCAGGCCTTCGTCCCAGCCTTTGATGACCTGGCCAACGCCAAGCTGAAATTCAAACGGAGAAACATGGCCGAAGGTCGGGTCGATGTTCGAATCGAATTTCTTGCCATCGACGAGCATTCCGGTGTAATTAACCGTGACCGTCTGGCCTTTTTTCGGCATCGCGCCGGTGCCGATCTTCGAATCGATATATTGCAGGCCCGAGGCCGTCGTTACTGTATCTGACATTTGCTTGATCGTTGTTATAGTGGTGGTCGTAGTTGTAGAAGTCGTCGACGAAGTTGAAGACGTCTTTGCCGAAGAGCTGCAGCCTATCGCTGCGGCCATTCCTCCAACGAGCGCGATGGCTCCGAATAAAATACTCTTTCTCATAACGGATTCGTAATGGTTGATGTGTGTCGTGCCAGTAGGCAAACGTTACCTGGAACAGGCGGGACTGAAAACTCCGAAGCTCGCAAGCGGGTTCAATCCCTCCATAGAAAGATCGGCTAAAACAGGACATCTATAGAAGAGGGACGGATTTGTGACCTTTTTTGACCGAAAAAAGCTGTAACCCTTTTCCGACTCGTGGGTCTTATGGTTGAGGTTTTGAGGGAGACGGGCGGTAAGAGCGCTCCCACCGAGCGATCATAGTGAGTCGAATGCAACTCGAAGACAGCGAAGATCTCATATTTGGGGGGCTTTTGGAGGATCCGATGGATAACTCGGATCTTGCAGGAAGTCTTTTTCCAAATGCAGAGCCGAGCGACGCTGGCATTTCGGAATTAGCGGGTACAGAGGGTAGCGATGCTGGCGGCAACGATGGCGGAGGCAGCGATGGCGGAGGCAGCGATGCCGAGATCTTTACGGAACTCGGAATTCCGGCTTCGGAGGAAGAAATTCCGCAGACGCTCTCGCCCGAAGACGAGGCCGATCGACTTTTGATGAAAGAATTCATGGCGGGCAGCGACGCAGCGTTCGTACAGCTTTACGCGAAGTACGAAACACCGCTGCTTCTCTATTGCCGAAGGATGATGTTCTACGACAAGCTCGCCGAGGATGCCTTCCAGGAAATGTGGATCAAGATCTTCCAGCTCCGGGCGCGTCAGGTAAATGTGATGAATTTTCGAGCACTCCTTTTTCGGAGTACCCGAAATCTTTGCCTGAACATGATCCGGCTCGAACGCTACCGCGCCGCGCCAAGCGAAGGGCTTGCGAAAGCACGGGCGAAAGAAGAGACGTCTGCCGACACGGAGCAATCCGAGATCAAAGTACTTATTACGAGAGCTTTGCAGAAGCTCCCGTTTGAACAGCGAGAAGCATTTGTCATGCACGAATACTCGGGCTATTCGTATCAGGAGATCGCCGAGACGATGGGTACGACGGAAGCGGCGATCAAGGTGCGGGCCTTTCGTGCAAGACTGAGGCTGCGCAAGCTCATTGCGAGTTGGCTCGGGCTTGCCGAAGACGACGACCCGACGAATGCGATTTAACACAGAGACATCAACCAAAGCAACTGCTTATAGACCTTGCTTATAAAAGTTTAATGATACGACCATGACGAT
>JBBSDW010000021.1:0-28047 GCA_038240295.1 Kapaibacterium sp. (SeqCode)
AGCACGCGATGCTTCTCTTCGACGCACTCTGCGCGATCGAATTTGTCCAGGGCATTCAGGGACGCACACTCGCGAAGATCAAGGAATTCACTGCGCTCATCAAAAAATATGGCGCGGTAAAAGACATGATGTCGCCGAGCGAGCTGCTTCGCTCGATGATCGACGACACGACCATTCTCTCGGAGTTAAAGCTCGAGAATACGATGGAGTCGCTTGCGCGCTATGAGAACATCAAGGAATTCCTCTCGGCGGTCACTGAATTTTTTAGCGAACGCCCCGATGCGACGCTCGAGACATTTTTGGAGGAAGTCTCGCTCGTCAGCGAGATCGATCAGGTCGATGGAACGAAGAATGCCGTGACGCTCATGACGCTTCACTCTGCGAAGGGTCTGGAGTTTCCGGTTGTGTGCATCACCGGTCTCGAAGAAGGTCTCTTTCCAGGTGCGAACGCGTCGCAGGAAAAAGACCAACTCGAAGAAGAGCGGCGCTTGCTTTATGTCGGCATCACGCGGGCGATGAAGAAGTGCAGCATCTTCTACACGCTGCAGCGCATTCGCTTCGGCGAACTGACGACCTCGATGCCCTCGCGCTTTATCGAAGAAGTAAAGCTCTCAGGTCGCACCGAGCACATCACAAGTTTTGGCACAAAACCGCGTCAGCGCGAATCCTACGCCGACCGCGAATCAAGCTTCACGCATCTGATGAACGGATCGCCGACGATCAACGGCCGCACGTTCACACGCAAACGCTCCGCGCGTCCAAGCATGGATGGTGGCGCATCGGCGAGCGAAGTCGCACAATATGAGCCTGACGCCGCCGATGCACTTCATCGCGGCACACGAGTCTTCCACGAGATCTTCGGAGAAGGCCGCATCATCGAAGTAGCAGGCCGAGGCGACAAAGCAAAAGCCACCGTCGATTTCGCCGATCGCGGGCGAAAGAATCTGATGCTGAAGTTTGCGAACTTGAAGCTGCTGTAAGCTTATCCGTTGGTCAAGCTCAAAATATTCCCGTCCGGATCTTTGAACCAGGCGACCTTCATGTTGTCATCGCCGTAGATGTCGCCCACGAGGGGCATTGGCATATTGTCGTAGTGCTCGAAGGTGATGCCTTTTGATTTGAGATCTTTCACGATCGATTCCAACTCATCGCCTACCCTCCAGCTTACTGCGGTCGCCTTGTTCGTGCCTGCGAATTCGGATTGATAGACATAGATGAGCGAGTCGCCGCTCTTGAACGTGAAAAGTTGATCCATCATGTTGCCCATCACTTCAAGACCGAGCGTTTCCTGATAGAACTTCTTCGCGACACTAATATCTTTCGTTGCGAGATTCGCAATCGCATCTTTTGATGATAACATGATGGGTTTTAGTTATGAGTTGATTTGTTGCGCATCGCGTCGATGCTCCATGGCCCGGCACCGGCTGCGGAGAGATAAAGAAAGATGAAGCAATAAAGCACAGCAGGCTGGCCGCCGTTAACCGTCGGCCATATACCTCCGGGCGCGTGTCCCTGAAAATATGCGACGGCCATTTCGCCCGCAAGAATGAAGGCTACGGGCCGGGTAAAAAGTCCGACAAGTAGCAGGAGTCCGCCAACGAATTCGAGCACTCCTGCCAATCCAATTTCGGACATCAGCTGCACCGTCCCGCCATCTGGCGGCATTCCGACAGGGATCGCGAAGAGCTTCATCGTGCCGATCAGCATGAACATGATCGCGGCAACAATGCGGAGTACGCTTCGAAGCTCGGGTGAATAGGATTGCCACTTTTGGGTAATACTCATACGTTGAATTCGTTAATGTGTGAATGGCGCGGCTCGAACCGGACCGAAATATTGACATGCCACTCACCCTCCTCTTCTTGATCTGAAAAATACGAGTCAAGGATCGAGCGAACGAGCAGCGACCTCCGAATGGCCGGGACTTGCAAAAAACGTGCAACCAGCGGCCGGCCGGTGCGAATATGTTTAAACAGCATCGCGAGCAGCTTCTAATGCCGCGACATCGAGCTTGCGCATCTTGAGCATCGCCTGCATGACATTGTTTGCCTTCTTCGGATCTATGTTGCCAAGCAGCTGGCCTAACTGAACCGGTACGATCTGCCACGACAGACCATACTTATCCTTAAGCCATCCGCATTGGGACTCGCTACCTCCATCGGCAAGGAGCGCGTTCCAATAATAGTCGACTTCCTCCTGGTCTTCGCAGCTTACCATCAGCGAGATCGCTTCGGTGAACTTGAACATCGGACCACCGTTGAGCGCGGAAAACTCCTGACCATTCAGGGAAAATCTTACCAGCATCGGCGAGACCGAAAGTACATTCGCCTCTTTGAAAATGGAGACATACAAATTCATTGCCTCTTCGGCATTATTATCGAACCAAAGAAATGGTGTGATCTTTTGCATATTATAGTATAAAATAACGTGTTATGAATTTGGCGCGAAGGACGGATCCATCCAGGTGAACTCCCAGAAATGACCGTCGAGATCCTCGAAGCCATGATTGTACATGAATTCCATTTCCATTTTAGGATTTAGAGCAGCGCCACCGGCCGCGATTGCCTTCGCGACCATTTCATCGACTGCGGCCTTGCTCTCAGACGAGAGACAGATGATCGCCTCGGTCACTTGCTTCGCATCTGCGATCTTTTTCTTGATGAACGTCTGAAAAAACCTCTCGACGAGGAGCATTACAAAGATATCTTCCGAGATGATCATACATGCTCCATTCTCATTCTCGAATTTGGGATTGAATGAGTATCCAAGCGCTGTGAAGAATTCTTTCGATCGAGCGAGATCCTTCACGGGCAAGTTTAAATATATTTGAGTCGCCATTGTGCGTTAATAATTTCTTGTTAGGTTGTGTCGTGGATTACTTTTCAGGATAGTTGTAGTTGATCATCCAGCGGATGCCGAATTTGTCGGTGAGCATTCCGAAGTAGGCACCCCAGAATGTATCGCCGATCGGCATCATCGGATCGGGCGTCCCGCCGGCAACAAGCGCATGATAATACTTGTCGGCTTCCTCCTTGCTCTCGCACTCGAGTTCGAGGGAGAAATTATTTCCTTCGACCATCGGGTGCCCGACTCCTTCGACCATATCGGTTGCCTGCAAGCGGTTGCCCTTTCCGATCGGCAGTGAGATGTGCATGATTTTATCAAGCACTGATTCCGGAAGTGGTGGTCCGTTCGGTATATCTCGAAAGTGGACGAATTCCTGGAATTCACCGCCAAAAACTGACTTATAGAAATTGAAAGCTTCTTCGGTGTTTCCTTTGAAATTGATGTATGGGTTGAGTGTTGCCATTATGGTTGATAGTTTGGGTGTCAGGTGTCAAAAATTTAGTGCTACACAGTTCGGTAATCGAGCAGTACGTTTCCGTTTTTAAATGATCGGGTGCTTTCGAGTTTCAGGTTGATCCTCCCTTGCGTGCCTTCGAACATTGTACGTCCGTGTCCGAGGATGATGGGCCTAATGGCGATCTGGTATCGATCGATCACGCCTGCCGGGGCAAGTTGTTCGATGATGTTGCCGCTTCCAAGTATGACGAGCGTCTTCGTTGACTCAGCTTTTAATTTCTTGATCTCGCAAATTATGTCCCCGTTTATGACTGCGGTGTTCTCCCAGTCAGCTTTTTTCATCGAGCGCGAGAATACTACCTTCTCAGCTGAATTCATGGCGTTCGCGACAACCGGGTCCATCTCCTTCGCGGTTGTGGTGGGCCAGAAGCTCGCCATGAGGTTGTAGGTCGCTCGACCGAATACGAGCAAGCCATCCGATTTCACATTGGCTTCGACGTAGGCATTCCATTCGGCATCGTCGTTACCGGGATGTGCCCATCTCCTGTCGGGCGTGCCATCCGAAAAATATCCGTCGATCGAGACGGTGTTGAAAACCTGCAGTGTCGCCATTTCCAAGTTATGCCTTTGGCTTGTACGTCAGCACGACAATCCCGCAGTCGAAGGGCGTTGCTGTGACAAGGTCCAGTTTGGTGTCCTCTTTGAAGACACGCAGTCCTTTTCCGATCGCAGTCGGATTTACGAAGAGATTGAGTTGATCGATCAAGCCTGAGGTGATAAGTGAACTGACGAACTCAGATCCGCCATAGGCGATCATGTCTCCACCCGACTGCCCCTTCAACTTGTTAATCTCATTCGTCAAATCACCCTTCGCAACGGTTGTTCGAGGCCATTCCGATTTCTCAAGTGAGCGCGAGAAAACGACCTTTGGGGTATCATTCATCTTCTGCGTGAAGGCATTAAAGACTTGTTGCTCGCTCGCACTCATTTTATCACCAGTGCCGTCAGTGCTCTCCTGTTTTCCTGCGGCAGATTCCCAGTACGGGATAAACCCTTTTGCGAGGTGGTGTCCCATGACGATGGTATCGCGACCGGTGGAGTCAGGTCGGTGACGAACTGATGCAGCTTGTCGTCCATCTTCCATTGAAGAAAATCCATCTCGCCGGCTTCGCGAGCCATATATCCATCGACCGACGTTTGTACCTGAAGTTTAAGGGTTCTCATAATGTTCAGAGTGTTATCAATGTTTTGAGGAATGCTCACCGGTGAATCCCCATGCCAGGTATAACTTCCTCGAATTATACTACTTTCAAAGGTCCTGCGAAGTTGTACGAATTGAATATGATGCCGGATGTTAATGCGTTCGTCCTGATAAGCTCGAATGAGCGGGCCGGGCTTCCTTCCGCAAAGAAGCGTTTGCCCCTGCCCAACAACACGGGATAGACGATCAGCAGCACTTCATCGGCAAGCCCATGTTCGAGCAGGGTCGATGTCAGCGTTGAGCTTCCCCAGAGGATTAGGTCCGGGCCGTCCAGCGACTTGATGCGGCGAACACCCTCCACGATGTCCGGATCAACCGCCTCGAACGGGCCCCAGTTAAGACTTTCTGGATGGTTAGTAGCGATATATTTTGTCGCCGCATTAATGCCGTCGGCCAGCGGAGAACTCGGCGCCTTTGGCCAGTAGGCCGACCAGATATCGTAGGTGCGACGCCCAAGCAACAGATCGAAACTCTCGCTGTGCGCGGCAAGGACTGCATCTCTGCCAGCGTCGGTCCGGTAGGGCGTGGTCCAGTTGCTGTATGGGAAATCGTTGTCATCGACGGATAGCTGGATCACGCCGTCCAGCGAGACGTGCTCGATGATCTTGAGCTTTCTCATGATAGATTCGCGTTGTTAACGTTTGTGACGGCTGTCAGTTCTGAATTTTTTTGTCGAAAGTGAGCATCCAGCGGTTGCCAAATCTATCGTTCAGCACACCGAATGTTGCTCCCCAGAATGCCGTGTTCAGTTCATGGTGAATCGAGCCGCCGTCCGATAGCTTTGCAAAGAAATCATTGATCTCCTCTTCACTGCTGCAGGTGAGCGAGAGCGCCATGTTATTGCCCTTGTGATAGCCTTCGGGTCCGATCATGTCAGAGCCCATGAGCGTCAGCACGCCTTTTGTAAGTATCGCATGCAGGATCTGATCCTTCATCTCGGGCGGACATTGCGCTTCGATCGCGGAACCGCTGACGGTCTGCAGATCGAGATCGCCTCCGATGCAATCTCGATAAAATGTCATGGCCTCGCGGCAGTTGCCCTGAAATGTGATGTACGAATGGATCTGTGTCATAGTCAAAAAACTTTACTCTCGTTTGTTGATGATGCAAATATATCCGATTGACCATCAAAGATGTGAGTCGTAAAAACGCCATTCTTAGGGGTTGATTGCGACAGATCCTCTTTTGTATATTTGTAGCATGAAAACAATCTCGATACTCGTAACGAAAGGGGCAACCGCACTTGGCTGCATCGAAGGTTCATTCATCGGCTTCAGCCGAGCGAACGAAGTTCTTGCGAAAATGGGAAGGCTCCCGATGTTCAACGTGCAGCTCGTCGGGCTCACGCGAGGTCCCGAGAAATACGACAAGCTTTTTAGCGTCACGCCCGACCGTGCGATCGACGAAGTGATTTCGACCGACCTTATCATCATCCCTGCTGTCAATGGGAATTGGGATGAAGTGATCGAAGCAAATCGTGAATTTTTTCCGTGGATCGTCGAACAGCACAAGGCCGGTTCCGAAGTCGCAAGTCTTTGTGTTGGTGCATTCCTGCTCGCCGCGACGGGTCTTGTCGATGGCAAGAAATGCGCAACGCACTGGATGGCGCAGAACGAGTTTCGGAAGATGTTTCCCGACGTTACGCTCGTTTCCGAAAAAGTCATCACTGATGAAAAAGGCATTTATTCAAGCGGAGGTGCGATTTCGTTTTGGAACCTCATTATCTATTTGATCGAGAAATACGCAGGTCGCGACGTTGCGATCACGTGCGCCAAGATCTACGAGATCGAGATCGACCGCGATAGCCAGGCGCCCTTCATCATGTTCTCCGGCCAGCGCGACCACGAAGACGACTCCATAAGGAACGCGCAGGTCTTCATCGAAAGCAACTTCCATAAAAAAATAACGGTCGAGCAACTTGCGGCGATGTCCGCCTTAGGCCGCCGCACGTTCGAACGTCGCTTCAAAAAGGCGACGTCAAACACCGTTGTCGAATATCTCCAGCGAGTCAAGATCGAAGCTGCAAAGAAAAGTCTTGAGACGAGCAGAAAAAATGTGAGCGAGGTCATGTACGATGTCGGCTACACCGACACCAAAGCTTTTCGCATAACCTTCAAAAAGATCACCGGACTCTCCCCGATCGATTATCGAAATAAGTACAATTAAGCCACCCCCCTACTCTTCTTGAGGGTGAGCCGTTGGATCCATCCAAAGGATCTCCCATTGATGACCATCGAGGTCTTCAAAGTTGCGCAGGTACATGAAGCCATCGTCCTCCTTCGGGATGGGGGTGGTGCCTCCGGCAGTGACTGCACTCGCGATGATCTCATTCACACGCTCTTTCGTTTCGACCGATAAGCTCACGATCGATTCGATGCTTTTTGTCGTATCGCAGATGTGCTTTGTTGTAAACGTTTTGAAAAATTTCTCTACAAGCAGCATCACAAAGCTATCGTCACCGATGATCATGCACGTGGCATGCTCGTCTGAAAAATTCGGATTGAAGTGGAAGCCGAGCTTTGTGAAGAACTCGGTCGAGCGTTGGAGGTTCTTGACCGGAAGGTTGATGAAAAATTTTGTACCCATATACTCTTCGTTTGATTTCACACTTTGAAAACAGCCTCTCTAACGATCGGCCACTGCTGCGTTCACAACTTGAATTTCTTTGCCGTTCCCCGCTCGAACAGGCGGTAGAAGGCAAGTTGTATCCACGGCAGAATTTTTACCCCACTTCCCACAGGGTAGCTGAAGCGAGGATTTTTTGTCTTGAGTATTTTTAGGACTGCGTCTGCCACAGGTCTCGGCAATGGGGCATTTTCGACGGATGACGAAAAGACTGCCAATGCGCGTTGTCGTACCGCGTCATAATCGCTGATGGCCGGATTGGCAAACTCGATCGCCTTATCGATCCCAGTCTTGTAGAAACCAGGTTCGACGACTGACACCTTGAGATTGAAGCCCCGCACTTCGTATCTCAGCGACTTGAAAAACCCTTCGAGTGCATGCTTCGAAGCCGAGTAATAACTCTCGAAAGGCACACCGATCAGTCCTGCCAGCGATCCGATTGTGATGATGTTTCCACTTTTTTGACGACGCATCAGCGGCAGAACTGCCCTTGTCATGTTCACAGCTCCCCAGAAATTAGTTTGGAATTGCTTCAACGCGAGCGCTTCGCTCGTCTCTTCCGCGCTCCCGCAAATCGCAATCCCTGCGTTATTGATCAACACATCGAGCGTCGGCGTTTTTGTCAGCAAAAGCGACATGCAGGCCGAAATGGAATCCGTCGAAGTGATATCGAGCGGAAGCAGTTCGAACGGCAGCTTCGCCCGTTGCTTTTCCGGAAACCGGCTTGTGCCATACACGTGATAGCCATTCGCCTGTAGCGTGTTCGCAATGCACAATCCGATTCCCGAAGTCGCTCCCGTCACGAGTACTATTTTCATTTCATCTGTAAGTTGCGTCATCCCTGCCAATCAGCAACGCGTAGCAACTAACGCACCGACGGCATAATATGCACCGAGCTATTTGCGCTCAAGAAATGGCTTCAGCGACTTATCGAGGACACCTTGCCATCCCTCGTTAAAGTTGTCAAGATCGAAACCAGGCTCCGTAATCGGAGCGAATGTTTCGATCCCGAGATGCGACAATCTCAGTTTAGTATCATCTCCGTTTGGCCACAGCTCGAATGTTAGCAGCGAATCGCCAACGTAGCCATCGAAGCGCCAGGTATAAGCCAGCTTTTTCATTGGGATGACTTCGGTGACTTTGCACAGATGCAGATAAAGCTTTTCCGGGGGGCCGCCCTGAAAGTCGAAGGCGAATCCAACTTCCGGCTTGAACTCAGCGACATCGAAAAACCATTTCCTCATTGCGCCCGCATCGGTGAGCGCCTCCCACACTTTTTCAACAGGCGCATGGTAGACTCTATCGAGGATGACAGATCGGGCAGGTTCTTCACTTCGCAACAACGTTTCAAGTTTATCGAGGCTTCCACTCCAGCCTTCTTTCATGCCCGAAAGTGCACCAGCGATTTTCTCGGTTGCGTGCAAGACTTTGACGTGCACCGTTAATTTTGTTTTCCCGCCAAGATCTTCGAATGTAATGGTATTCCGATTTTCCAGCTCGGCCGTTCCATCCGAATGTTCTTCGGCAGTTGTGATAAAGACGAGGCGCTCCGGTGCTTCGATCACCTCGAAGTGTCCGCCCATCGGATAGCGAACACTGTTTGGCGCCATCATGTCGATCCGGATCTTGCCTCCGGGCCGGGCATCGACTTCGCAGAGTGGGTTGGTAAAGAATTTCGGTCCCCACCATTTCTGCATTTGAATGGGGTCGATCCATGCTTTGAATACAAGTTCGCGCGGTGCATCATAAATGCGTGTCAGTGTTAACTCCTTTGTCGAGGCTGGTGACTCCAGGATTTCTGTTTCAGGGTTTGCCATCGTTTTTTTCGGATTGTTGAAGTTCTTTAAGATAGAGTTCAAGTGCATCGAGCTTGCTCTCCCAGAGTTTGCGATATTGATCGAGCCAGTCGGAGACCTCGGTCAGCCGTTCCGGCCTAAGCATGCAATAGCGCTCACGGCCCTCCTGCGCAATGCTGACGAGTCCGCATTCGGCAAGGATCTTCACATGCTTCGAGACGGCCGGCCGACTGATCTCGAAATGCTCGGCAACCCCATTGAGTGTCAGCGTTTGCGAGGCCAACAAAGCAAGGATCGCTCGCCGTGTCGGATCGGCGATCGCTTGAAAAATGTCTCGTGCAGGTGCATTTGTAACCATCTGGTTACGAATATACGTAACTTTTCGGTTACGCGTTCACTTTTTCAGAAAAAATCGGAAGTCTATCGAATCGGAACATGTGAAGGAGTGCTTCGAGCGAGAGCAGATTTAAACACAGAAAGGTACCTTGAAACTCAAAGAATGCTTGGAAAATGAAAGCATTTTATCGGCCAATTGCTTGCTGCCATCGCCACACGCCAGGGTGGTCTGTTAGTTGGCAGAAGTCATCGTAAGTTGAACCGATTGTAGCATAATCTGCGCAACATTAATACCCACGTGTCGGTCGCTTGCCGGACGAATGATTCTTGCAAGATAAACCAACTCGCGTCTGAACGAACTCACTACATATCGAACGGGAATCGGCCTGACATCTGAATCTCGTGTCTCAAGATCCCACAGTACAGTCTGCATTGCGTGCCGCCTGGATCCGTTGACTGCTTACCGAAGACCGCTATAAATGGACTTTCCCTGCTCAAAACATAGATCTCATGTCGTCGCTGGTAGTGGGAAAGGCGAATATTGGCGCTTTAAGCTGTTCAGTCGTCAGTTCTAATTCGATAGCAAGCGAAAAGATGTTGATGAGGTCATCTGCATGATTGCCAATTAGATGTGCGCCAATGATCTTGTTCGAGCCTTTTTCAACGAAGACCTTACTCCTGGCATGCTTCAGGTTTAGCCGCTTGGAATCAAACCATTCAGTCAAATCGGTCGTGATCGTATTAAAGTCAAGACCCTTATCGTGAGCTTCTTTTTCTAAGTACCCAACCTTGGCGGCTGTCGGGGTGGAAAAAATGACACTCGGTGTAGAAAGATAACTCGGTTGCTTCCTTTCTTTTCCGAGCAGGTTATCGGCAACGATACTGCCATGAATCTTAGAAACGGGTGAGAGCGGAGGTCCGGCAGCAGCGGCGTCACCACCGGCATATACGTCCTGGTTGGAAGTGCTGCGTAAGTACTCGTTTACCAGAACCCCACGATGCTTGTCATAGGCCACATTGGTTGCCTCAAGATTTAGTTCACCTATAGCCGGGGGGCGGCCGGCGCCGTGAATAACGATATCGGCATCGAACGTCTTGCCGTGAGATGTCATGACCGTGAATATATCGCCATGTTTTGTGATTTTCTGCACCATAGAATTCATTTCAACCTTGATCCCCACCGCGTAAGATGCATCCAGAAGCGTATTGATGATGTCTGTGTCAAACATGGGGAGCGGCTTGTCGTCGTTGTGCAAGATCGTGACGCTGGCCCCAAATCGTGCAGCAATATGCGCGAACTCAAAGGAGATGTAACCACCTCCGACAAAGAGTACGCGTGCAGGCAGATCATCAAGTTCCAAAAAGGCATCACTGGTAGTCAGGTACTCAAAACCTTCAATGGGGAGCTTGGCCGGTTTGGCACCAACGGCAATATGCACCTTTTTGCCTTCCAGTTGCTCGCCATTAACTTCGATCTGTAAATTGCCGATAAAGCGCGGAGAGCCAACAAATACGTCGATCCCGGCCTCTTTCAGGGCATGCTCCGTCTTGGGAGGTACTGGATCAGTAAATGTACGCTTAAATGAAATCAGCTCGGCCCAGCTCATTATCGGTTGCTCACGAACGATGCCGAGTTCGCCCAGACGCCGACTAATGTCTGCAATTTCCGCTGTGCCGGACAACACCTTTTTAGGGATACAGCCACACACGGAACAAGTCCCGCCAAACGAACCGTCGTTTATCACTGCTACCTTCCAGCCTGCTTCCCGGCACTTCATCGCTACCTGATAGCCTGCTCCACCCGTTCCGAGCACGATAAGATCATACATTCGCATCGCCCAATCCTCTTTGTTACTTTAGTGACGTGTAAGGATGCAAGAGACTGCCAAGCACGGGAGGGCCAGAGTGCCAGAATTATGCCCAACACATCTCCGAATGTAACGAAATCTCTCGTGCCGATGCTGGAATAAACATAACGGCCATAGGCTCTCCAATCCGGCGCCACACGCCCGACGAGTCCAGACTGCAGTGCAGACTCAACAATAGCACCGGCTACATTTCTATCAACATTCGCACGAATGTAAACGGCATGAGACCAGAAGAAACACAGGAATATTCCGGTTCCAGATTAATCACCGAGTTTGTTTCAGTCAGGATCAGAATATCCGCATCGATCCTTTTTAGCTCCTGCAGGATGAGCATGTTTTTCGCAGAGGGAGACTTTAGAATCCTGGGTCGTTCAAGATTCCACGTTGCGATTCTTTAAGTTTTTTGGTTCATTCAAAGCGCAGGATTCCTACGTCGCGATCTGCCGCTTGACCGCATCGAACATCTGATCGACCGAGAGATGATCGAGACAGAAATAATCGGGGTTGATGCATTTGCCTCGAAAGTAGCAGATGCAGGGCTTTGCAGGTTCAATGATCTCGCCAAGGTCATAGAGATCGCCAAACTCATGGCGGTTGAAAATATTGTTTAAAAGGACCAATCGCTTTTTGAGTGCGATCGCGATATGCATGCTCATTGTAACGCCCGAAACGATAAGCTCGCATTTATCTACAAGTGCGATGAATTTCTTTAGCGGGAAATAGCCCAAATAATGCGCTTTGCCATTCGCGAGTTTTGCAATCTTTTTGTTGCGCTCATCTTCGTCAGGTCCTCCGAGGAGGATGACGGTGTAGCCAAGATCCGCAACTCGCTCGGCAAGCTTTGCCCATGATTCCGGGTCCCACAATCGCGAGGTCCACCGAATGCCTGCGCCGGTGTTCATGCCGATGATCGGCTTGCCCATTGACAGTGCAGGAAACTCCGTTTCGACTGGTCTATCAATAATATACTCTTCGCCGTTAAACGTCCAACCGCATATCTCGAAGAGCTCTTGAGGATAGGATTTCCTGTTCGCGAGACTTACGTCATCGAAGATTCCGGTTATGAATTTATCGCGGGCGTCTTGATTGGCTGGTTCCGATTCGCCAAACCTGCCAAGCACGAAGCCTAATTTCTTCGAAGCGGTAATGTTGTTTGCAAGCGCACATGCATGTTTGTCTTTGTCAAGGTTTATGAGAAGCGAGAACTCAAGCGCATCGAGTGTACGGAGGCTTTCGGAATTCCAGGGGAGAATTCGGTCGACGAGCGAAGCAGGCACAAGATCTGGCGATTGCGTCAACCACCAGATTCGTGCTGACGGGTGCTCTTTTTTCAAGCGATGAAGGATCGGCGTCGTGCGCAGCACATCGCCAGCCGCTCCAAGCTTGATGATGAGAATATTTTCCGTTACCGGTTCGTAGTAGGGACAGCCATCGCAGTGAACGCCTTCGCGCTTATTCGGAATGCAGGGAATATCGCCGCGAAAATGTCTGCAATCGGCGTGATAGATGATCGAATCGTATTCAGGCATTCTCGGCAGCGACGGAGTATGAGGGCGATAACGTTGAAAAAGCGCTTCGCTCATTCAGGAGCGAAGCGCAGTGGCAATTCAAACTAACGTGGGCGCCTTCTTCGGTCGCGGCCCATTCGACGAGGCTGGCCATCGCGATCGAGTCGATCGTCGCCCTCTTCTGCATCTGGATTTCGCAGCGGTCTGTCGGCGCTCACTCTTCTGCGATCCGATGGATCGCGACGCTCGCGGCCTTCACGCGATCCGCCTTCGCGACCGCTACCTTCGCGCGGACCACCTTCACGGCGTGCGCGAGATTTTTCGGCATCCCGATCTTCGGGCAACCTTCTACCACGCTCGCGAATAGCATTGAAATCGGTGCTCCTCGCTGAGGACTTCACGATCATTTCGCCGAGCAGCCCGATCGAGATAAGCTGCGCACCAACGAGCATCAGCAGTGCGCCGAGAAGCAGGATCGGCCGATTCGAAAGCGACGTAAGCCCCATCGACCACTCGACACTGACCCACGCTTCGATAAAAAATCCAATAAGCGCGAGCAGTGTACCGATCGTACCGAACAAATGGAGCGGTCGCTTGCCGTATCGATTTGTAAAGACGATCGAAAGCAGATCGAGAAATCCTTTGAAGAACCGGCTCGAGCCGAACTTCGATTTACCGAATTTACGAGGATGATGTACGACGGGGATCTCGCCAACCTTGAAGCCGCGCCAATGAGCAAGCGCCGGCAGATAGCGGTGCATTTCCCCGTACACATCGATCGAATCGGTGACTTCCTTGCGATACGCTTTTAGTCCGCAATTGAAGTCATGCAGTTTGAGTCCGGAGAAAAAGCTCGTGACGGTATTGAAGAACTTCGACGGCATCGTCTTCGTGATCGGGTCGTAGCGCTTTTTCTTCCATCCAGTAACGAGGTCATAGCCTTCGTCGATCTTCGCGATGAGATTCGGGATCTCGCCCGGATCGTCCTGCAGATCGGCATCCATCGTAACGACCAGGCCATACTTCACTTCTTTGAAGCCAACCGCCAGCGCTGCCGACTTGCCCATGTTGCTCCGGAAGCTCAGTACCGTGATGCGAGAAGACATCTGAAGGATATCAAGCAGGATATCGCCAGAACGATCGGTCGACCCATCGTTCACATAAATGATCTGATACCGGCTGCCGCAAAGTTTGAAGAGCTGCGAACGAATGGCAGCGGTCAATTCGCGAAGCGATTCCTGCTCGTTGTAAAGCGGGATCACGACGGAAATTCCAAGCTTCGAAGCGAGTGCTCGCGCACGCTGGAATGATTGCTCCGATTGCTGCGGCATTCCGCCCTTGAGATTCAGCGCCGCATCCGGCACCGTTACCTCAGTCGAGGGCGTCTTGGCAATCGCGCGATCGGCTTTGAGCTGCGGGCGTTCGACGATGCGATCGAGATTTCGCGGATCGGTACGCTCGGGCCGTGTAAGGCGCTCGAGGCCTTCAGGTCGCTCGCGGCGAGGACGATCTTCTCTTGCAGGGCGATCTTCGCGTGCTGGGCGATCTTCTCTCGCCGGGCGATCTTGTCGCATTCCTCGATCCTGCATCGGACGCTCTTCACGCGTCGGATGATCTTCCCTCGGTGAGCCATCTTCTATCGGACTGCGATCAGCCCGAATGGGTCGATCTTCACGAGGCGCACGATCGTTTCTTCGCGGTCGATTTTCGCGAGGGGCGCGTTCCTCAAACTGCTCGGTGCCAGTCTGGAAATCTTGATTGGCTGGGGGGGCATCTGCTCCTTCGCCAAACGAGCCCTGCTCAAGGTGTGGATCCTGTTGTTCATCAGGTCTCACGTTCGGACGACGGCCCTCGTTACGTTCGCGACGATTCGGGCGATCCCCTTGCTGACGATCTCCTTGCTGGCGATTCCCTTGCCCACGCTCTTCTTGCTGACGCTCTGATTGCTGTGGCTCTCCCTGCGAACGATCGGCCGGTTGGCGGTCTCTTCGCTGGCGACCCAGTTGTGAACGATCAACCGGAACTTCAGGAATTTCCTCGATCGCACCTTCCATGTACGGCTCACTATCGGAATCTTCGTGCAACAATAAAATTCCAGTCGTCTCTGCCTCTGTAACTTCCGGTGGTTCTTCGTTGGCAGGAGCTTCGACTGAAGAGGCGGAAGATTTTGGTCCGCCCCTTCGAAGTTCTGCGCGTTCTCGCTGGCGCTGCTTTGCGCGGTCACGAGCCGATGTTCGTTCGCCTTCACGTTCTGCTGCGGCTCTTGCAGCAATGTTCTCCGAGCTTTCGGCAGGCTTAGCTGGCTGGTCATTTGCAACCGTTGCATCGTTCGAGCGCGGCTTCAAATCCATTGGAGTGGTGGGTTCTGCCGGCTTGCCTTCGCGCCACTCGGAAGTATGTGCCATCGGTCTCGATGGCTTTTGTTCCCCACCTTCACGTCCGCGTTGTTTCTCCGCGAGTCGCTGAGCGATAATGTCACGGTAGGAATTTGCAGTCGCTGCGGGGGCTTGCTTGACCGTCTCGCCGTTTGATTCAAATGGTGATTCGTTGTCATCGCTCTCATCATTCGTTTCGACCGAACTTGCAGATGGCGTGCTTGCAGGCGTATTCGAAGCAGGCGCTTGTTCGGGCTGATGAGTAGCTTCTTCTATGGGCTGAGAGTGTTGGGCGGGGATCGCCTCAGGTGAGTTATTGTGGGTTGCAAGACCTTCAAGGCCCGGCATCGTTTCTTCGTTCATTTGGTCTTTGTCTATCGTTCAATATGCCGATCGTGATGGAGGGCGCAATCATTACGCGACTACTCGATGACTCACGGCGTCCGCACCTCAAGGCTTTCCAAGCCGGTGCATGGTGAATGTTCGATGGGCGATCGACGGTCTTTGCGTCCTCAAGCCGCTTCCGAACCTGTTGTTCTATCGGGACATAACAACTATAGAGAGTAGAACTCTCCTTCTATTTGTACGTCTTCTAAGGTAAAAAATACGAAGACTTTCGGGCCGAGGCTTCAAATCAGTGTTTCACGTGGCACATTGTTAGCTCCCAGTTATTCACTGCCGCTTTTACACGACACACCTTACACCTGCATGATGCATCGTTGAGACTGTTTCTGTTCTACCCATCTAAACTACGAAGGAGGACGTTATGACACGCTCGACAAGGATCGCATCTTATTTTTTTCCGGCACTCACACTCGTCGCGATTGGTTGCTTCGCGCCGCCACCATCGCAGAACATTCCGATCAGCAGCTACACCGCAGAATCGATGAAAAGCTGGCTGGGACGTTCCGACGCATCTCTCGTTGAGGCCTGCGGCACACCAACCACCACGCGAACCCTTCCCGATGGATCGAAGCTCCTGATCTACGAGATGCATACCGGCGGCTGGTTCATTGCTTCTTCGCAAGTGGTGCCCGATAAAGATCAAACGACCCGTACGGTGACCGTTGCGGTCCCTTCGGGAGGGTCATACGTTACGCGGCAGTTTACGATCAGCCCCCAGCATGTGATCGTCGATTGGGCTGCAAACGGCGAGTGAGAACGCGCTGTCTTGCTTAGAGACTTTCTGAAGGCGTGGAGTGTTCTTCACGCCGATGAAATCTCTTTTAAAGCTGCTCCCCTATTTTGTTCGACACAAGAAGAAGTTCTATCTGGGGCTTCTTCTTGTCGCCGTTTCGAGTGTCTTCCAGGTGCTGATGCCGGTTTTTGTCGGCAACGCGATCGATCAACTTCGCAACGGGAAAGCGACAGCAGGCTCACTCGCCATGGGCGGCCTATGGATCGTCGTGACCACACTCTTCAGCGGCTTCTGCTTTTTTCTCGTTCGTCAGAACATTATCGTTGCAAGCAGGCTCATCGAGTTCGATCTGCGCAACGATTTCCTCGCGCATATTTCGCGACTCAGCGCTCGCTTTTTCCAGAACACGCCGCAAGGCGAGGTAATGGCGTATGCGACCAACGATATCAACGCCGTCCGAAATTTCGTCGGACCGGCAGTCATGTATTCGGCCGACACCATCGCCACGATGACGATGGCACTCGCATTCATGCTTGGCATTTCGCCCATACTGACGTTGCTTTGTCTCGCCCCTTTGCCATTGATGTCCTTCGGTGTCTATCTCGTAGGCAAGCGAGTTCATCCGCTCTTCGATAAAGTGCAGGAGCATTTTTCGGATCTCACTGCTCGCACCACCGAATCGATCAGCGGCATGCGCGTAGTGAAAGCCTACGTTCGCGAAGAATACGAGAAGAACGTTTTCGATAAACTGAGCCGAGGATACTTTGACAAGAACATGCACTTGATCAAGGTGCAGGGGCTCATGATGCCGATCATTGTTGCCTTCATGGGATTTTCAGCCGTGATCCTTGTGCTTGTCGGCGGCCCGATGGTCATGCGCAAAGAGCTCTCACTCGGGCAGTTCACCGAGATCATGATGTATCTTGGAATGATGGCGTGGCCTTTTATCGCGCTCGGCTTTGTAACAAATATGATCCAGCGAGCCGATGCCTCGATGGCGCGTCTGCAGAAAATTTTCAACATGGAGCCGGAGATCAAGAATACCGAAACGACCGATAAGAATATTCTCAAGGTCGCAGGCACGATCGAATTCAAAGACGTCTCGTTCAAATACCGGCCAGAACTTGACGATGCGCTATCGCATATCGATCTTACAATTCCACAAGGAAGCACCCTCGCGATCATCGGACGAACGGGCAGCGGAAAATCTTCACTCGTCGGACTCATCGCAAGACTCTATGATGTGACCGAAGGCTCGATCACGCTCGATGGTCATGATCTTCGCACCATTCCGATCGAGACCCTGCGTGCCGCGATCGGTTTTGTTACGCAGGAATCCTTCCTTTTTTCGGACACGATTGAGAAGAACATCGGCTTCGGCGGCACTGCAGCCTCAATGCAAGAAATAGCAGAAGCCGCTCGGATTGCAGATATCTACGACAACATTCTCGAATTCCCAGCGCAGTTCGAAACAATGCTCGGCGAGCGAGGCATCACCCTCAGCGGTGGACAGAAGCAACGCACCGCGATCGCTCGGGCAGTCGCGCGCGATCCGAAGATCCTGATTCTCGACGATTCAATGTCGGCGGTCGATACGTCAACCGAAGAGCGCATCTTACGCCACCTTCGCCGCATCATGAAAGACCGCACGAGCATTCTCATCAGCCACCGCGTCTCAACCGTGAAGGAAGCCGATCAGATCGTCGTACTCGATCACGGCAGAATTCTCGAGCAAGGAACACACGCGGAATTGCTCGACAAGCATGGTGCGTATCACGATCTTTATCGGAAGCAGCTGCTGGAAGAGGCGTTGGAGAACGCTTGAGTAATTCGCTAATTGCGCAAGCGTCATAATTTATCCTTGCCCAACCACCCTCTCCCTAAATCCCTCTCCCATTTTTAGGGAAATGGGCGAGGGACTTTTAACGACTTTTTTATTTAAATAAAATCGCCCTTCTCCTCAATTTCAGATTGACGAATCTCAAAGCTGAAATTTGGGAGAAGGGTTGAGGATGAGAGGAGCCCGATCCCCGGCTGGCGTCTGGTTGTTGTCGTGTCCAATATTCCATGAGATCCTTCACTACGCTAAAGCTCGTTCTGGATGACATGGTCCAAAACTTTCTCGCAAGGGGGGCAACACTCTCAAGGCATGTCATCATGAACGGAGCATTCATCGCACCGGCGATGAATGTGGAGCGAAGGATCTCATGGAATGCTCGCTTTTCGACTTGGTTTGGGATCGAGTCCCGATGTGGGCTGCATTTCTCACCAATATTCGGTCAGATCCTTCACTTCGCTGGCGCTCGATCAGGATGACATGCCCGGCTGGCAACGTCCCTCGCACGCAACTTCGCGAAGCTCTCGGCCTACCGAAATAACTCGCGCGCCGTCCCCGCTCCCCTTCGTCGTATTTTCGCAGGACTCATCCAATTCAAAGTTCACCATTTTAAAAGCATTACATGGACTTTAAGCTCACACCGCCCGTTGCCGGCGAATCGATCGTTTGCAAGAACATGAAACTCGATGTGCCTGACCGGCCGATCATCCCGTTTATCGAGGGTGATGGCATAGGACCCGACATCTGGCGGGCAAGCGTTCGCGTCTTCGACGCGGCCGTCGAGAAGGCTTACGGTGGCAAGCGCAAGATCGAGTGGTACGAAGTCTATGCAGGCGAGAAAGCGAACGAGATTTACGGCGCCGGAACCTGGCTGCCTGAAGAGACGCTCGACATGATCCGCAAGTACTCTGTCGCGATCAAAGGTCCGCTCACAACTCCCGTAGGCGGCGGCATCCGCAGCCTGAACGTTGCGCTTCGGCAGATGCTCGACCTCTATGTATGCCTGCGCCCGGTCCGCTGGTTCAAAGGTGTACCGAGCCCGGTGAAGCATCCTGAGAAAGTTGAAATGGTCATCTTTCGCGAGAACACCGAAGATATTTATGCTGGAATTGAATGGGCTGCTGGCAGCGACGATGCCAAGAAAATGCTCGACTTCATCGAGAAGGAATTCCCGAAGATGTTCGAGAAGATCCGCTTCGGTACCACGGGCAAAACGAAAGCGTGGAACGACGAGATCGGTGTCGACAATGGCAAACTCGAAGTTGGCCTGGGCGTGAAGCCCGTAAGCCGCACTGGCTCACAGCGATTGATGAAGGCTGCGATCGAATACGCGATCGCTAATAAGCGTAAGTCCGTGACGATCGTTCACAAGGGCAACATCATGAAGTTCACCGAAGGCGGCTTCCGTGATTGGGGCTACGACCTCGCGCGCACAATGTACAAGGATCAAACCTACACCTGGGCCGAGTGGGAAGACAACAAGAAATCCGTTGGTGAAGACCGCGCAAACGAGATGATGAAAGCCGAACTGGCGACGGGCAAGATCCTCATTAAAGACGCGATCGCCGATATCACATTGCAGCAGGTGCTCACTCGTCCCGAGGAGTTCGACGTCATCGCGACGCTAAATCTTAACGGTGATTATTTGTCTGATGCGCTTGCTGCGCAAGTCGGAGGCATAGGTATTGCTCCAGGCGCGAACATCAACTACGTTTCCGGAGCCGCGATCTTCGAAGCTACACATGGCACTGCGCCAAAATATGCGAATCTCGATAAGGTCAATCCCGGAAGTGTTATTCTTTCGGGTGAGATGATGCTTCGCTATATGCGCTGGAACGAGGCCGCAGATCTCATTATCAAAGGACTCGACGGCGCGATCCAGGCGAAGACGGTGACCTATGATTTCGCGCGACAGATGGAAGGCGCTCACGAAGTCTCAACGAGCAAATTTGCTGACGCTGTCATCGCTCACATGTAATTCAACTGCGTCTCCGAAAGATGTTCGGAGACGCCTTTTAACGACAAACGACTGAAGCCACCGACTCTATAGATGCCCGATCGTTTCCGCCAAGCACATACCGGCCCATCCACAGGAGAACTGCCTCCGATCAGTGCGCCGCCTTCTGCAAAAGAAGTGCAAAAGCGTCGCGTTGGTTCGATCCCACCAAAGCCAACCAAACTCCGCAGATTCCTGAGTGCCGGAAAATACTATGCAATCGGACTCTACAATAACACCGACGATGACCACTGCTTCCTTTATGCCGCTGGCATCGCGTTCAATGTTCTGCTGAGCATCATTCCACTTTCACTCTTATTGCTCGGTGTGTTCTCGATCGTCTTGCGCAACAATCAGACTGCGGCAAGCAATGTGATCAATTATATTACCGACTCGATACCCGTCCCTGCCTACAAAGAGGCAGTCGGCGAATTATTGCAAACGCAATTTCAATCGGTGGCAAAGGCCGGAAGTTTGGCGGGTCTCATCGGTGCTGCGACCCTACTCTGGCTTGCGAGTGCACTTTTCTCGACATTGCGGACTACAGTGAACGCGATCTTTCGCCTGCGCCCCAAGTCGAACATGATCTATTTAAAACTTATCGACTTCTTAATGACGTTTATTGTATTGACGTTATTGCTCGTTTCATCATTGATCGTTCCGATCGCGCATGCGGTGATCAAAGTTGGCGATAACATTTTCCCGAAAGCGATTATAGGCTTCGCGAACACCGCACTCCCATATATTATCTCCATCGCAGGTTCGCTTGTGCTCTACTGGCTGCTCTTTCGCGTACTCCCCTACGAAAAACTTCCAGGACGAGTAATCCTGGTTGCATCGCTGACAACGATGATCCTCTCGGAGCTAATGAAGTACGTCTTTGCATATTATATGTCCAAGGCAACGTCGATCGGCGCGCTGTATGGCACGTATGCCTTTTTGGTCGGCATCGCACTCTGGATTTTTTACGTAGCCTCGGTCTTCACGATCGGAGCCGAAGTAGGCTGGCTCTACTGGATCCGCCGCGAACAACTCAAACCCGGAGGCACCCCACCAATCGCCGCACACGCATAGCAGAGCAAACGCTCCCCAAACGTAACGCGAGCTTCGGCTTGCGATTCTTACCTGGATTACGCGGAGTATAAAGATTGCACTGATTTCTTTTTGCCGCCGAAGCGGATCAGGGCCTTCGGGATTTGTTCTCTTTGACACACGAACGTAGGACCAGCTGTGAAGCTCGCGCTACGTTTTGGGACGTTCATGTTTCCTTATTTTTGTCGAATGTCTGAACAGTCGCATCGTCGCAATCTTCCACATCTCATAGATAACTCGCGTCCCTATTTCGTCACTGCACGACTTGAGGGATCAATTCCTAATGCCGCTCTCGAGAAATTGAGAATAGATCTCGAGCACGATCTTCGCCAAATTCCTAAAGGTCAAGAGGACACGGAAATCTCGAGAGCAAATACTCACAAACGCTTTTTTGGAAAATTTGATGAGCTTCTCGATGCGGACGAAGAAGGTCCGCACTGGCTTGAGAGAGAAGATGTATGCGAAATTGTCCAGGAAGAATTACACCGGCTGGAGACGGAAGGCGAATACTGGCTCTGGAGCTATACAATAATGTCGAATCACATCCACTTGCTATTCACGCTCGCAGCTGAAAAGACATCGCTCAGCGATGTCTTGAAAATACTCAAAGTCCGGACAGCATTCCGATGTAACCGAGTCATGGAAAGATCGGGCAGCTTCTGGCAGCATGAGAGCTACGATCATATCGTAAGGGATGGAGAGTTTGGGCGAATAGCAACCTACATTCTCAACAATCCAGTCAAGGCGAAATTTGCGAAGACCGCAGAAGAATGGCGTTGGAATTACCTCGCACCTGACGTAGACAAAGAAGCGCTCGTTTAAACGCTATTCCCCCAAACGTAGCTCGAACTTCATCTGGCGATTCATCCTTTCAATTAATCGATCCAGTTGTGTGGGGCGATAATCGCAAAGGATGAGTTAATTGTTAGAATTGATGTGACGTTCGATAAGAAACGCAAGCTGAAGCTCGCGCTACCTTCGGAGGGGAGATCTGCTACGGAACGACCCCTTTTGCCCTTCTGTTTCAGGCGCGAATCAATTCATTTTTATAGCGATACATGGACGAGATCAAGGGTCAATATAAAGTTAAGGATCTGAAATTAGCCGATGCCGGCCGACGTCAGATCGAGTGGGCGGAGAGCAGGATGCCTGTCATGATGAAGATGCGAGAGCTCTATTCAAAGACGAAGCCGCTTGCTGGATACCGCATTGCCGGTTGCCTTCACGTTACTAAGGAGACCGCTGTTCTCATCGAAACATTGCGCGCTGCTGGTGCCGAGATCGCATGGTCGGGTTGCAATCCCCTTTCGACCAACGACGAAGTTACCGCCGCTCTTGCTGCCAATGGCATCCAGATCTATGCGTGGTACGGCATGAACGTCGAAGAATTCTACTGGTGCATCGAGCGCACGCTCGATTTCAAGCCGAACCTCACGCTTGACGATGGCGCCGATCTCATCTTTACTGTTCACAACAAATTTCCTGAACTTGCCGATGGTATCATTGGTGGTACCGAAGAGACAACCACCGGTGTGCACCGCCTTCGCGCGATGTCGGCCGATGGAAAGCTGAAGTATCCGGTCATCGCCGTCAACGATGCCGAGACCAAGTGGGATTTCGATAACGTCTATGGCACTGGCCAGTCGACGCTCGATGGTGTGATCCGCGCAACGTCTGTGTTGCTCGCTGGTAAGAACATCGTAGTCGCTGGGTACGGACATTGCGGTAAGGGCGTTGCGACACGTGCCAAGGGCATGGGCGCAAACGTCATCGTCACCGAGATCAAGCCGACGGCAGCGCTCAAGGCAACGCTCGAAGGTATGCGTGTCATGACAATGGACGAAGCAGCGAAGGTTGGCGATATCTTTATCACTGCGACTGGTGTAAAAGATATCCTCGTCGGCCGTCACTTCGCCGATATGAAAGATGGTGCGATCGTCTGCAACACCGGCCATTACGATTGCGAGATCAACATTCCCGAGCTCGAAGAGAACTCGGCGAACCACCGGACGATCCGCGCGAATTGCGAAGAGTATCTTCTCTCCGGCAATCGCCGCGTCTATTTGCTCGCACAGGGACGCCTCGTGAATCTTGCAGCAGCAGAAGGACATCCTTCAGAAGTAATGGATATGAGCTTCGCAAACCAGTTCATGTCGCAGGTTCGTCTCGCATTAGCCGACAAGGGCGAAGAGACACTCGAACGCGGACTTGTCTACGACATCCCCGCCTCGCAGGATCAGGAGATCGCCGGCCTCAAACTCGCAACCATGGGCATCGCTATCGACGCCCTCACCGAGCAGCAGGAAGCCTACAATCTCGATTACGCAGCAGGGACCTGATCGCACTCGATCATCTGAATTAAAAAAGGAGGCTTCGGCCTCCTTTTTTTTTCGTATCTAATGTTTTACAAATCGTACCGATCGGGATGTCCCTCGATTCGAGACGAGCAGGGCGGTGTATAGTCCTGCGAGTAATCCGCGCGTATCGAGATTAAGAACACGTGTAGTGACTGACCATGGAATTTCAGTGCTCCTACCGAGAACATCAATCAACGTGACGCGGCGCAGATTTCCTTCGACTCCTGGAATCTGCAGCAGATCGGTGACCGGATTCGGAAAGCACACGAGGGGTGCTTCCACAGGCGCAACTTCGGTCTTGACCGATTCCGATTGGACTAACCGGTAGATATACGTGCGGTGTAAAGAGAAGGGATCTTGCGGATTATAAATACTGTCTGCGGAAACCCATGCATGGTGAGCATCCAATACCTGAACAGCCACTAGCGGGAGTCCATCGAAGGATGTCGAATCGACATTCCACGAAGTACCGGCGTTCGTAGTAGTCCAGAGTGCTTTGTAAGCATCGGGATAATAGGCAAGCCCTTTCGTTGTAGCAACGAACCAATAATTACCAGATGTCGGCGCCGCAAAGGAAAGGAAGCGATTTGCCAGCACCGTATCAGCAACCGTCCACGATCCCCCACGATTCGTCGATTGGAGGATTGAGAATGGGATATTTGCAGACAGCCACGTATAGATCGTATCACCGTCCCCCTTTTGCAAGTTGTGCGGAAACCTCTTCGGAGTATAGCCGTTTGGAAAGAAAACATGTTTAGCCCAGTGCTGGCCACCGTCATCGGTCGTCAGCGTTACAACTCCACTGTCGATAGCTGTCGACAATGTCCAATGTAGACTGTCTAGCGCTAGGTCAGGTGGCATTGAACCTCCCGTCGCCCAATTGAACCCGATTGCAGGGGCATCTTGATACGTCACCCCCCCGTCATGGGTAGTGCGCACTGTTGATTTCTCATCAATTCCACCGGATACCGACCAAAACGCATGGAAATCGCCAAGTTGATCGAGGGCCAACCAAGTAAGGCCCCGGTCACGACTGCCAGTAAGGCCATAGGTGACTGTGCCATCGACATAAATGACGTCTCGACTTGCAACGATTAGATGCTGACTATAATAAAAGTTGAAATGCTTCGGCAAAGTGACAGGAATCGGCTGCCAGTGCACTCCCCCGTCCTGTGTTCGATAGACCACCGCATCATCAAACTTCCCAACAACGAGTCGTCTGCCGAGACAAAACCCAACCAACGAGTCAGCGAACTGAATCTGATCGATGCGAAGGCTATCTCCAACTGCAACTCGTTGCCAGTGCTGTTGTGCGTGGGTAAAAGTACTTATGAGCAATAGTGCAAAGGCTGCATAAATTAGCGCTCTTATCATTCTCCAACATTGTTAAATTCGTTCAAATTCACTATGGATTGCAACAATCTCCCACACCTGGCAATTGTTCGCTATCGCCAAACACACATGGGGTTATGACACCCGTTGTCGGGTCCATGAAATCTATTTCAATGCCGCATTTCGGGCATCCGCCACAAATTGTAAAGTTTAACCAGTCTTGATACCCCAAACCGGTCACCGATCCTGGTGAAGGCACGGGCGACGGTGGATAACCAGGATATCCGGGCGCTTTTATATAAACTTCCTCTTTGCCTGTGCCGTCAGCTTGGCTACATCCAGATGGCGTAATATTCCAACTAACGGAGGTGGTAACGTCCGAAGCATCACAAACGATGAAGTTATCACCAGGATGATGATTCGTGCAATTGAACTTTACACCGACCACCTCACACTGGTATAAATTTTGAAGTTTATATTGGACACAGGGAACAGCTCCCGGGCAAGACTCAGCGCATGGTGCAGTGGTGAAACATTGTAGGATAATTTGCTCCTGATCTGGTTGTCCAGAATGATTCGGCATATTCATCAGGCAAGTCGGGATACATTGAGCTCGAAGAATCTCCATCGGATGAAATAATCCCATCAGAAAGAATGTCATGAAAAGTAGAGTGGTCGGCGAGGGATGTCGAAGCGTGGTCGAGGGCATAATCGTCTGTTTCATGTTGCGTGATGTACGAAAGAATGAATATTTAGTGAGTGAGTCGACAGCGTTGCAAACCAGCATCTGTTGGAGCGTAAATCGAACCATCCGCAGTTGTTGTTAATGACCAATACAAGCTGGCGCCGGGAATTCGAACGCTGTTCCAGGTCTGGCCGAAGTCATCCGTCTCTTGTAACGATCCGAAGGTAAAGTCGACTGCACTGACCGCATCGTATGCGCCGATCCAAATCCTATTCGCCACGCCGGCCTGACTGGTAGCACCCCACATACTGAATGGGCAGCGAATTGCTTTGCTGACAGCGTGATCTTTTTTCAGCAGGTAAATATCTTCATTAGTGACCGATCCAGACGTCAGACACAACATCAAATTGTCAGTGCCCGATGACGTCGTTACAAGTGGAAGCTCCCTGTTCTCTCCCTTGGGATCTTTAAATACTACTCTCCATCCTGTGGAATCATATCGCAGCAGTCGGGCAGGTCGCGAAAGAGAGATGTAGCTGGCCTCCTTTGTGCATAACAATGAGCAGACCTGAGAACAAATCGAAGCGGCAATCAGCTGTTCAGGGAAAATCCATGATCTTCCACTATCGGAAGAGACGGCGATGCCAGTCGGACAACACGTCGCAGCGTACAGGATTGAAAGGCGTCGGTCATAATATACGACGGGTCCCGTGCCACTGCAGGGAAGTGTTAACGTGAAAGTTCGTCCTGAATCGGTGCTGAGGTAGAGATCGCCAACCCCATTGGAGGAAGTGTTAGCCAGTAATATTGCTGGTCCTACATGGAGAATCTGTTTTACGAGCGTGATGCTCGGAAGCGACCCGATCTGGTTCCAAACCACTCCTCCATCATGTGTTACCAAAAGTCGATTGCGGCTTCCAACGCAAATTGAACTGCCCAACGAATCGAGGATTTCAAACGCTTCGCAATGGTCATGATAGAGAGTCGCAATTTGGAAGGAATCAGTTTGAGGCAAGGTTCGCTGTCTTGAACCACATACTAGCAAGGGAATAATCAAAAGTAGGGCAGAAACCCTCATCATCTGCTGAACCATCAATGTAAGACTGTAGGATAATTCACCCCGTGTGCCAAAGGTTTCCCCCTTCAGTTTCGCAGAACGTTGCAGCTGAGGTCATTCACACATCGGTAACTTTCGTCAACGGTTTGCAAACTCTAACGTTGCGACTCGGTCGAGCTTGACCTAATTACTTTGCAAGGGGATCACATACCTAAACCGTACTGTCGTGATTTTTACCTCAATTGAGCGACTGATTTGTTAAATAACCGCTATGAGGATAGCCTTTCAGGCTTTCATTGGGCTTCCAAGCCCATGTCAGTCGCGGGACGGACTTGGAAGTCCGGGAACAGGGCTGAAAGCCTATTTTCCATTAAGCTTGAATGTCTACTTCACGAAATTCGATCAGGCGACGACGACCGCACTTACAAAGAGCGGATAAATTATTCCAGAGGTTAGCAGGGCCCGTCGTTCGAAGTTGGTGTCGACTACATCGTTAGCTGCGACCAACCGGCGGTTCGCACGGCTCAACTGAAGAGAGGAATCGCCAAGTTTGAGAAACAGCACCCAAACCACAATCTCCGCCGTCCCGAATTTGGCGAGCAAACCAAGCGGCTTGCACAAGGCGATGAGCAGTGCAGAGACTACCAGCGAGAGGAAAAAATATTTATACTCAATCATAAAGCTTTTGGATCCGACTTCAAAACAAATATGGCAGATTCCTTTTTCTTCAACGTATTTGTTGACAATTTGTTCGACAACACTCAACACTAAGAAACGCACGAGATCGACCGCAAGCTTCGTGATCAGTCACCGCCTGCCCCTCGACGAAGCACCGAACGCCTTCAAGATCTTCCTCGAACAGAAGGTGAATTGCACAAAAGTCGTGTTGAAACCTTAGTGAGCCCGGGAGCAAGCTACCTGCCTTCCTACGGCACCGAACAATAAAATCTCCTCTCCTGCGAAGGAGAGGTTTGTGGGAGCGGGCGCGAACGTCTCGGTCGAATAAAATCTTTCGCGGGGGCTGAACCGCGATGCCGACCGTCTACCGCTAATCAAAGTGTGCACCACAGCCACCGCGATAGATTCTCGCATCCCGTATCATCGATACCGCTGCGAAACCCCACCCAACCTCCCCTTCGCAGGGGAGGCGTTTATTTTAAAATCGGCGGATGAAAGTGTTGATACAAAAAGATCTGAAGGGGCAACGACAATCAGCAGAATGGCCGCTGCCCTGATCTCCAGCACCGAACAATAAAATCTCCTCTCCTGCGAAGGAGAGGTTGGGTGAGGTTTAGGAGCGGTCGCAAATGCCCCGGTCGAATAACATCTTTCGCGGAGGCTGAACCGCGATGCCGACCGTCTGCTGCTAATCAAAGTGTGCACCACAGCCACCGCGATAGATTCTCGCATCCCGTATCATCGATACCGCTGCGAAACCCCACCCAACCTCCCCTTCGCAGGGGAGGCGTTTATTTTAAAAT
>JBBSDW010000022.1:0-28018 GCA_038240295.1 Kapaibacterium sp. (SeqCode)
AAAACAAAGAGTTTAGTAGTCGCTTCTTGAGTCGAGTCTTAAGGGAAGTATATCGGGTGTCGGTAGAGGCGGCCTTATATAAAGAAGAGGAAGCTACCTGATCATTCTGAAACTCCCCCGACTTGAACCCATAATAGAGCTTGGAGATATTTTCTGGCGAATTTTTGTCAAAAACCTCATTAATGACCTCCAAATTAGGATCGCGGAGTTGGGCAACGACTCGGAGGATCTCGGGCAAATGATTCATGGGCAAATATTTTTATTCGTCAAATGATTCAGGATTTGACCAAAACCTCTAAAACGGCGTGTTTTAGCAGGTTGGCAGATCTCAGGCATTTCGGAATACAAAAATAAGTCAAAATTTCCAAATCCGTACTCGAATGATCTCGTAATTATATATGAGGCCTACTTCGCATGCGGAGCATGTCTTGGTATCCAAAGTTACTTCCAGGCGCCCAGTAAGCGTCTCGTAGAAAGAAACAGCTACTTCTAAGCTAAGAATCACATCAATAGGAGGTTATCATGAGTCTGATCTATTCAATCCTCATCGCTCTGAATCTCATCGCACCGAATGCATCTGCAAGCCAGGTGCAGGCCGCTTACAACGCAAATCAGGGTGCTGTGCAGAATGTTATGGTAGGTAACCCATCGGTTATCACAATTCCTGACATCGAAGAGAACAACTAAGAGATTTCGGCGGCCCTGAAAATTTAATTTGATAATTTTCGGGGCAGGTTCTAAAAATTGAGTTTCAAGCCTTTTCTGAGTTTTTGATTCAAAAAATCGGAAAAGAAGTTTTTGCACCCGTGTGACGCATTGGTTTTGCGCTCGCTTGGGATTTTCCCATTTCGCCCATTCTGCCCACCACTTTTCCACACGCTAACTTGGTCTCAATCCCCCGTTCCTGTCTGGATTCACCGATTTAGCTCGTTTTGACTGCTGCGACCCTCCCCTCGGATCTGCGAAAATAGTCCGAGAATCGTACAATTTCCCCATGTGAGAAAAAGGCTTCAACTGATTGTCATTTGGGGGGCTTGACATGCCATATTTGTACACGGAAGGACGACAAGCCGACCGAATAACGAAAGTGTAAGTTCTGAGATGAAGATTTTTTCTGGAAGTAACTTTGGGACCGGCTCCGTATCATTAATCATGGTTGGTACCTTTAATCCGTTTTCTGGCGACGCAGTGATACGGCACTGCGTGGCTTTCTCACCTAACGGTGATCAGAAGTCGAACTGATTCAATTCGACAAGTAATTTTAATTGTAGTTTGTAAAGAAGCCATTTAATAGATACGACGATGACAACAGCGACACAGAGCACCACCCAGACCGAGCAGGTAAGTTTCCTGTTCAGCGAATTCTTGCTCAAGCGCTCGGATATCCAGAGGATGATCAATAACATCCAGTCCCCGATCCTCGCAACCGGTGACGGACTCGCCGATCCGAACGTCGTCCATCTCTTTGATTCACAGGAAGCCTTCGAGGATTGGGCCCGCTCGACCCGCCTCGCAAGCAAGTTTGCAAAGATCGACGCCCTTGCCTCACGCATGCAAGCCGAACACCGCCTCGCTGGCGGCGTCGACAGCCCGGCAGTGCACGGCAATGACGCTACGACCGTCGTCAGCAACCAGGATATGATCCTGCCGGCGAACGCAGAAGGTTCTGATACCTTGAACGACCTCGCAGTCGTCTATGAGGGTGCTAATTTCACCGGCCGCTCGCATGCAATGGGTGCAAGCGCAACACCGGACTTGAATGCACTTGGAATGTTAAACCAGATCGGTTCAGCACGTGTCTCGGGCATCTGCCTGCTCACGGATCAGACCTGGTTTCACGGTGCGCGTTTGTATCTCGTTGGTACGCCACTTCTTGAGGTCAGCGACCTGAAGGCGTGGGGATTCAACGCGAATGCAGCAAGCGCAATCGTGATGTAAGAAGCATCGGAGGTTTCTCAGGTGGCGCTTATTTAATCCTTAGCCGAAGCGCCCCTGAGAATCCGACGATCGGCAGGGCTATCAAACGGATTTGCCCCCGTTATGCCAGGCTGAATAATCGCTCCTTTAATCCTTCAGATGAGTCTCTGTTTTGTTTTGCCGACAACGCAGAAGGAACATTCGAACTGTGGAGCTCTTGTTGATTGACAATTGCCCTTAATCGATCTTTGACAATCACATCGATCATCAGCGGTTTGTTGCATAACCACTGTCGGTCGATCTTAATCCAGACAAGTTCGCTTTTTCAGAAGTTAGGGCAGGGACCAGCGAGGCCTGGCCCTCCCTTTCTTCCGAGAAAGTTTGTTTCAGAGTGAGTCTCTGTTTAGTTTGCCAAAACTCAGAAGTCCGGCCTTTTTTAATCCTGGCCGGCAAAACGACACAACACTAAAACTGATCAGAGCCCATCCTACCGGTGGGCTCTTTTTTTATGTCCCGATTTTGATGAGAGCGAAGAATTTGCCTTCGGACTTCGAGGGCACCCTCTCAAAGTATCATTCTGAGTTAAATTTTTGCTTGAAGCGTCGGGGATGCCCACCATCCAAACCGTGTGGAGGGAAGCGCTGCTTACCTCTCTTTCTCTTAAGCTCAAAAGTAACCAAATCCCATTAGAAGGAAGCAGCGCTTCCTTCCACACAGTCAAATTTTTGCTTGAGCGAGATTCTGTCGGTGCTCTTTGAAGCTATCCGCAACCGGAACATTCGAGGTCGGGTTGAAAACCGACCTACGTTGGGAACATAAATGCCTACGTTTGGTGTTTATACCTTACCAATTACCCATCTTATCCTTGAAGCTTCAGTACCTTTCTGATGCGTCCGGCAAATGCCCGCTGATTCGCTTATTCGATTTTAACACTGACGAGGCTGCGCTGCTGCTATGTTCTCTCGAAGCTCTGGCTTCGAAGACAACCGATTCGCTTCTAATAAATGAATTGCCGTTTATCACCACGCTCGAGAATGTTGCCTTAACAGCGATGATCGATGAGCGCCCCCGAAATCCCGATTCAGAATTTTCGATCGTTGAAGGACCGCAATCGACTCCGCTTATTTGGAGAGCTAATCTTCAGGAGTGGCGACGAATTTGTGACTCGATCAGGCCGTTTGTGATTGAATGCCGCCCCGACCGCTATGCCTGGCTTACCGACGATCTCGGCACGCAGGTGCTTATTTCTCCTTCCGGTACATGGTGAATTGCCTTTTATACGTCAGAATCCCTACCCCTCTCACAGCAAAGGTGCTCTGAGCATGAAAAAAGTTTATACACACACCACATGATCGATTTTTTCAAGTAGTCCATAGGGCTCAGAAGGTCGTGACAACACATGAAATATGAAACTGAATTCATTTTCCTTCGTATGAAAGAAAATCACGCTTCGAAGCATTTCCACCCAACTTAAGCCGATCGCAATGATCAAATTGCTTCTACTTTTCACCGTTCTGATCCTTCTTATCACCGCATGTTTTCTCCCTATGGCCTGCGTAAAAATTTCCAGCGCATTTTTTCCATCCGTCCAGGGATCTGGCAAGATCGTGACAGAAACCAGGACGCTCAAACCTTATAAAACGCTCGAGATCCAAACGGTCGCCGATGTCGAAGTGACGCAGGGTGACCTTCCGTCCTTTAGGATCGAAGGTGACGACAATATACTTGCTGTCATTCACGCCGAAGTCAAGGATAACAAGCTTATCATAAGCTCCGACCACAGCTATTCGTCGCCAAAAGGCGTTAAAGTGCGGATCACGGTTCCGACGCTGGAAGGTGTTGATATTGAAGGTGCGGGAAGTTTGAAGACGATGAATTCGCTCACCGCCTCGAAGTTCAATGCCTCGATAGAGGGTTCGGGCGATATCGACGCGGACATCACTGCCGCGCACATCAAGTCTGAAATATCCGGCGCAGGAGATGTGACGCTCCGAGGGACCGCTGATTTTTACGAGGCGGAGGTTGCAGGCTCCGGATCGATCCATGCCTTCGATCTGAAAGCAAAGAAGGGCTCGATCTCAATCTCAGGTTCCGGGGATGGCGAGGTCAACTGCAGCGAAGCTCTTGACGCAGAGGTCTCGGGCTCTGGAGAAATTTTCTACAAAGGCGAGCCGCCCGTCTTCAAAACTTCGATCAGCGGAAGCGGGAGTGTAGAGAGGAAATAAGATTTTATAAGGGCGCTTTGTAAACGACTTCCGTTTTTAAGAAACAAGCATTGTGCTGGCGTTCAACATTTTTGAAGCAATGCGTGTTTGCAGTCCCAGAATTTGGATTTTGCGTCAACATGCGATTCGCCGAACGAGCCTACTGTCAACGAGCTTTGTTTCGGCAACATTTCTAAGCAACTATGGCTAACGACACTACGAACTCAGAGATCGATCGGCAACCACTCAATCCTAACGAAGATCAATCGCCCTCTGCTTCCAGGCATTTGACGGTTTCGAGCCGCACGAAGCAAAACCGTGCGAGCTCGGTCGAAACGACACCGGAGATGGTCGAGAAGATCTACAAGATGATGGACAGGCGTCTTGCCGTCATTCGCGATCGCCTGAAACGGCCGCTCACGCTTGCTGAAAAGATCCTGTTCGGACATGTCGATGACCCGAGTACGCGGCCTCTGGAGGCCGGCAAAAGTTTCATGCGCCTGCGTGTTGACCGAGTCATTATGCAGGACGCTACAGCGCAGATGGCGATTCTCCAATTCATGCAGGCCGGGCGCAAGCAGGTTGCAGTGCCTTCCTCCATTCATTGCGATCATCTGATCCAGGCCTACGAAGGTGCCCTTGCCGACCTCAATCGTGCACTCGATTCGAATTACGAAGTATATAATTTTCTCAAGACCTCGGCCGCAAAGTTCGGCCTCGGGTTCTGGGGGCCAGGTTCCGGCATCATCCACCAGGTCGTGCTCGAGAACTACGCGTTCCCTGGCGGACTCATCATTGGCTCCGATTCGCACACGCCAAACATGGGCGGACTTTCAATGCTCGCGATCGGGGTCGGCGGCGCTGATGCTGTCGATGCGATGGCTGGATTTGCGTGGGAGGTGTTGCAGCCGAAATTGGTCGGTGTCAAGCTTACCGGCGAATTAAATGGCTGGACGGCGCCAAAGGATATCATCCTCTACGTGGCCGGCAAGCTCACCGTAAAAGGAGGCACGAACCGAATCATCGAATATTTTGGATCGGGCTGCAAGACACTTAGCGCGACAGGCAAAGCGACCGTTACGAACATGGGCGCGGAGATCGGTGCTACCACTTCTGTCTTTCCCTACGATGACAACGCCGCCGATTATCTTCGAGCGACCGATCGCGGCGACCTTGCCGATCTTGCAAAAAATTACACCCACCTGCTCACTGCCGATCCCGAGATCGAGCAGAACCCCGAGAAATATTTCGATGAGATCGTTGAGATCAATCTCTCCGAACTCGAGCCGTTGATCAACGGTCCGTTCACGCCTGATCTCATGCGGCCAGTATCGCAGCTCAAGAAAGATGCTGTCGAAAATCATTATCCCGAAGAGATCTCAGCCACGCTTGTCGGAAGCTGCACGAACTCGAGCTACGAGGATATTTCACGAGCAGCCAAGATCGCAGATCAAGCAAGTGCGCGCGGCATGAAAGCAAAGGTTAAACTTATCATCACTCCGGGATCCGCACAGGTGTTCGAAACGGTAAAGCGGGATGGATTTCTTGCGAGTCTGGAAGCCATCGGTGCAGAAGTGATGGCGAACGCGTGTGGACCTTGCATCGGTCAATGGAAGCGCGAAGATGTAAAAAAAGGTGTTCGCAATACGATCATCAATAGCTTCAATCGAAATTTCCCGGGGCGCAATGACGCCAATCCGGACACGCTTGCCTTCGTCGCAAGCCCGGAAGTTGTGATTGCCTACGCGCTCGCTGGCACACTCGCGATCGATCCGATCCACGATGAGCTGACTGCGGCCGACGGAAGCAAATTCAAACTCGATGCTCCACCGAAGGTTGCGGCACTACCTCCGAATGGGTTTATCGGTCGACGGATAGGCTATGTCCCGCCTGCGGAAGACCCAGAATCTGTGGATGTTCACGTACCAGTAGGCAGCGAACGCCTGCAGATCCTCGAGCCATTCCAGCCCATGGTCGATGCAGAAACTGCGCACATGCCTGTGCTCATCAAGACGAAAGGCAAGACGACTACCGATCACATCTCCCCTGCAGGTCCGTGGCTCAAATATCGCGGACATCTTGATAAGATATCCGATAACATGCTCACCGGCGCAGTGAATGCATGGACAAATGAGATCGGTGTTACGAACAACGTCTTCACCGGCGAGAAGCATGTAAGTGTACCAAAGGTAGCGCGCGATTACAAAGCTCGGGGCAAACGCTGGGTCATTGTTGGTGATGAGAACTATGGCGAAGGTTCGAGTCGCGAGCATGCTGCGATGAGTCCGAGATTCTTAGGCTGCCTTGCGGTAATCGCGAGGTCATTTGCTCGCATTCACGAATCGAATTTGAAGAAGCAAGGTATTCTTCCGCTCACGTTTGTGAATTCGGTCGATTATGAGCGCATCAAAGAAGGCGACCGTGTCTCGATCGAATATCTGCACGAACTTGATCCAGTCCGAACTATCAATCTTCACGTAGAGCACGCGGACAATACAACAGAAGTGATCCCGCTAAATCACAGTATGAATATGGAGCACCTCTCGTGGTTCCAGGCTGGCTCCGCGCTGAATCTCATACGGATGCAGGAAGGACTCATAAGCAAGAAAGATGGCGCACTCGAAGGGCAGCCTGTTTGAGTCATCGTTAATGCGAAGCAGACTTGGAGTGCTGGACGCAAATCCAGCACTTCTTTCTTTCTCGATAATCGCGAGATAGCGGTATGGGAATAGTCAAGCAGTTGCGCTCGCTTTCGACAGTAAAACAGTTCGCGCTTCTTGCGTTGACCATCTGTGTTCTGGAGCAGTGCGCGGGATATTTCCTCCTGCCGGTCGACGGGCATGATGCAAGCTCGCACTTGCAATGGATCACTTTTTTTCGACAAAGCATCTCGCAGGGTGTTCTTTATCCTCGTTGGATGCAGCGTGGATTCCATGGCTTTGGGGCGCCCATTTTTTATTTCTATCCTCCGTTTACGTATGTGGTCGCCGCTGGCATTTCTTTCATCACAACAAGTACGGATCCAGCGCAGCTCTTCTACTTGACTGGCGCATTTGCAACCATCCTCTCAATTGTTGGCTGCTACTATCTTTGCCTGCAGATCGGCTTAACAAAACAGAACTCACTCTTTGCGGCGACCATCTATGGATTTGCGCCCTATCGATTTCTTGATCTCTTCATCAGGAGCGCATTGAGCGAGCAGGTTGCGATGGCTTTTCTCCCGTTCCTTTTTTGGGGGATCGAACTCAGCATTTCCTCACAGATGCGTCGCCGTAAGTTACTGGGCATCATCCTTACCGCTCTCTCTTGGTCCGCCGTATTGCTTACGAATCTTCCGGTCGCTGCGGTCTGTGCGATAGGAGTGCCTTGTTATATTCTTTTTAGAGTTGAGCGCCAGCAGTTTCGATCTGTTTTCCTTCTCGCCGCTGGATTTGCGATCGGGACATCGCTTTCTGCGATCTATCTCATTCCGATGTTGCATTTTTATCCCTTGCTCAATACCGCCAACCTTTTAGGAGCAGCACATGTAGGTTCAGGAAATGTGCTGGTCGATATACTGGCCAAAAAGTCGCTCTCGGTCAATTTGTATTCGAGCCTGATGCTTGGTGCAATTGTCGTGATTGGTTTCAAACGTTGCGGCCGCACCGGACCGCAACGCGCGTTAAATGCTCTTCTGATTTTTGTCCTGGCATTACAATTACCTTATCTCTTCACCCCCCTGTTTGCGAAAGTAATTCCCTTCACGGTGATACAGGCTCCCTGGCGCTGCGACGTGATCCTTTCGCTCGCAGCTGCCATCGTATGCGCCCTGCGTTGGGTTAAACCGGAATCGAACCGTGCGGTTTGGATGCTCATGATCTGGTTTGTCCCTTCTGCAATCCTTTCTTTACTTGTGCTCATGCACGTCCAGATCAATCCTCATCCTACCATGAATTATGCATCTACGCCTGAAGAATACCTGCCGACCTCATCCGCGCGCGTTTCCGATAGTGTCATCGCTATGCACGCCTCAGATCCCGTTGTCCGGTTAGGGGATACGCTTTCGAGAGTAGCGTCTATCGCAGTAACTCCATATGAAACAGATTTTGTCTCTACTTCGCAGCGAGACACGAAGGCGACCTTCCATGACTTTTACTGGCCAGACTGGCAGGCGACATCCGATGGTAACGTGCTCGCAATATCTGAAGACAGTTTGGGCAGAGTGGTTACACCGATTCCTCAGGGAACACACCGAGTGAAACTCACACTTGACTCCAACAATACGTATCAGTCGATCGGGCTGTACACATCGATCGGGTCGCTGATCATGGTTTGTCTCTTGTGGGCGGTAGCGTTGCTTCGGCGAAAGGAAGCTGACCGTGCAACCGTTCTTTCCTCCGTTGATAAATAACAAGGGTCAGTGTTATCCCGAACAAAAGTATAAGCGATATTCCACTCGCCTCAAGCCCCGCAATTTCTGACGGATGGCGATCAAGCGTGAGGCGTGCTTCATAGCTCCCTGAAGGAAGTACCGCAGTGTATCTACCATCTGGACTCGGGAAACCGTGTATCAAGGTTCCGTTGACACGAAGATGCCACTGCGGCCAATAGAACAAATGCAACAGAATTCGGCGAGGTTGACTAAGAGTAACCCGCCACACAATTTCTTCAGGTTTCCGAGAAAGAAGTTGAATCCGTTCGGGTACGGTAAGGCCCTCGACGAACACGAGTGAGTCATTTTTGTGATCGCTGCAGAAATTTATGACATCGTAGGGATTACGATAACTATATATCGTCGCATATTCAGGTGGCTCATACTGACTGAAAATGGGTACCTTGGGGTTGACCCTGAGGTGCAGAATATTCATCCCAGCAAGGATGGTCCCGGTAAATAGCCAAAAGAAAAACGCAAGTTTCAACCACAAGACTCTTTTAGACCGAGACCAAAGAACGAGGACAAAGCAACCAATGAACAATTCACAAATTTCAAATCGAAAATTCCACTGGATAAGCTTGAAGAACGGAATCGTATACCAGACCCACTGAGAGATAAACGGGGTATTGAGGTAAAGAATCAGCACTCCGATAATGGCGGACGCGCCCAACAATCTGTAAGGATCGGTGTTTGTGTCGTGGCGCGCCTGGCGGCGCGCCCAAAGCCAGAGAAAGATCACAGCCAAGGTGCCGAGCGCGTCGAAAACAGAGATGCCGGTAACAGTCAGATCCCGGCCTTTGAGCAGATTCTCTATGAAAAAATTCTGCTTAAAAGCGCTATAGGTATCTCTCCACAAATATTGAAGCCGTGCAAACTTCTGAAAATGAAGCACGGGCAGGTAATGATAGAGCGAGATTCCCGAACCCACCGCAACGGCCGAAATTGCAAGTAAGAAATATCGCACTCGATCTCGTCGCAACAGCGCGAGAAGATAGGCGGAACAAAGCATCGCTGTCATGATCGAAAGCGGAACGTTGGTCAAAAGCAGGAGTGCCCAGCCTACACTCAAAAGAAAAAACATTTGGGCCGTCCTCCTTCCACGCACCATTCGTGTGAGTGTTCCTACAATAAGTGGCACGATCGCGAATGCTGCGTGCGCACTGAATGTGTTCATGATGTAGATATCATAAAAGCGAATCGGTGCAAGTCCGTAGATCGCTGCCGCGAGCCATATCGAGCGTTCGTCCGTGCTAAACTCTTTTCCCAAGTACCAGAACGAAACAATTGAGGCAACGGTCACTATTAATGAAACACAAAAGTAGACCGTATCTACGGTTGCAGTTGGTACAACAGCGGAAAAAAGTGAGGTGAGGTAATATGCGACTGGGCAATAAAAATAAAACGTTGGCGCCCCGAGACCGGCGAAACTATCAGGCAGCCATCGCGGTATCAAACTCCCACTATTCAGAACCTTTGCGAACTGACCTATCCAGATCCTATGATAGCTCCCGTCTCCACCGTCGATAGCGACGAAGAACGGGGCAATGAGCCAAAGTACCCCGAGCACGGCCACGAACGACCAGAGAACCTTGTCGCTCGTCACCAACGCAATTGCCTGCTTTGCGAGACTCCTGATTCTACGGTCGCCCTGCAGCGTCGATCTTTTCACACTCACAGGAATGTATACGTGATCCCGATCGCAAGTGTCTGCTTGACTTGTGTCTTGGGTGTTACCGTGGGGTCATTCAGGATGAGTGCGCTTAAGTTTACCACGATGAACTTGGTGATCTTGGCTTCGATGCCGCTCTCGCTTCTGACGACCATCTGGCTGAAATGCTCGAAGGGTGAAAAGATCTCGAGTTTTGATGCGAGCAGAATATTTTGATCCAGGGGAAGTGCGAATTCGGTTACGGATTCCAGTCCCCCTTCGACCCTTGTCGATTCCACCTTTTGCGTTGAAGGATCGTCAGCATACTGTGTGAATTGTGTGGTAATGATTTCGCGCAGGGCTACTCCCAGCCTTGTTTTGATGATCGTCGACGGAGCGTAGATTGCACCTACACTTTCGGTGAAATAGGCAGGATCAAAAAATTTCGAGACTTCTGTCGCCGAATCGTTGGGGACATACGTATAGCCTGGCGCGAATTGCGATCTGAAGGTCGTTGCAAAGTAGGGATTGACGATCGAATCGAGCTTATACTTGAATAACGATTCCAGATCGATCTCATCATCGGTCTTACGCAAACCATGATCACCCAGACGCGCCTGACCGAAGGCGAGCTTGTAAGAGTTGGTCCAGGTCGCCGACAACGGATTGTCTTCGGACTTTCCCGTCAGGAGTGCTGAATACGCAAGCGCATTCTCTCCCCCGGCATTCCAATTGGTGTAACTTGCTTCTGCAACGTTCAAACTCGCAACAACGCTATGCGTCCATGGCGAATGCTTCGATGTATCCGCAGTCTGCGCGATCGCAGGACGAAAGTCAACAAAAAAGGTCAATGCAAGAAGGTAACCCAGTAACGTGCGCATGTGGCTTCAATGCTAAAAGAAGAATAACGAGCTTCGAATATACGAGATGTCAGAGCTTCACGCGCTGTCCTTGCCGAAGTTCAACGAGGGGATAAAACGTCTCGCGCCAATAGATGCCTCGTTGGCTTAAGGTTTTCCACGCTGATCGGCCAAGTACGTAGGCGATGAACAGGAATCCGAGTGGCACAAAAAGGCCGTGCCAAAAACGAAAGCCCTGGTCCGACTGAACGGCCACAACGCCGATACCAGGTAAGACCGTATAGAGAAAAACGTAGACGAGGATCATTAACCATGAGTGAGCGATAACCGCAATGACCAAACCGCCGAGGGCAACGACGATGAGAAACAGGATCATCCAAAGCGCGCGGAGTGCACTGAAGCGTGCAAATCCTGCGAAAGCATTTTTTTCGAGTCCGAGTATCGTCTGTTTGAATGACGCATACCACTCCAGATGCACTTCACCCGTTGAAGCGAAGATTGCAGCCCTCCCTCCTGCCTCTTTCATCAGTAGCCCCACTCCGACATCGTCGAGCACTTCCAACTTGAGCCATTCAAGACCTCTGCTGCGATCGTAAACGGAACGGCGAATAAGATTAAAAGCACCGACTCCACCAAATGCGCTCGAGCTGCTTTTAGCAATATCTCGTGCCTTCAATCTCGATACGAACATCATACCGAAGCAAAGATTAAAGAGCGGCAACAAGAACGTGCTACGCTCCACACGCATCTTTGGCAACAGAAGCAGGTGGTCGAGCGATCTGCCTTCTGCTTCACTGACCGCCCTCTCGAACGCTTTCTGTTCAAAGTGGACGTCGGCATCGCTTAAAAGCAGCCACTTCCCTTTCGCCGCTTTCACTCCTTCGTTCAGTGCGTGCACTTTGCCGAGCCAGCCTTCTGGAAGCGCTGAAACAGTTATTATCCGAACTCTCGGATCGATGTTCGCAAATTTATTAAGTATGGCCTCAGTCTCATCGACCGATCGATCGTTGATCAGAATGAATTCGACGTTGGAGTACGTCGTCGCGATCAGCTTCGGAAGACTTTCCTGCAATGTCATCGCCTCGTCTCGCGCAGCGATAACGACGCTTAGTAATGGCAAGTCACTGACACTTAGGGAATCAGGCAGGGATTTGATCGCCGAGCCATGCCAAGCGACCTGCGCGAGAAAGGTGAGCCAGAGTAATGCGAGTAGTATGAAAATCAGAATCACGGGTGACTCGGTCGGTATAAACTAAAGGGCAGTGGTAACAATCGCCTCAGGCTGTGCATTGCAGAGCAGTAACGCGTCCCCCTTCTCGGAATTTCAAGCTGTCAGCAGTTGTTAAGTTGTCGATAGCACATTCAAGTATGACTATCCTAACAATCCCGATCGAAGATAACGAACGCGAGCAGTTACAGGCACAAGCCGATAAGCTTGGAGTTCGACTCGAAGAACTTGCTCATCTTTCTATTAAATCCATACTTTTTCAGCAAGATGAGGAGTTTACCAGAACAATGAAGTTCGCGCTCTCCAGGAACTCTGAATTATACAAGAGACTCGCTTAGTGCGACTTCTCACCGCTTCGGAGACGAAACGGTTTATCCTCCGCAGTCGCCAATCGGAACCTCATTGAATATCGCTCCGACTCAACGAGACGTTTCAGCAGCTTTACGTTGTCGGTGATGATCCCGTCGACACCACTTTCCAGATCGAGAAATTTTCGCAGGGAGTATTCCGAGTTCACGGTCCAGGGATATACGAGACTAAAACTTCCACCGGCGTCCCGCCGCTTCAACGCCTTCTTGATACGTGGCAAATACATCGTAGTCGGGATGAACGGAACACTGGTACCGATGCCATAGACGAACGGAATCGGCACCCGCTTAAAAAACCGTTCGGCGCGACCTGACGAAATTCCCTCATCGATGCCAATTGCTTCGTCCGTCCCGACCCGTTGTCGCCGCGTCAGCATTTTCATTCCCCTGGGGACGCCAACGGTCGTCATGATCGAAACCTCAGGGAAATGGGGGCAAAATTCTTCCGAGATAACTTGAAAAAATTTATTGATATCGTGGTGGAAAGGCTGCTTGAGATCAAAGGCGAGCAAGGAAAAGTTGTTTTCAGGGTGCGCTCGCAGGATCTCGACCAATGCGCGCAGATAAAGTCGCAGAGGCGGATCGGAGTAGACAACCTTCGAAAGAAATCCTGGCGCAAACGTCCATCGATCCCGCACATTAAAGTCATCCCAGCTCTTGCCATCGAAGCAAACATCAGGCTCAAGCGAATTCGCGCCATCTTTGATCGCTTGCGCTGCCTCCTTCATCGAATCGGGATTATGCGCGATGATGTAAAACGGCCGTCGGTTGTCCTGCACGTATTCGATGATGAATGACTTGGTTAAGCGACTTTCCGAAACCATAGACTCAGAAAGGGTGCCAAAACTTACCTGAGCGGCAAAAAAAATCCGGCGAACAGACGCCGGATTCATTTACACAACCAGAGCAACTTCGTCTTACCTCACGAATTCCAAAAATTACTCTTTGACCAGCCTGATTGTGGAGACCGAGTTAACGGCTTCGATTCTTACGAAATACGAACCTGCCGGCAGCGAAGATAGCTCTACAGGTAGGCTCGACCTACCCTCCGGACGCAGTTCCATGACACTCGCACCGAGAACGTTCACAATAGCCATCGACGAAATGCCCTTTCGAAGCCCAGAGATCGTGACACGCCCTGTCGCCGGATTTGGGGAAACTTTGATCGAGCTGAGAGCTGCACCGGCGAAGACGCCATTGCGGAATGCAACGTTGGGTGGTGCTTGACTGTAGTTGAACGTCAGGCCAGAGCACAATAGATTGTCGCCGGAAAAACTTGTGCTCGTATCATGAATCACCAATCCATTGTTTTCAAGAATCTGGGCACCACGCTTTAAATAAACCAGCGAGGTCGAAGTTCCAATGATCTTCGACCCAGTTTCTGCATAGATCGTATCCGTACCAAATTGGAGGCTCAGCGTCACACCAGGATTGACCCAAAGCGAGCCAGTGCTTATGCGGGAGGTCTGATCTGTATCGATCACCACAGCCCAAGACGGGATTACTGGCGTCGTGCAATCGAGCACATCAAGAAGTAGAGTGTCAATTCTCGCACATCCTGCGAAGCTCGTCACGAGAATCGTTTTGCTCCCACCGGTCGAAAAAACAATGTCATTCGCTTCATGAGAAGAGTCTAATATTTTTGAAGCCGATGATCCAAAATTCCAAAAGATGTGCGATTCGCCGCTGGAGGCCTGAAAACTGATCGGTAAACCGACAGCTGCGCGTGCCTGCAACGGTGTCCTTGAGTGAGATTTGTGGGAAGTCTTTATCCGAAAAAGACCAAATCGAAAGATTTCCTGAAGGTCTATGCGACGAAGTTCAATGCGATCGAAATGAACAAGACCGGTTACAAGATCCCGACGATTGCGGAAGTCAGGAGTTGGAGTGATCAAGTTGGAAATGATTTCCTCTTTTGTCCGAAAACGCGCTAAGTAACGTTTGCTTTACTTAAAATACCGTTTCGCTATTTAAGTAAAGACAAAGGCGTTTTTCTTTACTTAGATTTCACTAAATTGCTCAATTACCCAATCAAGCATTCCAAAACTGCCGGTCAAGCGTCCGATACTGGATCGCTTCCGAAACGTGAGCCGGTGTGATCTGGTCGACATTTGCGAGATCTGCGATCGTCCGAGAGACTTTGAGGATACGATCATAGGCTCTGGCCGAGAGTCCCATGCGGGTCATTGCCATTTTCAGGAGCTGTTTCGAATCGTCGCTGATCTCGCAAAATTCCTGGACGAATTTGGAACTGAGATCGGCATTCTTATATACGCGAGGACCGGTGAGCTTTCCGTTCAAACTCCGATAGCGCTCGCGCTGCTTTTCACGAGCGCGCAGGACTCTATCCCGGATCGCGCTGGAGCGTTCACCGGAAGATTTTTTCGATAGCTCTTCGATCTTAACGGTCGGCACCTCGACATGGATATCGATACGATCGAGCAATGGCCCAGATATCTTGCTCATGTATCGCTGAATCACCTGCTCCGAACACGAACACGAATGGACTGTCGACCCGAAATTACCGCACGGGCAGGGATTCATCGCGCAGATGAGCATGAAATTGGCGGGATAATCAACCGTCATGCTCGTGCGGGAGATCGTGACGCAGCCATCTTCAAGCGGTTGGCGCAACACTTCCAGCACACTGCGCTGGAATTCAGGAAGCTCGTCAAGGAATAGAACGCCATTGTGGGAAAGTGAAATTTCGCCGGGTCGAATGTTTCGCATGCCGCCGCCAACGAGAGCTGCGTCCGATATTGTATGATGCGGCGAGCGAAATGGTCGGCGAGTCACAAGCGGAACACCAGGCGGCAGGATGCCGGCAACAGAGTGGATCTTTGTGGTCTCCAAGGCTTCGTCGAATTCGAGTGGCGGAAGGATCGAAGGAAATCGCTTCGCCAGCATACTCTTGCCAGAGCCGGGTGAGCCGACCATGATGAGGTTGTGGCCGCCCGCAGCAGCAACTTCTAAGGCGCGCTTCACAGCCTCCTGCCCTTTGACTTCAGCAAAATCAAGATGCTGCATTTCGTAAACATCTTCATTGAAGAGCTTGCTGATGTCGACAAATTCTTTCTCTTTTTTTGAAGTGCCGTTCAAAATTTCAACAGCCTCGCGCAAAGTCGAGACCGAGTAGACATCGATTTCCGAGACCAGCGCTGCTTCCTTGGCGTTTTGTTCAGGCACGATCATTCCCTTCAGCTCGGGGAATGTCTCCTTTAATTTTCGAACATGAAGCGCAATGTTTAGCGCACCGTGGATCGGTCGCAGCGAACCATCGAGCGCAAGTTCGCCGAGCAGCATATACTGGTTGAGACGTTGCGCTTCGACACTACCAGTCGTTGCAAGCAGTCCGAGCGCGATCGGAAGATCGAACGCGCTCCCCTCCTTGCGAATATCGGCAGGCGCAAGATTAACGGTGATGCGTTTCGAAAATTCGAATGGCAGCGCCGAATTCTTCATGGCCGCGATCACACGCTCCTTGCTCTCTTTAACGGCAGAATCAGGAAGGCCGACCATGATAAAATTCGGCACGCTGCCTTCAACGTGCGTTTCGATCTCGACCGTATAGGCCGTGATCCCTTGCGTAGTGCCCGAGAGACATTTTGAGAACATGCGGTGCTTTTTGCGGAAGTAAAATTCTGAACTGCTGCGAAAATACGGCAGGAACGCAGGTTGCTCGGTTTTGAGTAAAATTCTGGACACGGGGCAGGGGAAAACCCAGCCACCCTCGCAATCACCACGTTCGATTATTGCTAACCCGAATGCTAAATGCGAACCGAGTCGCGCATTTATGTTGTAGGTTTGTGATACGATGAAAAAGTGGCTTCTCGTTTTTGTGGTTCTCTTGTTCCCTCTTAATGCGGGGGCGCAATGGAAGATTGTTGCGAATCGTGTTTTTCCCACCAATGTCAGCCGCGTCGCCCATTACGCAATGACGTATCGTGCCGGAAATTTATGGTTGGCTGCGGATAATTTCTACATGTCAACAGATCTTGGAAATACGTGGACGCGACAAAGCGTAGCTCCCTGGCATGGCGTCCCACTTGATGTACAGTTTTTTGATCGCGCTCACGGTGCCGTTGCTGGGTATGGCGGCGTGTTCCTTACTTCCGATGAAGGTGTTACTTGGAGACTAGCTCTCAGTGGTGCCTACACAAGCGTTTGCTTTGGAGACAGTTTCTCGACACTTGCTGCGGCAGCATTCGTAACTACCGACGGGGGCTTTACATGGATTCGGAGCTCTAACCCTCATAGTTGGCTCTCTGTCTTCCATTTGCACAATGGAACGTTTCTCGCGCTGGGAGACGGCAACATTTATCAAACGAGCGATCTCGGCAACACATGGACAGCTTCAAATGGGGGTGTGCCGTTTGACTCTTACGGGTTCAGCGTTGATTCGTGCGATCAGAATTTGCTTTTTCTTCCGAATGAAAATTGGATCTTCCGAACCGGCAATATTTCTCAGCTTCTTCGATCTTCTGATCGTGGCAATTCCTGGCAGTCTACTCTTACGGGTACGATTCCCTTCCTTTGTGGCTCCGTTGCCCTCTCTTCGAATGCGGAATACATCCAGACCATCACGGATGGAGTCTACCGATCAACCGATCGCGGTTTAAATTGGAAGAGTATTGGCGGCCCGACGAACCAGTGGGATACGAGGCTCATTGCTGCGGTAAATGATAACGTCATAATTGCCGCAGACAGCGAGGGAAACATTTGGCAAACTACCAACAGTGGTGGAGATCCACTCGTAATCGCACCATCCGCTACTTTCAGCGCGTCGAACGTGTCAAACGACACGATCGGCGCCACTGTCTACGTTCCGATTTTCTCCAAACCGAAGCTTGTAGGAAGTGATTTGGGTTTTTCGCTCCATTTTAACGATTCTGTCCTTGTATATCAAGGGACCTATCTTGCAACGGGAAGCAAGGTCGATCAAACCATCATGCGTGGGCGGGGCTTAGCGAAAGTTCATTTCGATCAATCTGCGCTGCAGAACGAAGACACCTTACTCGGTTATGCCGCATTTACAATTTTTCCGAGATACGATTCGTGCAGCACTGTCTTTTTCGATTCGATCAGCGTTTCCAGCGCGAGCATTACCGCATGCGCATCTGTTTCTCAATCATTCACGGCGACGATCTGCTCTAAAGTTGGTTGCGGCACCCACACTCTTAGTGATTTCCTGAGAACTGGCAAACTCCCAATCCTCTCGATCATTCCGAATCCCGCAACGCGGCTGACGATATTGCATTCGGATACCGATCTTGGTTCTGTAGAGGTTCAAGTTTATGACATGCTTGGAGTGCTGCGTGCAACCGAATCAAAAGTTTTATCGTCCCACCATTCGATTGATTTCAACGCAGCCTCCTGGCCTGCGGGGTCCTACTCGATTCGTGTACTGCTGGCGGATTTAGCACGTCGCTGCGGCTGTTGCATGTGCGGTAGGTATGAAGTATGAGATTTGATGGCGAGCCTGCTGTCCTTCCCGGATTAGCAGCCACCACGAAAAAATAGCTATATACGGCTCGATCTCGATGTCATCCAACGTTCGCTCGACACGGTCGCCCAGCAGCATGGCCTATGAGGCAGTGCCGTGTAATTTGACTGTATTCGTTATCCCGACTTCAAATGTGGCGAGTGATTATGAAATTTGAAAATTGAGACAGACATATTCAAGTGAAATTACAACTCCGCGCAACCAGCCTTCTTTTATTTCTCGCGGCCTGCTCAAATAACCCGGCCGCGACGACTGTCACCGTCTGGAGTAGCAAAGGGAGCATGGCCGGAAAGACATCGCTTTACGGCATTGACTTCAGGTACAAGAATGATGGGAGCGGAGTTCTCATCTCAAGCGATGGTAGCGACATCACTGCTTTGTCCAAGCCCGATGGTTCCTGGCAACTCGACAGCATCCCTCAAGGCACTCATGTTATCAGTTGTTCCAAGGATGGCTACTTCGGGATAAAGTATTTTAATATTCTTATTCCTGGTCCCGGTGTCCAGTATTTTGTCGGCAACCAATTGGCGGAACTTTGGACGGCAAAACTAAAAATCGATAGTTGTACAAAACCTAGTTCCAACGGATATTTCTTGATCTACTACTCATGCGTTGACACGTCTCTTGTGCCACCGTACAGCCTTGTTGTGGATACGCGTCCATCCCCATTTCCTAACTCCGACAGCGTTGTGACAATAAACGCGCTCGGGGATCTGATTGCTCGAGGCAGTCATGAAGCGGTTGCCCAGACTCAGTTATCGCCACCTGAACCTTTACTCGGACCGTTGTTTCTATCAATCATGGGCAGAGTTGACGCCTCGTATGAAGTTTTACAACTGCAAAAGCAGATCCTTTCGCCCGGAGGCCCCAGAAGCGACACGTTTGAACTGCTGCAATAACTTCTAAATCGTAACCTGCTTTCACTTAAACCCAGAACTAAGAACTAAAAACTAAAAATTAAGAATTAAGCACTCAGCACTTTTCACCCTCGCCCTCCGTTAACAGCCACTCGAAAGAAAGTAACCAAACCGAACGATAGCGACGACCATGATGACCGAGATCTCTTCCACCTCTATTGCCGAACTACGCGAACGACTCGCGGACCTCGGCGACTCTCTTTGACCTCGGTCGCAAAGAACGCCGAATCGACCAGCTAGAAGAGGAGTCCTCCAAGCCCGACTTCTGGAATGACAACCGAGCCGCTCAAAAATTGATGCAGGAAGCATCGCGTTTGAAGCTCGAACGCGATTCCTATCAAAAGTTAAAAACACGCCTCGACGATGCCGAAGGACTTTTGGAGCTTGCCTCCGAAGATCCTACGCTCATGCCGCAGGTCGTCGAGGAATTCGATAAAATGTCAAGCGACCTCCAGGCGCAGGAAGTGGCCGTGATGCTTTCAGGTGCTGATGATAGTAAGGATGCGATCATCATGGTGAACGCCGGCCAGGGCGGCACCGAAGCCAACGACTGGGCGGAAATGCTCGAGCGAATGTACACGCGCTGGGCAGAACGTCAGGGCTTCAAGGTTTTGTTACTCGACGAGCAGCAAGGCGAATCGGCCGGCATCAAATCGGCGACACTCGAGATCAAAGGCGAGAATGCCTTCGGATATCTCAAGGCCGAGAATGGTGTGCATCGTTTAGTACGCATTTCGCCCTACGATTCGAATGCACGCAGACATACAAGTTTCTCAAGCGTCTATTCCTATCCGATACTTGAGGAAGAGAACACCGAGATCAATCTTAATCCCGCGCTGCTCCAGCGTGATACGTATCGGTCGGGCGGCAAAGGCGGACAGAATGTCAACAAAGTTGAAACCGCAGTTCGTTTTACATATAAGTACACCGATTCGACGGGTGTGTTGCATACGGTGGTTGCAGCCTGTCAGGAGGAACGCTCGCAATTCCAGAACGGTGAGCGAGCGATGAAGATGCTGAAATCGCGGATCTCGCGTATCGATAAAGAAGTCGAAGAAGCACGACTCGCCGCGATCGAAGGATCGAAAAAGATCATCAGCTGGGGCTCGCAGATCCGCTCGTATGTTTTCCAGCCATATACGATGGTCAAAGATCATCGCACGAAGTTCGCCAAGACCGACGTGCAAGCCGTGATGGATGGCGACATCACCGACTTCATGAAGAATTTCCTCCTCTACGAAGGCGGCAAGTTCAAGGTCGTGGGCGGTGACGAGGGAGACGAAGTGTAGTGTCGCCACTTCGCTAAGCTGGGCCTGACCACACACCGGCATTCCGAGCTTTCATTGGTACGACGGTCTAAACTTGCGTTTCGGAAGCGCGTACATAGTTGCGTATAATTGCATGACAGTCGTATTGCCAAAAGGTGACACCAAAGATCAATCCATGAGAAACTGCAACCTGCTCCTACTCCTGATCGTCTCATTCCTTTTTATACAATGCAAATCGCCTACGCAGGTGATGGAAGCGGCGCATGCCCCTTCGATCCTCGAAGTGCATACGCTCCTCGATTCGGTGTAAACCCGGTTTCTCGCCTTCGCCGACCAAACGGGCGGAGATCCGGCAGCGGCGATTGAGTTGACGACCGATTGGCTGCTCGGTCAACCGAACGTTGCCGATGCGGTGAATTTTGACCGTCTCAACATCACGATCATCCTGCGCTCGGGACTTCAGACGTCGTTCTCTTTCGTGCCACTCAACGACAGCGGTTTTTCGGTCTATCGCGGGTATGGTGGCGGAACCCAGTTAAAAGATCTATCCGATCGCAACATCAATTCGATCCTCTCTAACAATAAGATCAGCAACAAGAAAGTATTGATGTTCGCTGCCAGAGCCACGGAATTTGGATTGAGCACGCAACTCGACAGGATACAGAAGGAGATCACTAACTCGGACCTCGGTCTTGAGGTCACTGTCCTCAAGGATGCCGAATGCTCGTATGGTGTCGTCGAAACATTTAAGGATTATGGGTTGGTCATTATGGATACCCACGGATTGAGAAATTCGTTCGTCGTCGGTTCAACACTGAACCTACCTGCTCCAGTAACCTCGAATGACGCTTTGAAAACCTCTATCGACGCGCAAGCTGGCCCGGGCACGTCGAGCAAGATCGAGACCGGTGCGCTGGATCTTGGATTAAGTATCCCTGCTAACCCGAAGCTACCCGGCTGGCAAAAAAGCGTGTTCCCTCAGGAGTCTCGGTCGATCTTGTTCAGTTCAAAGTATCTCGACCTGCTCGGTCCCATGTCCAACACGGTCATTTTCGGCAATATGTGCTATAGCGGTTGGACTGCAAGTTCGGTCGTGATACCTACAAAGATCATAAAGCAATCGGACGGTTTGTTCGACACGATTCCAGGGCATACGTTCACCATTAACGGACCCATCGGCACCGCTTTTTTAAATCGTCACCCGATCAGCTATTATGGATATGTCAAGAACGATCCCCCTCAAACCTCGAGGGCGGTCCATGATTCGTTTGCCAAGATAATGGAGGATTCCCTCATACACCGCTTCATTGATAATCACGACAGTACACAGATCGCGGATCTTAAAGTGGACAATTCAACAGAATACATTGACCCGACGGATCTGAACGACGATCTACTTGGGGACCTGGCATTACACCATTTTGGAGCTGATGATTACAGTTACGAGAAAGACTGCATTGATACTTTCACGGACGCTCGCGATGGACAGCTCTATCATGCTGTTTGTATCGGCGGTCAAACCTGGATGGCCCAGAATCTAAATTACAACGCGCCCGGAAGCCTGACGTATAATAATGATCCTTCCAACGGAGCAATCTACGGACGACTCTACGATTGGACCACACTTATGCAGGGTGCCTCAGCCACATCTACCAATCCAAGCGGAGTTCAGGGGGTGTGCCCCAAGGGCTGGCATGTCCCAAGTACGACAGAGTATCAAAGTATGGTTGGTACGTTGGGTGGAAGCGTGATCGGCGGCGGTGCAATGAAAGCGGTTTCGCCACTCTGGAACAGCCCGAATTCGGGGGCGACGAACACCAGCGGATTTTCCGGGCTGCCGGGCGGGATTGCGCTTCCGGCAAGCTTTAGCGGCCTCGGCGACTTAACACAGTTCGCCACGTCAAGCCAAAACGCGGGCAAAAATGAGGTCGTATGGGTTTTATCTTCTTCTGATGGAATGACCGGCTCCACCACATCGCCGTTAGTTGACGGTAATTCCTGTCGCTGCGTGAAAGATAAATAACATCACAAAAATAATTAAAACAAAATATTGTAGCACACATTATGAAAGCTCTCAAACTTGTCGCGCTACTTGCTTTAGCTGTCACGTTCTCGCAGTGTAAATCGCCGACGCAGGTGATGCAAAGCAGCACTCCTTCCCTGATGGAGGTCCATACGATCCTGGATTCGTCGAGTTCCTGGGAACCGCTGCATGGTTCATGTCCGCGACAATATCGCAGCCGCCGTATCCTCAGGCGTATGAATTAACGAACGATTCCGAAGAGATTGTAGAGCCAGGCACCAATGAATATTTCAGAATGTCCTGCCGCTGCGTGAAGGATCCGTAATAAGAAGGGGTTGCTTGGGCGGTAATTCATTGCGCAGGATACCAGAGGTCGCTGGGTACGACACACATCGAATGGCGTGACATCCAGCCAAAGCGTCATTTATTGTGGTGAAACAAATTTGTGCACCCATGACCGCCGCCGAAAGGGTGCAAGAGGATCGTCAACGTCACCCTCCATTGAAGACCTTGAGCGATGACCTTATTGCTCACCAGTGTCACAACAGGTGTGGCAAGATGCCGCAAAGGAAGTGAATGATGCCGACCGGGTGCAGCTCCCCGCATAAGCAAAAGCCTCAGGCAGGAACCCATGGTGTAAACTCGCCAGGGGCCTCGGGATACATCCTGCCCCTCTCGCGGTTACCATTTCCCCATGACTGAAACCACCGAGACTACCGAATTTAACCAGACCCAGCAGAAACCGCATCAGCGAGTTGCGGCAGTTTTGCTTGAGCGAACGATCGCCCGGCATGCTTCGGCGGGCGGGTATGTCGATGTCCGGTCCGTGCTAAGCGATCGCACGATTCCCGCAGTCGTTACTCGGTTTCTCGATCTTGAACTTCGGTTTTCGATCGCACGAGGAGTCGCACCGCTTCGAGAGCGGTTTCGCATCGATCAACGGCTTGAATCCCCCGCTGTCGAAACCTTCACGACAGGGCTCATGCTCACGAGCACGATGCCGATATCGGAATTTGCCGATGCATTCGCAAGCGCAATGGAAGTTGCGCATGCCTACCTTGTTCGCCCCGAACAAACGCTCGCAGCGCTTCTGACCAACAACGAAGCTGAGACAAAACTCGACAAGCGATTCTTCGATATCCTGGAACACGCTGCCGAGTATCAGTATCTATCCGAGATCACGCTTGCGTGGGCCGAGCGGCTTCGAGCTGCCGGTGTCACTCATGTCGACGAGGTGACGCTCTATCGCCAGTTTCGTAAAATACATCGTGGCGTCCTCGGAAATTTCCCCGTGAGTGAAATAGGCGAATTGCTCGGGCCTTTGTACGATCTTTATAGTCTGGCAGAAATTCGGTCGATCGAGCGAACTGTACTTGAGGATTTTTTTAGCGATCGAGGGATGTCGGCCGCGCGAAACCGGATAGAATTTTCAGGGGCCGAAACACTCACAATGCGTGAGTTGCAAATGTTGCTCGATGACCTGTTACGCGGTGAAGATCCTCCCAAACCTGTGGATACGACGGTGCCTCTCGAGACCATCCAGTTTGATCCATCCACTCAAACTCCCGAACAACCTCCGACCAGCTACGACGACTTCATTCGCGATTTAAAGAGTGCCGGGATTCCGGTAGTAACACCAAAACGCAATTCGCAAAGCAACATTCAGAGCTTCGACCTGAATCGCGCCATGCCCGCACCTGAAGAACAATCCGACAATTCGAGCGAGCAGGCACCGCTCATGAAGCTCGCTGAGCAGGATAGTGTCGGCATGATCGAAGTTGAGGTGATCGAGCTTCCTGCCGAGACACCACGTTCGTCAAAAACGAAGGAAGTCCTCGCGCTTCCCCCATCGAGCGCCGAGGCAAAACTTCCCACGATGGGCAGCATGATCGAGCCCGACCTTCGAAGAAAATTTATACGAAAGCTTTTTGAAGATAACGACACCGATTACAAGCGGTACGTGACACTGCTCAATCAAACCGAGAGTTGGAAGCAGGCTTCCATTTATGTCGACGCGATCTTCCTTCGGCATCGTATCAACCCTTATTCAAAAACGGCGATCAGGTTTTCTGATCTCGTTTACTCGCGATTCGTACGCAGCGAGAAATAACATAACGTATCCATGCAATTTATTGACGAGGCACGCATTCGCGTCGAGGCCGGTAAGGGCGGCGATGGTGTCATTTCCTGGCGACGAGAGAAATACGTACCCAAAGGCGGACCCGATGGCGGCAATGGCGGAGTCGGTGGCTCGGTCTATCTCGAAGCCGATACCCAGCTTTCGACACTGCTTGATTTCCGCTACCTGAAAAAAGTAACGGCCGGCGATGGAAATCCCGGCGCAGCCAATAACTGCACCGGACGCAACGGCAAGGACGCGATCATTCGCGTACCGGTCGGAACCCAGGTTCGCGATACCGCCAACGGACATCTGGTTGCAGATCTTCTTGAGAAAGGTCAGAGCGTGCTCATCGCAAAAGGTGGTCGCGGAGGTCTCGGCAATACGGAATTCAAGACTTCCACCAATCAGGCTCCGCGTCATAAGACGGACGGCAAACCTGGCGAAGCGATGGATCTCGAACTGGAGCTAAAGCTGCTTGCCGATGTTGCGCTAGTCGGATTTCCGAACGCCGGAAAGTCCACGCTTATCTCTCGAATTTCTGCAGCGAAGCCGAAGATCGCCGAGTATCCGTTCACGACCCTTATTCCGAACCTGGGCATCGTGCAGGCCCCTGCTGAGCATCAGTCCTTCGTAGTTGCCGATATCCCCGGACTCATCGAAGGTGCCTCGGAGGGACGCGGTTTGGGACATCAATTCCTGAAGCACATCGAGCGCAGCGCGGTGCTCCTCTTTTTGCTTGATGGCACCGACGAACTGAATCCCCCGTCAGAATCCTTCAAAGTGCTGAAGAAAGAACTTGGATCGTTCAACAAAGAACTGCTCGCGAAACCACGGCTGGTCGTAATCACGAAATCGGATTCGATTCCGGAAGATGCGATGGCGAAATTTCGCAAGTCGAAGATCGACGGTAAAAAGCCGATGATCATTAGCGCCGTAGCCGGTGAAAATATTCCCGAACTCATTGCGCTGCTATGGGAGAAAGTGCTCGCGATGAAAGCGGAGCAATTGTGAAGTAGGCGAAGCTTCGTTCAGAATCCGACCATCAATCCGCCGGTCCACTTAATGTCTCTTGATTTCAAATCTCTCGCTCCGCTTGTCGTGACGTTGTGATAAACGTCAATGAGCCCAAATGTGTAGCGAACATCGGCGAACAAATAGGCAAAAGGAAGCACTTTTACGCTAAGACCACCGCCGGCGTCGAGGCCGAGATCGAGCGACTTGAAGAGCGTGTTCTGGTCGGCAGTCTGTGACCGCCCAGTCGAATCTGTGATCGCAGAAGCCGAAAGTTTGAACCCGATGTTCGGACCGGCAAAGACGCACGGCGAGAATGCCCCATCGATCGGACTTATTTTTAGCAAGATCGGGATCTGGAGATAGGTGAGCTTCTCCGCCCACGATTCGCCGTTCGAAGCATTCGGTGACCCACTCGGAAAGGTCGCTGCAGCTGTAAAGCTACGCTGGGTAACAAGCAGCTCCGTTTCGATCGAAAGCGGACCGATCAGATCCTTGTCGAACAACAGGCCGAGAATATATCCACTTGCGCCCTGTGCCGTGGAGCTGATCTCGGACGAAATGTTGGTGGAGATCGAAGCCGATGCGATCCTTTCAACAAGTCCGTAACTTTGTCCTGCAGTGCTTCTATCTTCATCGCGATATCACTTTTTCGATCCTGTTTCCATGAACCGAAATCTTACGCTCGGCTTGATAGCTCTTCTTCTCATTTGCTCCTGCGGAAAAAAGAGCGCCACCCATACTCTGCGCGAGGGCAAAGGCGGCAAAAAACTGGGCGGCACTTTTTATACGAACGAGACAGGAGACCTTCGTTCGGTCGATCCGCCGCAGAACAACGATGAAACGAGTGCGCATATTTCTGAGAGTATTTACAATGGCTTGCTCGAGTTCGATCAGAATTTGAAGGTGCTCCCGTCGCTCTCCGCGCTGCCCGAAGTCTCTTCCGATGGCCTCACCTACACGTTCCACCTTCGCTCCGACGTGTATTTTCATGACGATCCCTGCTTCCCGAATAGCAAAGGGCGTAAATTCGTAGCCCAGGATGTGGTCTATTGCTGGTCGCGTGCGCTTGATCCATCGACCAACACCCTCGCCTATCCCTACTTTCAAGTGATCCAGGGCGCAGATGTCTATTTCAAGAGCGGTGCAAAGACACCGGGGGGAGTCTCGGGACTCAAGGCTCCGAACGATTCGACTTTCGTCGTCACGCTTCTCAAGCCATTCTCGCCGTTCTACGATTATCCGTTGCTTGGAGCCGCGTATATCTACCCTCACGAAGCGATCGAAAAATATGGGAAAGAGTATGCGCATCATGGCGTCGGTACCGGCCCTTTTCAATGGGTAACCTGGAAGGAAGGTCAGTATTGCCTCGTAAAGCGAAATCCGCACTACTGGGAGCATGATGCGGATGGCAATCAACTCCCCTATCTTGATTCGATCAAATACAGTTTTATGAAAGAGACAAAGGCGGAGCTGCTAAGTCTCGAACAGAACTCGCTCGATCATGTCTACCGAATTCCAAACGAATTCTACAAAGATGTCGTCGACGAGAACAAGAAGGCGAAGGGTAAATACACGAAGTATCAGGTGATGCACATTGCTGCGCTCTCAAGTCAGTTTTATGGCTTCAATACACGGGATGTCTCGAACGTGCATCTACGCCGTGCTTTCTCGTTCGCAATTGATCGCAATAAGATCGTGAAGTATGTTTTGTCAGGACAGGCCGCAGCCCCTGGCGAGCATGGCATCGTACCGCCATCGATGCCCGGTTATCTCTTCTCGACCGTGACTGGATTCTCGTTCAATCTTGACTCTGCAAAAGCCGAGCTTGAGCTTGCCAAAAAAGATCTCAACGGCAACCTGCCTAACCTCACCTTGCAATACAACACTGGCGGCGGACGTAATGATGATGTGGCTCAGGCGATCCAGTCGCAGATCCAGTCGAATCTTGGTGTGAAGATCGGCCTGCAACAAGTCGAGTGGGCGCAGCACACTGCCATGATCGACGAAGGCAAGGCAAAGTTCTTCCGTCTCGGATGGGTAGCCGATTATCCCGATCCGCAGAATTTTCTCAATCTGCTCTACGGAAAAAATATTCCTGCCACTGGCCCAAGTTCGATCAATTCGACGAGATACAGCAATCCCGAATTCGATAAACTCTATGAAGCGGCGATCGCCTCAACCAATCGCGATGAGATCAATAAACTTTGGGCGCAAGCCGAGAGCCTCGCAATGCATGATGCACCGATGATCGTGATCTATTATGACGAGGATTTCCATCTGTTGCAGCCCGATGTCAAAGATTTCCCTCTCAACGCGATGAACAGGTTGGTCTTCACGCGTACGTGGTTCAACGACTGACCTGGATTACGTGGGCGTTCGGGCAAGGATGAAGCCTGAATGATGAAGGATGAATGGGAAAAGTTAGGAGAAGGGAGGGTAATCGGCAAGTAAACTGTTATTACGCCCCAACACAACAATCGGTCATGTCATCCTAAGCTAGCTTCAGCGAAGTGAAGGATCTCATGGAATGTT